>NZ_VIRJ01000013.1:0-225905 GCF_006874435.1 Microbispora sp. KK1-11 | reverse complement strand
TCTCCGCGGCGAAGGACTCCAGTTGCTGCCGGACATGCGCGAGGTGCTCGGGGGTCACGCCCGCATCGCACCACTACACCCCGATGCCGACCAGCCACAAAAGGCTGACCTAACAAAGCACTACTAGGGAGTGTCTGACAAATGCTGCCCGTCGCGAGCGGGGATCCAGGTGGATGCATCGCAAGGCGGAGGAGGAGGCCATAGCGGAGCCGGGCGTCTTTCCCGGGCCCCAGGGAAATCCTGAGCCTGCGAGGGATTTTCGTGGGTGGGGCGACAACGCAGCGAGGCGCCGCCTGGGCCCCGCGCAGCAGGGCCATGATTTGTCAGACACGACCTGGCGCGTGCCCCCGGGGGCGCCGGCGCCCGCGGCCGGGCGCCGGCACCTGTCAGGTCAGGCCGGCGCCGTGCCGGCCCGGCCGAGATGGCGGGCGAGGAACCGCACCGCGCTGTCGGCCTCGAACCTGGGCGTCTCCTTGTGCCTGCCCGCGTTGGCGTGCAGTGTCTTCTCCTTCGAGGCGAAGGCGTCGAACAACGCCAGACCGGACTCGCGCGGGATGTGCTCGTCGTCCCACTGCAGCACGAACTCGATCGGGATGGTGATCAGCCTCGCCGTCTCGACCAGGAGATCGGGCCAGTGGAGGCCGAAGACCGCGGCCGTGATCCTGGGCTCGGCCGCTGCCAGCGGCACGCCGATAGCGGTGCCCATGTTCAGGCCGAAGTAGCCGACCGGCCCTTCGGCGCGGATCTCCGGCAGTTCCTGGAGCGCGTCCAGGGTCGCGCGCCATTCCGGCACGGCCTGCCGGGCCAGATGGGCGTTGTACCGGACGACGATCGGGCCTTCCGGCTCGCCCGCCGCCCTCGCCCGGAACAGCTCGGCGATCTCCTGCTCGTCGTGGGCGGTGGGGGGCCTGTCGCCGTGACCGGGCGCGTCGATGACGGCGACGTGGAAGCCGCAGCCGGTCACGAGGAGGTGCGCACGGCCCGCCATCGCCGGATGCTTCTTGTGGTTGCCGCCGCCGTGCCCCATCAACACCAGCGGAGCTCGCTCGCCGCCGGACGCGGGCGACCAGAGCACGCCGGGGATCTCGTTCACGGTGCCGTTCAGCGGGGCGTTCAGGATGAAATCGCGTTCGACGACGCCGTTCGACGAGGTCTCGCCGGTGAATCGAAGAGAGTGCACAGATTTGTCCTTCGGGGAGTGCCTTGTCACCACGGCGCTCCCGGCGACCCCTACGTCGATCGCCCGACCGTGAAGACGAGGGGGAGCACCCACATCGATACAGCGTTCATGGGTCTCACCTCCTCGCGTGATGTCACGGTTCTCGCACGCTACAGCCCGGGGCCGCACCCCGCGCAACCCTTTTTCCGCCCGCCGGCGCCGAACGCCGGGGGGACGGCGCGGCTGACGGCCGGGTCTGGGACGGCATGCATGCGCGCCGCCTGCGGCGGTGTCGCGGCGGCCTAGGCGGCCGTGTTCCTGGGCTCTAGGCGGCCGTGTCCCTGCGGCCGCGCCGGCGCAGACCGTACGCGCCGAGGGCGAGGACCACGAGGGCGCCGCCGCCGATCAGCAAGGGGGTGGTCACGCCCGCACCCTTCGAGGCGGAGTCCTCTCCGCGCGCCTTGGCCGCGTCGGCCGCGCCCGGCGTCGCGGAGGGCCGTACGGCCAGGGGAGAGGAGGAAGGCTTGGGATCGGGCGCCGGGCCGACCAACTGGCCCACGGGGGCCGCCTTGCCCCTCGCGGCGAAGCCCC
The DNA here is from genome assembly GCF_006874435.1 of Microbispora sp. KK1-11. Classification (NCBI taxonomy): domain Bacteria; kingdom Bacillati; phylum Actinomycetota; class Actinomycetes; order Streptosporangiales; family Streptosporangiaceae; genus Microbispora; species Microbispora sp. KK1-11. The sequence continues at coordinate 224,155 of NZ_VIRJ01000013.1, read as the reverse complement.
AGTCGAGCAGCTTGCCGACCTCCTCCCAGAAACCGCCGGGGTGATGCATGATCACGACGAGGATGGTGTGGCCGTCACGCCGGGCCGCCCCCACGAAGCTGCCCAGGGCCTTGGACGTCCAGCCGTTCTTGACGCCGAGCATGCCCTTGTAGCTGCCCAGGAGCCGGTTGTGGTTGGCCATCTCGTAGTAGGCGGGCGCGGGAGACTCGCTGGCCTCGGAGTCGTCGCCGCGCTTCTTCTTTTTCTTCTTCAGGTAGTCCTTGGGCGCGGGGAACTTGGCGACCTTCGTGCTGATGTACTCGCGGAAGTCCGGGATCGCCAGCCCGGCCCGCGCGATCAGGGCGAGGTCGTAGGCCGAGCTGCGCTGGCCCGGGGCGTCCAGGCCGTTCGGCGTCTTGGCCACCGTGTCGTACGCCTGGAGCTTGCGCGCCTCGGTGTTCATGTCGGCGAGCGTCTTCTTCAGGCCGCCGTTCGCCTCGGCGAGCGCGACCGCGGCGTCGTTGGCGGACACCATGAGGAGCGCCCGCATGAGGTCGTCGATTTTGTAGATCGGCTCGGGGACGATGCCGACGGCGCTGCCCTCCACGTTGCACGCCTCGTCGCTCGGCTTGATCTTGCGGTTCTTGTCGAGCTTGGGGATCAGCGTGACGGCCGTCAGCGTCTTGAGCGTGCTCGCGGGCAGGTAGTGCCCGTGCGGGTCCTTGGCCGCGAGCACCGCGCCGGTGTCGGCGTCGGCCACGACGTACGCGCTGGCCTCGGTCTTGGGCGGGGCTTTGATCCCGGCGGGCCGGATGATCCCGTGGCCGGCGAGCAGGTCCCCGCCCACCGTCCCGTTCCCCGTCGCCGCCATGCCGGTCTCCCGCGGCGTCAGGTCCGGCACGGCCCGCGCGCCCGCGGCGCGAGGGGCGCCGAGCAGCGCCGTCGTCAGCACTCCCGCCGTCGTCACGGTCGCGGCGAGAGCCCGCAGGTTCGTCCCCATAGGTCGCTCAGCCTAGCCTTGACTGCCTTCGCATGAAGCGACATATGCCCCATATGCCACAGGGCCACGCAGGTGGCCGCCCGATACTGTGTGCATGACGAGACGTGTATCGATCTTTCTCGTGGCACTCGCCGCTTTCATGATCTTCGAATGGATCAACCTCGGCTTCAACCTCGCCGACGGGCACGAGACTTCCTTCTACGTCGTCCACGGCGTACTCATCGCGGTGAACATCCTCCTGGCACTGGCGCTCGGGGCGGTCGGCGTGCGGGGATGGATGAAGGGTAGGGCCTGAGCCTGGAAGGACCTTGTCCCCTGTGACCTGAGGGTCCACAGGGACCGAACGTGATGGAGGCAAGCTTTGACGATCGACTTCAACCCCTCGCGTGGCGCGACCCTCGGCGTCGAGTGGGAGCTTCAGCTCGTCGACCGGCATACGCGTCATCTCCGCCAGGACGCCAAGGAGGTGCTCGCCGCGGTTCCCGACCTCAGTGAGGGGCAGCGGCCCAAGGCCATGCACGAGCTCATGCAGTCGCAGGTCGAGATCATCACCGACGTCTGCCACACGGTGGCCGAGGCGGTGCAGGACCTGAAGAAGAGCATCGGCCGGCTGACCGAGGCCGTCGAGCCGCGCGGCATCGGGCTCGCCTGCACGGGAACCCACGCGATCAGCGACTGGCGCGACGCGGTCTACGCGCCGAGCCAGCGCTACGTGGAGCTGGTCGAGGACCTGCAGTGGCTCGCCTGGCGGATCCAGACGTTCGGCGTGCACGTCCACGTGGGGGTCAAGGAGCGGGACAAGGTCATTCCGATCGTCAACGCCCTCGCGGCCTACCTGCCGCACTTCCTCGCGCTCACCTCCTCCAGCCCCTATTGGGGCGGGCAGGACACCGGGCTGGCGTCGAGCCGGGCCATCGTCTTCGGCTCACTGCCCACGGCCGGGCCGCCGCACCTGCTGGCCGACTGGACCGAGTTCGAGGAGTACATGGACACGCTGCTGCGGGCGGGCACGATCCGCAGCATCAAGGAGGTGTGGTGGGACATCCGGCCGCATCCCGACTTCGGCACGATCGAGATCCGGATGTTCGACGGCATCCCGACGCCGCGCGAGGTGGGCATGGTGGCCGCGCTGTCCCAGTGCCTCGTGCAGCAGTTCGATCAGCAGATCGACCGGGGATACAAGCTGCCGCATCCGGCGGCGTGGGTGGTGCGCGACAACAAGTGGCGCGCCACGCGCTACGGCCTCGACGCGGACGTCATCACCGACGACCATGGCTCCACGGCGCCGATGCGCGACGTATTGTATGAACTTCAGCGTGAACTCGAACCCGTCGCCGAGCGGCTCGGCTGTGCCGACGAACTGGCGGTCGTGACCGAGGTGCTGGAGCAGGGGAGCTCATCCGAGCGCCAGCGGGCGATCCTCGCCGACGGAGGGACCCTCCAGGACGTGGTCGACGCCACGGTCATCGAGCTCGCCGAGGACAGGTTCGTCACCTCGAACCCCAATCGTGAGATCGGACAATCGGGCGCCTGACGGGGTAGGCCTGATATGTCCGGTAACAGTGCCTCAGTTCTGACAACGTGCGGAGGCCGGTGTAAATACTGGGCAATCCGCCGTATCGGAGGGTCGCGGCATGGAAGGATTGTGAATGAAGGGTCGGTGGAGGCGAGGCACGCCCGCTCGACCCTTTTGGGCTTTTTCGTGACTTTTCGTGATCATATGGACGATCCGGCGATCCGTGGCGGGACGGCGCGCCGGAGAAGGGAAAGACCCGTGGCCACCTCATCGAAGCTCGCTACGCCGGACGCGGCCGTGCCGGGAAGCAACGACCTGGCCGGACAGTTGGCGGAATTCCTTCGCGAGCACAACGATGAGCTGATCGAGTTCCGGCGCGACGTACACGCACACCCGGAGATCGCCTTCAGCGAGCATCGCACGACCGAGAAGATCGCTGAGCGGCTGACGGACGCCGGGCTCACCCCGCACCCGCTGTCGCGTGGCACCGGACTGTGGGTGGACCTCGGCCGGGACGAGGGCCCTACGGTCGCCCTGCGCGCCGACATCGACGCGCTGCCGATGGAGGACGAGAAGGACGTTCCCTACCGCTCCACGAACCCGAACGCGTGCCACGCCTGCGGCCATGACGTGCACACGGCGATCGTCGTCGGCGCCGGGCTCTTCCTGGCGTCGCAGGCCGACGCGGGAGCGCTCCCCGGCCGGGTGCGGCTGATCTTCCAGCCCGCCGAGGAGGTCGCGGGCGGCGCGCTTGAGGTCATGCGCGACGGCGGCCTCACCGAGGTCGACCGCATCTTCGCGGTGCACTGCGATCCCCGCCTCGACGTCGGTCACGTCGGCCTGCGGACCGGCCCGATCACCGGGTCCTGCGACAGCCTGCGCATCCGCGTCGCGGGCCCGGGCGGGCACACCGCCCGGCCGCACCTGACCGTGGACCTCGTCTACGCGCTCAGCAAGATCGTCACCGAGTTGCCGGCCGCGCTCTCGCGGCGCGTGGACCCCCGCTCCAGCCTCAGCCTCGTGTGGGGCCAGATCTCCGCCGGGTCCGTGGCCAACGCGATCCCGGACGTCGGGGTCGCCCAGGGCACGGTCAGGTCGCTCGACGAGGACGCCTGGCACCAGGCCCCCGACCTGGTCAAGGCCCTGCTCGACTCGGTGGCCGGCGCGTACGGCGTGGACGCCGAGATCGACTACCGGCGCGGCACGCCGCCCACGGTCAACGAGGCCACCAGCATCCAGATGCTGCACGACGCGGTCACCCAGATCATCGGCGAGGGGGCGGCCGTGCCCACGCCGCAGAGCCTCGGTGGTGAGGACTTCTCCTGGTACCTCGAGTCGGTGCCCGGCGCGCTCGCCCGGCTGGGCACCCGGCCGGTGGGCGCCGTCGACGAGGTCGACATCCACCGGCCGCAGTTCGACGTGGACGAGCGGGCGATCGGGATCGGCGTCAAGGTCCTCGCCGCCACCGCGCTGACCGCGCTGTGGGGCGGCGCCCGCTGAACCGCGTTCACCCAACCGGCCGAGCCCGCTGAGCCGTACGCCGCCATGCCCGACGTCTCCCCCCTGCGTCCCGAGGATCCCCGCCGCCTCGGGAACTACCGCCTTGACGGACGCCTGGGCGTGGGCGGCCAGGGGATCGTCTTCCGCGGCGCCGGCGCGTCGGGCGGGCCGGTGGCCGTGAAGCTCCTGCACGCGCGGCTCGACGACACCTCCGCCCGGCGCGCCTTCGCCCGTGAGATCGAGGCGGTGCGCCGGGTCGCGCCCTTCTGCACCGCCCAGGTCCTCGATGCCGACCTCGACGGCGACCGGCCGTACATCGTGAGCGAGTACGTCGACGGCCCGTCGTTACGCGAGCACGTGACGGCGGCGGGCCCGCGGACGGGCGGCGACCTCGACCGGATCGCCGTGGGGACGGCCACCGCGCTCGCCGCGATCCACCGGGCGGGGGTCGTCCACCGCGACTTCAAGCCGGGCAACGTGCTCCTGGGCTCGGACGGGCTGCGGGTCGTCGACTTCGGTATCTCCCGGCTCGCCGACGCCACCGCGACGACCGGGAATCCGGTCGGCACCCCGGCCTACATCGCGCCCGAGCAGCTCGAAGGACGACCGGCCGGGCCGCCGGCGGACGTGTTCTGCTGGGCGCTCACGCTCGTCTACGCGGCGAGCGGGCGGCACGCCTACGCCGGAGACACGTACGCGGCCGTCATGGCCCGCATCCTGTACGGCACGCCGGACCTCGGGCCGCTCACCGGCCTGCTGAAAGACCTCGTCGTGGCGTGCCTGGCCGCGGAGCCCGCCGACCGGCCGGACGCCGGACAGGTGCTGAGCGCCCTGCTCGACCGATCCCCGACGCGGCCGGGTCCGGCGCCGCCCGGACCAGTGCCGCCCGGACCCGAGGGCGCCGTGGTGGACGGGCCGACGGAGCGCGCCGGGACCGGTGGGCGCCGTCGCGGGCGGGCGCGTGTGGTCGCGCTGGTCGCCTCGCTCGCCGTCCTGGTCGCGGTGGGCGTCGCGGCGGGCGTCGCGTGGGTGCTGAAGGACCGCGAACCCGGGCGCCTGGACGGGACGTGGACGGGCGCCGCCCGCTATCCCTCGGCCGGCCGCGTCTTCCCGGTCGAAATCCGGCTGGCCTCCCCGGCGCGGATGAGGTGGGGCGCCGACCTGCACTGCTCCGGCCGTCTCACCCCCGCGAGCGGGCCGGGCGATGTGCTCGTGCTGACCCTCGACCAGGTGAAGGGCGACGCCTGTTATCCCGGAAGCGTCTCGATCACCTGGCGGGGCGAGAGCGCGGCCGACTTCGAGGTGACACGCGCGGGGGAACAGGACGCCCGATACTCGGGATCCCTTACCCGCACGAATTGACTCAAATGGGATAAATCTGTCAGAGCGTTTTGTGTGGCGCGTTCTCCCGTGCGCACAGCGGGTATCGCGGATCGTGGGACCACCATTCCGGGTTGGAGGTCCGATTGCGGGCTTTCCGGGCGGTGATGGCGGGCGTCGTCGCCGTCGCCGTGACCGCCGCCGCGGGATGCGGCGGCAGGGTGAGTACGACGTCGCCGCCCACCCGCCCGCTGCGGGTCGGGCTCGTGTACGACATCGGCGGACGGGGCGACAAGTCGTACAACGACGCCGCGGCCGCCGGAGTCGACGAGGCCAAGCGCAACCTGAGCGGCCTGCAGGTGCGGGAGGTCGAGGCCGCGCCGGGCGAGCCCGCCGTCCGGAAGGTGGAGCGGGTGCGGGCGCTCGCCGAGGCCGGCTACGACCCGATCATCGCCGTCGGCTACTCGTACGCGCCGGCGCTGGCGCGGATCGCCCCGAAGTTCCCCAGGACACGGTTCGCGATCGTGGACGAGCCGACGGTGTCCGGTCCCAACATCACCAACCTGCTGTTCGCCTCCGAGCAGGGCTCGTTCCTGATGGGCGCGGCGGCGGCGATGAAGTCCCGCACCGGCGACGTCGGCTTCGTCGGGGGCAACCGGTCGCCGCTGGTCAGGAAGTTCGAGGTCGGCTACGTCCAGGGCGTGAAGCACGTGAACCCGCGGACGCGGATCAGGATCGCCTACCTCACGGACCCGCACGACCTCAGCGGATTCGAGCGGCCGGACAAGGCGCGGCGGGCCGCTCGGCGCATGTACCGGGCGGGCGCCGACGTGGTCTACCAGGTGGCCGGGGCCTCGGGGGCCGGGGTGTTCCGCGCGGCGAAGAAGGCAGGGGCGTGGGCCATCGGCGTCGACTACGACCAGGCCAAGAGCGCCGACCCGGCCGTGCGCGACGTGATCCTGACCTCGATGATCAAAAGGATCGACGTCGCGGTCTACGACTACCTCGCCGACGTCGCCGACCAGACCGTCACCAGTGGCCGGGTCGTGTACGACCTGAAGCTCGGCGGCGTCGACTACAGCCTCACCGGCGGCCACATCACCGACATCCAGCCGCGCCTGGAGCAGCTCAAGCAGGAGATCATCCACGGCAGGGTCAAGGTTTCCCCAGGCTGACACCCTGGTCACGGTGTGGACTGGGCTCAATAACGGACATGTTGCGGACTGGTGTGCGGGTTTGGTCTATGCAGGTCAAACAACTATCTTCCGTGCAGGGTTGCCGTGCGTTCCTGCGTGCGTGCGACGAGAGTCAGACGGGCGGGGAACGGAAGGGGAGTCACGACCTTGCTCCACAATCGAGTTATCAGACTGGCCGCCGCCACCGCGGGCGGCGCCTTGCTCATGGCCGCCGCCGCGTGTGGGGGTAGCGACGACACCACCACGACCGGAGCTTCGGCCGGCGCGTCCTCCGCGCCCGCCGCCGCGCAGGTCAAGGTCGGCCTGGCATACGACATCGGTGGCCGCGGCGACGGTTCCTTCAACGACGCGGCCGCGGCCGGCCTGGACAAGGCCGAGTCGGAGCTCAAGGTCGAGAAGAAGGAGCTGGAGGCCACCCAGGGCGAGACCGACGCTCAGAAGGAGGAGCGGCTGCGCCTGCTCGCCTCCGGGGGTTACAACCCGGTCATCGCAGTGGGCTTCGCCTACTCCGGCTCCGTGGCGAAGGTCGCCAAGGAGTTCCCCGACGTCAAGTTCGCCATCGTGGACGACGACGCGGCCAAGGGCGACAACATCACGAATCTGATGTTCGCCGAGGAGCAGGGGTCGTTCCTCGTCGGGGTCGCGGCTGCGCTGAAGTCCGAGAAGGGCAACGTCGGCTTCGTGGGCGGCGTCGACGTGCCGCTGATCCACAAGTTCGAGGCGGGCTTCAAGGCCGGCGCGAAGGCCGTCAAGCCGGACATCAAGATCCAGAGCAAGTACCTCACCCAGCCCCCGGACTTCGGCGGCTTCGGTGACCCGGCCAAGGGCAAGACGGCCGCGCAGGGCATGTACGACGCCGGCGCGGACGTGGTCTACCAGGCGGCCGGCGGTTCGGGCGCGGGTGTCTTCGAGGCGGCCAAGGCCGCGAACGCGATGGCGATCGGCGTCGACTCCGACCAGGCGGCGCTCCCGGCGTACGCCGACTTCAAGGACGTGATCATCACCTCGATGATCAAGAAGGTCGACGTGGCGGTCTTCGACTTCCTGAAGAACTTCACCACCGGCGCGGTCAAGTCGGGCCCGTCGGTCTACGACCTCAAGGCGGGCGGCGTGGACTACTCCACGACCGGCGGCAAGATCGACGACATCAAGTCGAAGATCGACGAGTACAAGCAGAAGATCATTAGCGGCGAGATCACGGTCCCGACGTCCTGACCTGCGTAATCGAGGGGCCCGGAGGCACCCGCCCCGGGCCCTTTGCTCTACTCTCACTATCACTTGACCGTCACCGGGCACTCCGCGAGGAGGAGGCCGACATTACCGCCGCGACCGTTACGGAACCCGCAGTAGAACTCACCGGGATCACCAAGAGGTTCCCGGGAGTCGTCGCCAACAGCGACATCCACCTCCGCGTCGCCAAAGGGCACATCCACGCCATCGTCGGCGAGAACGGCGCGGGGAAGTCCACACTGATGAAGATCCTGTACGGGATGCAGCGCCCCGACGAGGGCGAGATCCGCGTCAACGGGTCGCCCGTGGGCTTCCACACCCCCGCCGACGCCATCTCCGCGGGCATCGGCATGGTCCACCAGCACTTCATGCTGGCCGACAACCTGACCGTGCTGGAGAACGTGGTTCTGGGCAGCGAGCCGCGCCGAGGCGGCCTCGCCCTCGACTTCGCCGCCGCGCGTAAGAAGATCAAGGAGATCTCCGACGCGTACGGCCTGGGCGTACGGCCGGACGTGCCGGTCGAGGACCTGGGGGTCGGCGACCGGCAGCGGGTGGAGATCCTGAAGGTGCTCTATCGGGGCGCCCGCATCCTGATCCTGGACGAGCCGACCGCCGTGCTCGTACCCCACGAGGTGGACGAGCTGTTCGACAACCTGCGCGGCCTGGTCCGCGAGGGGCTGACGATCCTGTTCATCTCCCACAAGCTGGACGAGGTCCTGCGAGTCGCCGACGAGATCACCGTCATCCGGCGCGGGACCACCGTGGCGACCGTGAACCCCAAGGACGTGACCTCACGCAAGCTCGCCGAGCTCATGGTCGGCAGCGAGCTGCCCAGCCCCGAGACCCGCGAGTCGACCGTCACCGACGTCGTCGCCCTGTCCGTACGCGACCTGACCGTGCGCACCGGCGACGGGCGTCCGGTGGTCGAGAACGTGAGCTTCGACATCCACAAGGGCGAGGTGCTCGGCATCGCGGGCGTCGAGGGCAACGGCCAGGCGGAACTCGTCGAGGCGATCATGGGCATGCGCCCCTGCGAGGCGGGCGCGCTCACGCTCGGCGGCGCCGACATCTCCCAGTGGTCGACGCTCAGGCGGCGCGCGGGCGGCATCGGCTACATCCCCGAGGACCGCCACAGGCACGGCCTGCTGCTGGAGTCGCCGCTCTGGGAGAACCGCATCCTCGGCCACCAGACCCGCCGGCCCAACGTCAAGGGCCCGTGGATCGACCGCGCCGGCGCGCGGGCCGACACGCGGCGCATCGTCGAGGAGTACGACGTGCGCACCCCCGGCATCGACGTGGACGCGGCCACGCTGTCCGGCGGCAACCAGCAGAAGCTGATCGTCGGGCGGGAGATGAGCGGCGACCCCGTGCTGCTCATCGCCAGCCACCCCACCCGGGGCGTGGACATCGGCGCGCAGGCGGCCATCTGGGACCACCTGCGCACCGCGCGCGCCGCCGGGCTGGCCGTGCTGCTGATCTCCGCGGACCTCGACGAGCTGATCGGGCTGTCCGACACGCTCAAGGTGATCCTGCGCGGCAGGATCGTCGCCGACGTCGATCCCGCGAACGTGACCCCCGAGCAACTGGGCTCGGCGATGACCGGTGCCGGGGAGGAGACGGTATGAACGGGTTCCTCGACCGGGTGCTCGGCCGGGTGCGGCTGGGCGGCTGGCTCGCCGTCGCCGCGCCGGTCATCGCGGTCGTCTTCGCGGTCCTGATCACCTCGGTGGTCCTGCTCGTCGCGGGCAAGGCGCCCGTGGAGGCGTTCACCACCCTCGCGGACTACGGCACCCAGCCGCGGTCGATGGCCATGATCCTCAACACCGGGGTCATGTACTACATCTCCGCGCTCGCGGTGGCCGTCGGCTTCCGGATGAACCTCTTCAACATCGGGGTGGACGGTCAGTACCGGCTCGCGGCCGTGGTCGCCGCCGGGCTCGGCGGCGCCGCCGTGGTGCCCGGGGTGCTCAACATCGTCCTCGTGATCGTCGTCGCGGTGGTCGTCGGCGCCCTGTGGGCCGCGATCGCCGGGCTGCTGCGGGTGTACCGGGGCGTGAGCGAGGTCATCTCGACCATCATGCTGAACGCGATCGCCACCGGCCTCGGGTCGTGGCTGGTCAGCGAGCACTTCGGCGTGCTGACCGGCAACGACCTCGGCACCAGGCCGATCCCCGACGACGCGCACATGCCGGGCATCCCGCTCATCGCCGGCACGCCGGTGCTGGTCAACGGGTTCATCGTGGTCGCGGTCCTGCTCGGCGTCGCGTACTGGGTGGTGCTCAACCGCACCCGGTTCGGCTTCGAGCTGCGGGCGACCGGCAAGTCCGAGTCCGCGGCGGTGGCCAGCGGCGTCAGCGTGAAGAAGATGATCGTCGTCACGATGGTCATGTCGGGGGCGGTCGCCGGTTTGATCGGCATGCCCGAGCTGCTCGGCGCCTCCTACAAGTACAGCAACAACTTCCCGGCCGGCCTCGGCTTCACGGGCATCGCGATCGCCCTGCTCGGCCGCAACAACCCGATCGGCATGGCGGTCGGCGCGCTGCTGTGGAGCTTCCTGGACAACTCGTCCAACCAGCTCCAGCTGCTCGACATCTCCAAGGAGATCGTCCAGATCATGCAGGGCGTCGTCGTGCTCTCCGTGATCATCGCGTACGAGCTGGTCCACCGCTACCGGATCGTCGCGGAGCAGCGCAGGGTCAGCCGCGAGCTCGCCGCGCCACAGGAGGCGCCGAAGGCGGAGGCGACGGCATGACAGGGCCGGACGGAATCGAGGAGACGGCATGACGGCGACGGACCTCCCGGTCGACCGCCCGGTCGAGGCGCCCCCGGCGCGGCGCTTCCGGCTGTCGGGGCCGGTGCTCCTGCTCGGCCTGGCCGGGCTCGTGGTGCTGCTGTCGGTCGCGCGGCTGGTGACCGGGGCGAACGACATCACCTCGGCGGGCACGGTCAGCGCCGCGCTCGGCCTCGCCGTGCCGATCGGGCTCGCCGGTCTCGGCGGCCTGTGGTCGGAACGGGCCGGCGTGGTCAACATCGGCCTCGAAGGCATGATGGTGCTCGGCACCTGGTTCGGGGCCTGGGGCGCCCTCCAGTTCCACAGCCCCTGGGCGGGCGTGGTCGCCGGCGCCGTCGGCGGGGCGCTGGGTGCGGCGATCCACGCCGTCGCGACCGTGACCTTCGGCGTCGACCACATCATCTCCGGCGTGGCGATCAACATCGTCGGCGTCGGCTTCACCCAGTACCTGTCCCAGCTCGTCTTCGACGGCATGCCGGGCGGCGGGACGAAGAACTCGCCGCCGCTGCCCAAGATGGGCACGGTGAGCCTGGGCTTCCTCGACGATCCGCTGCGGACCGTCGAGGCCAAGCACTGGTTCGTGCTGTCGGACTTCGCGGGCGTGCTGCGGGGCATCACCCAGGGCGTGTCCTGGTTCACGATCCTGGCGATCCTGCTGGTCCCGCTGTCGTTCTACATCCTGTGGCGCACGCCGTTCGGCCTGCGCCTGCGGGCGTGCGGCGAGCGTCCGGTCGCGGCGGAGTCGCTGGGCGTCAACGTCTACCTGTACAAGTGGGCCGCCGTGATCGTCTCCGGCGTGCTCGCCGGGCTCGGCGGCGCGTTCCTGTCGCTGGTGGCCGCGGGGATCTACCGCGACGGGCAGACGGGCGGACGCGGCTACATCGGCCTCGCCGCCATGATCTTCGGCAACTGGCGTCCCGGCGGGCTCGCCGGTGGCGCGGCGCTGTTCGGCTACACCGACGCGCTCCAGCTCCGGCAGGGCGGCATCTCCGTGCACGCGCTGCTGCTCGTCGTCGCCTTGCTGCTCGTCGCCGTGGCGGTCTACCAGCTCGTACGGCAGCGGCGCGGCGGCGCGGCACTGATCACCGGGGTCGTGGCGATCGCGGTGTTCGTGGTGTTCGCCGTGACGGACACCGTGCCGGAGCAGTTCACCTCGTTCACCCCCCACCTGACCACGCTGCTGGTGTTGTCGCTGGCCTCACAACGCCTGCGCATGCCGGCGGCCGACGGCGTTCCGTATCGAAGGGGGCAGGCGAAATGAGCATCGACTGGGAGGCGCTGCGGGTCGCGGCCCGCGAGGCCATGACCCACGCGTACGCGCCGTACTCGAAGTTTCCCGTGGGAGCCGCGGCGCTGGTCGACGACGGCCGTGTCGTGACCGGCTGCAACGTGGAGAACGCGTCGTACGGCGTGGGGTTGTGCGCCGAGTGCGGGCTGGTCTCGGCGCTGCACGCGGGCGGCGGCGGCAGGCTGGTTGCCTTCACGTGCGTGGACGGCCACGGCGAGCTGCTGATGCCGTGCGGCCGCTGCCGTCAGCTGCTGTTCGAGCACGGCGGCGCCGAGCTGCTGGTGGAGACGCCCGACGGGCCGATGCGGATGGCCGACTTCCTGCCGTTCGCCTTCGGGCCCGACGATCTGTCGCAATAAAGGGGGAAGCGTGGGGTTCGACGCGATCGAGGTCATCACCGTCAAGCGCGACCGGGGTGAGCTGTCGACCGCCCAGATCGACTGGGTGATCGGCGCGTACACACGGGGCGAGGTGGCCGACGAGCAGATGTCGGCGCTGCTGATGGCGATCCTGCTCAACGGCATGAACCGCAGGGAGATCGCGGACTGGACCCAGGCCATGATCAGGTCGGGGGAGCGGATGGACTGGTCCTCCCTCGACCGGCCCACGGCCGACAAGCACTCCACGGGCGGGGTCGGCGACAAGATCACTTTGCCGCTGGCTCCGCTGGTCGCCGCCTGCGGCGCGTACGTGCCGCAGCTGTCCGGACGGGGTCTCGGGCACACCGGCGGCACGCTGGACAAGCTGGAGTCGATCCCCGGCTGGCGGGCGTCGCTGTCGAACGACGAGATGCTCGCCGTGATCGGCTCGGCCGGGGCGGTCGTCTGCGCGGCGGGCGCTGGCCTCGCGCCCGCCGACAAGAAGCTCTACGCGCTGCGCGACGTCACCGGCACGGTCGAGTCGATCCCGCTGATCGCCTCCTCGATCATGTCCAAGAAGATCGCCGAGGGCACGGGGTCGCTCGTGCTCGACGTGAAGGCCGGCTCGGGCGCGTTCATGAAGAACGTGGACGACGCCCGGGAGCTGGCCCGGACGATGGTCGAGCTCGGCACCGACGCCGGGGTGCGCACGGTCGCCCTGCTGACCGCGATGGACCGGCCGCTGGGCCTGAAGGTGGGCAACGCGCTGGAGGTCGAGGAGGCCGTCGAGGTGCTCGCCGGCGGCGGCCCCGCCGACGTGGTCGAACTCACCGTACGGCTGGCCAGGGAGATGCTGGAGGCCGCCGCCGTCCCGGGCGCCAGGGACCCCGAGGAGGCGCTGAAGGACGGCTCGGCGATGGACGCCTGGCGGCGCATGATCGCCGCTCAGGGCGGCGACCCGGACGCGCCGCTGCCGACGGCCGCCGAGTCGGCCGTGGTCGTCGCCCCCGCCTCGGGTACGCTGCGCACGCTCGACGCGCTCAAGGTCGGCGTGGCCGCCTGGCGGCTCGGGGCCGGACGGGCCCGCAAGGAGGACCCCGTGTCGGCCGGCGCCGGGATCGTCCTGCACGCCAAGCCCGGCGAGACGGTCCGCGCCGGAGCCCCGCTGATGACCCTGTACGCCGACGAGGCCGCCAGGTTCGACCGGGCCCTCCAGGCTCTGGAGGGCGCGTACGAGATCGGCGACCGGGACGGCGCCGAGCTGCTCCCGCTGGTGATCGACCGCCTCACCGCCTGACCGGCCCACCCGAAGGGGAGGCGGACCTCACGACTGGCGCCTCGGGAGGGTGCAGGCGGCTACGGCGGTGACCAGCGCGAGGGCGGCCTCGACGAGTTCCGCGGTGACGGTGGCGGAGCCGAACCCGTGTCCGGCGGCCACCGAGAAGAACAGGGTGCCGATGCCCGCGACGCCCAGCGCTGTCGCGGTCTGCTGGGTGGTGGTCAGCACGCCGCCGGCGACGCCGGCCCGTTCCGGAGGGACGCCGGTGAGGACCAGGCCGGTCAGGGGGATTGCGATCAGCCCCTGACCGAAGCCGATCACCACCAGCGCGGGCGCCAGCGACAGCGGGGTCAGGCCGTCGTAGTCCGACCAGGCCTGCAGGGCCGTGATGGCGAAACCCGCGGCGAGCAGGAGAGCGCCGGCGACGGTCACGTACTTGCCGAACCTGGGGACCAGCCGGGGGCACAGCAGCGAGGCGGTCAGGAAGGCGATGGCGTAGGAGATGTAGGTGAGGCCCGACTCCAGAGGCCCCAGGTGCATGCCGTACTGAAGTGAGACCGTGGTCGTCAGGATCATGCCGCCGAACGCGGGGAAGAAGGCCAGCGTCGTCAGCAGGCCGCGCCGCATGCTCGGGGCGCGCAGCAGTGACGGCGGCAGCAGCGGTGCCTTGCCGTGGCGCTCCTCACGCGACTGCACGACGGCGAAGCCGACCGCGGCGAACGGCGCCGCGGCCAGGAGTACCCGGCACCACAGCGGCCAGTTCTCGTCCCGGCCGAGAGTCAGGGGCAGCATGAGCAGCAGGACGGTGGTGGCGAGCAGGGCGGTGCCCGGCCAGTCGATGGACAGGGCCTTGGGCGCGCGGCTCTCCGGGACGACGCGACGGGCGGCGAGGATGCCCAGAATGCCGATCGGGATGTTGACGAGGAAGATCGGCCGCCAGGACAGGCCGAAGAGGTCGGCGGACACCACCAGCCCGCCGAGGATCTGCCCGGCGGCCGCAGAGACGCCCAGCGTCGCGCCGAAGATCCCGATGGCCCGCCGGCGTGCCGCGCCCTGGTAGAAGACCTGGATGGTGGCCAGCACCTGCGGCACCATGAGGGCGGCGGCGCCGCCCTGGAGCACCCGCGCGACGATCAGCAGCGCGGCGTTGGGCGCGAGACCGCAGATCGCCGAGGCGACGGTGAAGCCCGCCATTCCCGTGACGAACAGTCTCCGGCGTCCGAAGGCGTCACCGAGCCGCCCGCCGATGACCAGGAGGCAGGCGTAGGCGACGGTGTAGCCGGCGACCACCAGCTCCAGCTCGGCCGGACCGGCGCCGAGAGTGCGGGAGAGAGTGGGCAGCGCGACGTTGACGACGAACACGTCGATGATGTTGAGGACGTATCCCAGCTGCCGTCCACGGGCCGCCGCAGGGCGCCCGGCCTGCGCCGGGAGGAGGTCGCCCAGCTCGCCGGCGTCGGAGTGACCTGGTACACCTGGCTGGAGCAGGGGCGGCCGATCAACGTCTCGGCCCAGGTCATCGACGCGATCGCCCGGGCGCTGCGGCTGGACAACGACGAGATCGCCCATCTGTTCACCCTGGCGGGGCTGCCCGCACCCACCGTCGTCAGCGAGGACGAGGTCATCGCCGCGTCGCTGTCGGCCATCCTCGACGGCCTCGATCCGCTGCCCGCCTACGCCGTCTCCGCCCGGTACGACTTTCTGGCGTGGAACCGTTCCTGCACGACGCTGATGGGCGACTTCGCCCGGCTGGCTCCGCACCGCCGCAACATGCTGTGGCTGCTGTTCGCCGAGCGGTCTTTACGCGAGCTGGTGGGCGGCTACGACACCGAGACCGGAACCCAGTGCGTGGCCAGGTTCCGCCGGAACTTCGCCGCCCACATCGGTGACCCCGCCTGGCAGGCTCTGGTCGACGAGCTGTACGAACGGTCCGAGGAGTTCCGCCGGCTGTGGGACCGGCACGACGTCGCCTCGAACTCCTCCAAGATCAAGGACTTCCGCCACCCCGTGGCCGGCCGTCTCCGCCTCGCGTCCACCACGCTCTGGCTGGCGGACCAGCCCGGGGCGCGCCTGGTCGTCTACAACCCCGTGGACAGCCATGGCCGGGAACTCCTCGAACGGCTGACGTGCCGCACCGTCAGCGGGGGATGAGCAGCGCGCCCATGCCGACGAACAGGCCGCCGGTGAGCAGGTCGAGCCTCTTCCTCAGCCGCCGGTAGCCCCTGGTGATCCACGGGCTGCCGGCCAGGAAGGCCACAGTGGAGAACCAGGCGAACGCGACGGCCAGCATCGCGCCGAGCGTGACCGCCCGCATGACGAGGTCCGTACGGTGCGGGAGCAGACTGGCGAACAGGGCACCGAAGAAGACCAGGGCCTTGGGGTTGGCGAGGTTGGTCAGCAGCCCGGCGCGCCACTCGCGCAGCCTGCCCGGATGGTGCGCGGCGATGGCCGGCGCCGCGTCGTCGTCGGCCTGGGATGACTCCTTGCGGGCCGCGCGGATGGTCGCGACGCCGAACGCGACGAGGAACAGCGCGCCGGCGACGCGGGCGGCGGTGTAGAGCCACTCGAACCGCTGGAGGAGCACGGTGACGCCGAACAGACCGGCGACCGCCCACACTCCGATGCCGGTGACGACGCCCGCGGCCACGCGTACGCCGCTGCGCCGCGACCCGCCGGCCGAGTATCTGAGCACGATGAGGAAGTCGGGGCCCGGGCTCATCACGACCAGGATCCAGACGCCGAGCAGGGGGAGCAGCGGTAACCACGACATGGGCGGGTCCTTCCTGGCCGGTCCGGCCGGCCGTGGACGGTTTGATCGGCTCAGCCGGTCACGGGCGAGGCGATGACGACCGTGACGTCCGCAGGGCCGTCGCCGGTGTGATAGCGGTGCGGGCGGTCGCCCGCGAAGGCCAGCAGGTCGCCCGGCCCGAGGAGGCGCGGGTCGTCGTCCGGGCCGGCCGTGATCTCGCCCGCGGCGACGAGCAGGTGCTCGACGGTGCCGGGCGCGTGCGGGATGCCGTCGAGGTCGGTGTGCGGCGGCATACGCAGCCGCCACAGCTCCAGGCTGTGTCCGCTGCCGATCCGGCGCAGCAGTTCGCGCGTCGGGCCGTCGGCGGCCGCGGGCGTCGAGGGCAGGTGGACGGGACCGGCGTCGGTGTCCCTGGTCAGCAGGTCGGTCAGGGGGATGTGCAGCGCCAGGGCGACGGCTTCCAGCGTCTCGATGGTCGGATTGCCGGTGCCCGCCTCCAGGCTGGACAGCGTCGCCTTGCCGAGACCGGCCCGGCGGGCGAGCTCGGCCGCGCTCATCCCGCGCTGCGCCCGGCGCAGCCGGATCTGCGCGCCGATCGCGGCCGCCGCCCCGCTCATGACGGCATCTTCAACGGAACCATACGTTCACTCTACCGAACGCTGATCCGCGTCGCTTACCGCGAGGGCGTCCCCGAGGGGGGTGCGGTAGTACAGGACCGACCGCCCGGCCCGGCGGCGCCGTACGAGACCGGCGTCGAGGAGCACCTTGAGGTGGCGGCCCACCGACCCCAGCCCCTGGCCGGTCAGCGCCACGAGATGGGTCGTGCTCTTCGGCGCGGCGAGCAGCACGAGCACCCGCGCCCGCGCCGGACCGAGCAGCGTGCCGAGCGACTCGGGCACCGGCGCCCGGTCCGGCTCGGCCAGCGTTCCCGCGCAGGGGTAGACCAGGGCGTAGTTGCGGCCTTCCGTCCAGGCGGTCCACGCCTGGCGGGGGGTGACCGGGACGAACATCAGCCTCGCCCCGCCGATCTGCCTCGGCGGGTAGTCGTAGGTGTTGATCTGCAGCCGGTTGCCGCCGAGCCAGCGCATCCCCTTGCGCATGTCGTTCAGCGCGGCGGCCCAGCCGCCCTGGCTGACATGGCCCACGCGGGCGACGATGTCGGCCTCCATGATCCGCCGGCGACGCGGCCAGTCGGGCAGCACGGTCCGCGTCCACACCCACTCCAGCAGGCCGGCCGCGCGCTCGGGCAGGTCGGCACGGCGCAGCGGCTCCGGCAACGGGCCGCGCAGCGCCACCTCGATGTCGGCGTGCGCGGTCTCGGGCGGGGTCGCGCGGACGCGGGCCAGTTCCTCCTCGAAGGCGGGCTCGCCCTCGCCGGTCGGAGCGGGCGTGAGGAAGTCGGCGGTCCAGTTGCGTCCCCGCGCGGCCTTCAGCAGCAGCGCCGTGATCGGGTCGCCGGCGAGGCGGGACCGGTAGGCGGGCAGGTGGGCGTCGAGCCATGCCCGCTCGCCCGGATGCGCGGCCGACGCCCTCTCCAGGGTGAACAGGCAGGCGGTCGCCTCGGCCAGCGGGGAGATCACGAACCGGCTCTCCGCGAGGGTGTCGGCGTTGACCAGCCACCAGCCCATGTTTCGCCTCCCCGCGAAACAATAACGGGGGAGCGCGGCGGTGATCGAGGCTCCCGTCATGCGCACCTATCGGGAACTGTTCCGCACCCCCGAATTCACACCCTTGTTCACCGTCGCCTCCGCGCAGGTGGCGGCCTCGACCGTGAGCGGTTTGGCGCTCGGCACGCTCGTGTACGGCGCGACGGGGTCGCCGCTGCTGTCGGCCCTGAGCATGTTCGGCTCGTCCTTCGCGCAGGTGCTCGGGGCGACGGTGCTGCTGTCGGCCGCCGACAGGCTGCCCCCGCGCGCCGCGATGACGGCGCTGGCGCTGGTCCACTGCGCCGGCACAGCCGCGCTCGCCGTGCCCGGGCTGCCGCTGTGGGCGGTGTTCGCCGTCGTCCTCGGCATGGGGCTCGCCGCCTCCCTCGGCGGCGGAGTCCGGTTCGGGCTGCTCAACGAGATCCTGCCCAGGGACGGATACCTGCTGGGCCGCTCGGTGCTCAGCATGTCGGTCGGCGTGCAGCAGATCATCGGCTTCGTCACCGGAGGCGTGCTCATGACCGCGCTGTCCCCGCGCGGCACCCTGCTCGCAGGGGCGGGGTTGTATCTCGCCGCCGCGTCCGTCGCCCGGTGGGGGCTCACGGCCCGCCCGCCGCGCGCGCAGGGACGGCCCTCGCCCGCCGAGACGTGGCGGATCAACCGCGCGCTCTGGTCGTCCGGGTCGCGCCGCCGCCTCTACCTGGCTCTGTGGGTGCCGAACGGCCTGATCGTCGGCTGCGAGTCGCTGTACGTCGCCTACGACTCCCGGCACGCCGGGCCGCTGTTCGCCTGCGCCGCCGCCGGGATGCTCGCCGGTGACACGCTGATGGGGCGGTTCGTCCCCAAGCGGTGGCGCGAGCGGCTGAGCGCTCCGCTGCGGCTGCTGCTCGCCGTGCCGTACCTGGTCTTCCTCTTCCACCCGTCCCTGCCGGTCGCGGTCGCCGCCGTCGTGCTCGCCTCGGCCGGATATTCGGCCGGCCTGCTGCTCCAGGAACGGCTCATGGCCGTCACTCCGGAGGAGATGAGCGGGCAGGCGCTCGGGCTGCAGTCGTCCGGCGTGCTCACCATGCAGGGCGTCGGCGCGGCGGCCGCGGGGGCGGTGGCCCAGTTCACCTCGGCCGCGGCCGCCATGGGCGTGATGGCGGTGGCCTCCGTCGCGGTCACCCTCGCGCTGGCGCCCGGCCTGCGGGCCGACGCGGCCGCACAGGCCCGCTCCTCCGTGCCTGCCGGGAGAGCGGCGTGATCAGCCGTACGAGACGGTGTGCCAGGGTGGTCCTGCCGCGCCGGACCGGCCGGACGCGCAGAGGGGAGAGCCATGTCCGATCACCGGGGCATCCGGCATGTCGCGATCGGCGTCGCCGACCTGGGCCGCTCGCTCGACTTCTACCGCGACCTGCTGGATCTCGCCCCCGCCGAGGGGCCGGAGGGAAGCCCGGGTGTCGCCTGGCTGGCGGCGGGGTCCGTGCTGCTCGAACTGGTCGAGACGGGCGACGGCGATCTCGGCGGCTGGGTGAACGACGACCTCCAGCGCGGCATCCGGCACATCGGTTTCAAGGTCGGCGACGTCGATCTGCGGGCCGAGCGCGTCCGCGACGCCGGGGTGCCCTTCACGCTGCCGCCCCTCGACGCGGTCGGCGGCGTGCGCATCGCGTTCTTCCAGGACCCGGACGGCACCCATCTGGAGATCACGGACAACTATCTCCGGTATCACCGGGTCGCCTCGCCGGAACTGGCCGAGCGGGAACGCCTCGCCGCCCTGAGCAGGCCGCGTACGGCGCCGCCGGTCTTCGACCACGTGGCGGTCACGTCCGCCGACCTCGATGTCGCGCTGGCCTTCTACCGGGACACGCTCGGCTACGAGGTCGTCGGCCAGATAACGCAGGACCAGGACCCGCGAGGCTTCCTGATCACATACCTGCTGGCCGGGGACGCGGTCCTGGAGGTGTTCACGTTCACCGCCCCCACGACCGCGAGCCCGTGGACCCCCGACCCGTGCCGGAGGGGGTTCCGGCACGTCGCCGTCGCCGTCCAGGACCCGGAGGAGGCGGCCGTGCGGCTGACGGAGGCGGGCGCGAGGGCGGCTCACGACGATGTGCTGGTGGACGCGGACGGCGTGCCCCTCGTGATCGTCTGACCCCGCCGCCTTCCCGTGGTCAGACGGGGTGCCGGGCGTCGACCGGCAGCGGGAGCAGGGCCTCGACCACGCTTCCGCCCCCGGGCCGGGAGGTGATCGCGCAGGTGCCGCCGAGTTCGGCCGCACGCTCGCGCATGGACGCCGTCCCGACTCCGGCGCGTGCCGCCGAGGGCAGCCCTGCGCCGTCGTCGCTGATCCGGACCCGCAACGTGGAGGTCCGTGTCACCTCCACCTCCGCCGCGCCGGCGCGGGCGTGCCTGCGGACGTTGGTGAGCGCCTCCTGCACGATGCGGTAGACGGCCGTCTCCACGGCGGACGACAGACCGGCCAGGTCGCCCGACACCGTGACCCGGGTCGCGGGCGGCCCCTCCGCGGCGAGTGCCCGGATCGCCCCTTCCAAACCGAGACCGTCCAGCGCCGGGGGACGCAGGCCGTACACGAGCCTGCGAATGTCCCCCGCGACGGCGTCCATCCCCGTGCGCAGGTCGGCGAGCAGGTGGTCGGCGGCCTTCGCCGAGTCCTGCAGCGTGATCCGGGCCATGTTGATCGTCATGGCCATGGTGCTCAGCGTCTGTCCGAGGCCGTCGTGCAGGTCGCGGCGGATCCGCCGGCGCTCCTCCTCCCGCGCGGCCAGGACGCGCTCCCGCGAGCGCCGCAGATCGGCGGACACCCGCACCGCGTGCGCCGCGTCGGCGGCGTAGGGCGCGAGCGCGGCCAGCACCCGATCGTGTGCGAGAGCGAACCGGCGCGGTCCCCGCGAGCCGACGAGGAGGCTGCCCACCAGCTCGCCGTGCCAGACGAGCGGGATCCGCCGGGGATTGGCGCCGACGTCGCCGCTCTCCAGACGGCCGGGCAGCCCGTCGGTGACCTCCACGGCCACGCCGGTGACGCCCAGGTTGTCACGGAGTGCGCCGACCACGGACGCCAGCGCCTCGGCCGGCCCCGCCTGGCGCAGCCGCTCGACGAGCCCTTCGGTGAGAAGCCGGGGATCGCCCACGCCGCCGTACGGCGTCCGCCGCGCCCGCCGCCGGAGCGCGCGCCACAGGCGGGCGAGGAGGCTGCCGGACAGCCCGGCGGCCAGCACGCCCACGAGTCCGGCGGCGCCGACGCCGGCCAGATCGAGACCGGTGGCCGGCGAGGCGACCGTAGCGGGGACGAGCATGCCGGCAGGTGCGAGCGCGGCGGCCGGCGCCGCCTGGCCGATCACTGCTGTGGCCCACATGGCCGGTGCGGGGTGGGGGACGAGCTCACGACGGGTACTCCTCGGTGGCCGGCGGACCATCCGCCGCCTACCGAGAACGATGACCGAGTTCTGTCCCGGTCCGCATGAGCCTGCTGTCCTCTTCCGGCATGGCGCTTGTCCCGTTCGTACGGGACGCGGACCGCGAAGAGGGTCCCGCCTGCTCACGTGTCGTGGGCCGGCACCCCTGCGTCAGACGGGACGAGACGCCTCGTCAGGGACGGGCGGCGCGTAGCCGGCGTTCACGAGGTGGGGGAACAGGTGCGCGGACAGGACGGCCCGATGGGCGGGGGTCGCCTCCGCGTGCCGTCGCCGGCCCTCCTCGGTGACGTGCACGAACACCCCGCGCCGGTCCGCCTCGCACAGGGCGCGGGCGACCAGTCCCTCGCGTTCGAGACGGGCGATGAGGCGCGACAGAGCGCTCTGACTCAGATGGACCTGGTCGGCGAGCTCCTGCACGCGGAACTTGACCGCCCCCGGCTCCGCGCAGGGGGACTGGGCCTCCACGAGGCGCTCCAGCACCTCGAACTCGCTCACGCCGAGCCCGTGCTTGTCGCTCAGCTCCCGCTCCAGCGCGCACGACACCTCCGCGTGCCGGGCGAGCAGTTCGCGCCAGGCCATGACCACGAAGCCGGTGTCGATGTCGTTCATGCGAGACCGCCTTTCTCGGCGCGACCATACCATGCGCGCTCATTAGATGCAAACGCATTAATTGCTTGTGCATTGAATGCATGTGCATGTAAGTTTCCGTGCCATGACTTCCTCCACTCAGGACGAGCGCTGGGGGGCCCGCCTGTGGGGTGCCCTCACCGTCCTTTGCGCCGTCGTGTTCCTCGACGCCCTCGACGTGTCGATGGTCGGGGTGGCGCTCCCGTCCATCCAGGCCGATCTCGGGATGTCCACCTCATCGCTGCAGTGGGTGGTGAGCGGCTACGTGCTGGGATACGGCGGTCTGCTGCTGCTCGGGGGCCGGACCGCCGACCTGCTCGGCCGCCGTCGCGTGTTCCTGACCGCCCTGGTCGTCTTCGCGGTCGCCTCGCTGCTCGGCGGGCTGATGAGCGACGGGACGCTGCTGATCGCGGCCCGTTTCGTGAAGGGCGTCAGCGCCGCGTTCACCGCGCCCGCCGCGTTGTCCATCATCACCACGACCTTCGCCGAGGGTCCCGCACGCAACCGGGCCCTGAGCATCTTCACCGCCTGCGGCGCCAGCGGGTTCTCGCTCGGACTGGTCCTGTCCGGCGTGCTCACCGAGATCGGATGGCGCTGGACGTTCCTCATGCCGGTGCCCGTCGCGATCATCGCTCTGGTGGCCGGGACGCGGCTGCTCCAGCGGGGTGAGGAGCGCGGCGAGGGCGGCCACGACCTCCTCGGCGCCGCGACCATCACCGCGGCCATGCTGCTCCTGGTCTTCGCCGTGGTGGAGGCGCCCAAGGTGAGCGTGGTGCGCACCGTGCTGTCGCTCGCCGCGGCCGCCGCCCTGATCGGCCTGTTCGTCTGGCTGGAGCGCCGGGTGCGGCACCCGCTGGTCCGCCTCGGCATCCTGCGCTCCGCGCCGCTCGTCCGGGCCAACATCGGCCTGGTCATCCTGTTCGGGTCGTACGTCGGCTTCCAGTTCGTGGCGATGCAGTACTTCCAGAACCTGCTGGGCTGGAGCGCGTTGCAGACCGCCATCGCGTTCCTGCCTGCCGGGCTGCTGGTCGCCGTCAGTTCGACCAAGATGGGCGGGTTCGCCGACCGCTTCGGCACCGCGCGGCTGATCGTGGTGGGCTCGGTGGCGCTGCTCGCGGGGTACGCGGTGTTCCTGCGGGTGGACCTCCACCCCAGCCTGCTCACGATGGTGCTGCCGGGCATGGTCCTGCTGGGCATCGCGTTCGCGCTGTCGTTCCCCTCGCTCAACATCCAGGCGACCGCCGGGGTGGGCGACGAGGAGCAGGGGCTCGCCTCGGGCCTGCTGAACACCTCCGGCCAGGTGGGCGGAGCCGTGGTGCTGGCGATCGTCACCGCCGTCCTGACCTCGGGGGCGGACGGCGGCGACCCGATCGCCCGCTTCCGCGCCGCGATCGTGGTCTCGGCCGGGTTCGCCCTCGTCGGCCTGGCCGTCGCCCTCACCGGGCTCCGGTTCGGACGGCAGCCGGTCGAGGCACGGGAGGAGCCGGTGCTGGAGGCGGTCTGACCCGTCCGCGGGTTCCCGGCCGTCGCCGGAGGAGGGGGGCGTCCCGGTCGCCGGGGCGCCCCTTTCCGTCGTCCGCGTGGCCGCCGGAGCCGGCGCGTCGGCCCCGAGGCGGCCGCCCGCCTCGTCCGCTCAGCCGAGCGCCGACATGAACGAGGCGACGAGACGGGACCGGTCGCCGGGGAGCGCCCGCCCCCGGTGGACCATGAACGACGTCGTGGAGGACTGCGGCACGCCGCACCCGGCGATCCACGAGATCAACTCCTGGCGGCGCTGGTCGAGGTCGATCCTGATCCGGATGTCCGCGTCCCGGGCCAGATCCGTGATGAGGGCGCGGGCGGTCTCGTCGTCCTCCGCGACGACCGGCCCGACGAACAGCCGGTCGGCGCTCCGCCAGGCCGCGCCGTAGCCGATGATCTCGCCGTCCCGCTCGGCCACCCTGACCTGCTCGGCGAAGGCGAACAGGCGGGCCAGCAGGCGCGACCGGTCGGCCCCGAAGACCTCGATGTCGAGGGCGCACAGCGCGGCCAGGTCCCGTCCGGGCTCCGCGAGCCGCGAGGAGTTCCGGCCGGGATCCGGCCCGCCGTACGGGTCGTCGCCGGCGTCGAAGCGGCCGACCCGGGCCTCGACCACGCCGACCGTCTCGAAGCCCAGCTTCTCGTACAGGGGCCGGCCGTACTCCGTCGCGCACAGGAACAGGGTCGCGTCGCCGGCCTCCGCCAGGACGTGGTCCAAGAGACGGCGTCCCAGCCCTCGCCCGCCGTAGCGGGAGGCCACCAGCATCATGCCGACCGCGGCCGCCGTCCTGCCGTAGCGGGTGAGGACGACCGTCCCCGCCAGTCCGCCGCCGTCCGGGGCGTCGACGCCGAAGCCCTCGCCGTTCTCCAGCAGGAGCCGCCATTTGCGCTCCTCCCTCGGCCAGGAGCGGTCCTGCGCCAGGTCGAGGCAGTGGGGCAGGTCTGCGAGGCCGAGGCGGCGGACAGGCAGGGCGGACGGGTCTGCGGGCTTCATGGGCGCCTTTCCCTCGACGACCTTCCGACGGTAGCGCCCCCGGCGCCTCGGCCTGTGGCGGAGCGCCGCTGAAGCGCAGCGTGGATGTGCGCATATGACGTATTTCCGGATCAACTGACAGACTGGGCGGCATGGTCAGGAGGATCGAGGGCCCCACCCGCATCCCGGTGCCGGGCGGCAAGGTCATTGACGAGTACGTCGGCCGCGTCAACAGCGGCGACGAGCAGGTCTCCATCGCGCACATGGTGGCCCCGCCCGGCTGGGAGGAGCCCGCACAGACCCCGCAGTTCGCCGAGTACACGCTCGTGCTCAAGGGGTCGGTCGTCGTGGAGCACGCGGGCGGCACGACCGTGGTCGAGGTGGGCCAGGCGTTCGTCAGCGAGCCCGGCGAGAAGATCCGCTACAGCTCCGGGCCGTCCGGCGCGGAGTACGTGGCCGTCTGCCTGCCCGCGTTCTCCCCGGACACCGCCAACCGCGAGGAGTGAGGGCGGCCAGGCTTAGGATTGCCGGAAGAACGACCGCGGCGAGGAGGGTGCATGACCAGGCTGCCCACGCTGGAGGAGATTCGCAGGGCGCCCAAGGTGCTCCTGCACGACCATCTCGACGGCGGGCTGCGGACCGGCACGATCGTCGAGCTCGCCCGCGAATGCGGCCACACGCTGCCGACGTACGACCCGGGTGAGCTGGCGGCCTGGTTCAGGGAGGCCGCGGACTCCGGCTCGCTGGAGCGCTACCTGGAGACGTTCTCGCACACCGTCGGGGTCATGCAGACCCGCGAGGCGCTGGTCAGGGTGGCCGCGGAGTGCGCCGAAGACCTGGCGGACGACGGCGTGATGTACGCCGAGGTCCGGTATGCCCCTGAGCAGCACACCTCCCGGGGCCTGTCGCTCGACCAGGTCGTGGAGGCCGTGCTCGAGGGCTTCCGGCTCGGCTCGGCCGGGCCCGACGGCAGGCCGCGGATCCGGGTGGGCACCCTGCTGACGGCCATGCGCCACCAGGCCCGCTCGATGGAGATCGCCGAGCTCGCCGTGCGCTACCGGGATCTCGGCGTGGTCGGATTCGACATCGCCGGAGCCGAGGCCGGCTACCCGCCCACCCGGCACCTGGACGCGTTCGAATACCTCCAGCGGGAGAACGCCCACTTCACGATCCACGCGGGGGAGGGCTTCGGGCTGCCGTCGATCTGGCAGGCCATCCAGTGGTGCGGCGCCGACCGGCTCGGCCACGGCGTGCGGATCATCGACGACATCACGGTGTCGGACGACGGCGAGGCCAAGCTCGGCAGGCTGGCGGCGTACGTCCGCGACAAGCGGATCCCGCTGGAGATGTGCCCGACCTCGAACCTGCAGACCGGGGCCGCCCCGTCGATCGCCGAGCATCCGATCGGCCTGCTGCGCCGCCTGTACTTCCGGGTGACGGTCAACACCGACAACCGGCTGATGAGCGGGACGAGCGTGTCGCAGGAGTTCGCCGCGCTGGTGGACGCCTTCGGCTACGACTGGGACGACCTGCAGTGGTTCACGGTCAACGCGATGAAGTCGGCCTTCATCCCGTTCGACGAACGGCTCGCGCTGATCAACGGCGTGATCAAACCCGGCTACGCGCAGATGAAGTGGCGCGCATGAAGCCGCAGGTCTTCCGCTCGAAGGCGGCCTGGCTCTTCGGCTGGGTCTGGATGCTGTTCGCCGCCTGGAACGTGTGGGACCTGACCGCCCACGGCCACCTGCCCAGCGCGCTGATCGCGGGCGCGGTGCTCGGCGTCATCACGGCGCTGGTCTTCGTGATGGCGCTGCGGCCCGCCGTCGTCGTCGAGGAGGGTGGCGTCCGCGTGCGCAACGTGCTGAGGAACGCCTACATCCCCTGGAGCGGCGTGGACGACGTGTCCGTGACCAACGCCATCGTGATCGAGTCCGGGGACACCACCGTGCGCTGCTGGACGCCCACGGCGACCGCTCGCGAGCGGGTCAGGGCCGCAGGGCGGGCCGCGAAGGCGGCCAAGTCGGCGAACAAGGCCGAGCGGGCGGCGGCCGAGGCCGTCGGCGCCCGCACCCATGCCGACTGGGTGGCCGACCAGCTCACCGAGATGAGCCGGTCGCGCCGGGAGAGCTCCTCCGGCGAGACCGGCGTCACCTGGTCGCCGTCCGCCCTGGCGGCCGTCGCCGCCGCGGTCGCCCTGGTCGTGGCCGCCTTCGTCGTCGCCTGATCACGGAGAGGGACCGGAGGCGGGGGCCGTGCGACGCCGGGGCGGTAATCGTTTGCCGAAGGGGTCCGAGTGCGTCTGGCGCGAGTGATCGTCGTCATTGTGCTCGCCGCGCTCGCGAGCGTCTACGTGGTCGCGGGTGCGCCGATCGCGCTGGCGGTGTTCGGCGTGCAGGTCCTCTACCTGCTCACGCTCAGGAAGTGGTGGCTGCTCGCCGCGCAGGCCGTCCTCGTCTACACAGCGAGCCTCGCCGGCGGCGTCTCCACCGGGATCCTGGGTTTCCTGGCGGGTTCGCTGCTGCTGACCCCTGCCCATCGTGATACCGCGCGCGTGCTCGCGCCGCTCGTGGTGGCGAGCGCGGCGCTCATCGACGCCGCCCGCGGCGGGGCGACGGCCGACGCGACGATCACCGTGGTGCTGGTCTCGCTGGTCGTCTTCGGCCTCACCCGGCTCGTGGAGCGCGCGGGCGAGATGCACGCCGCCCGGCTCTCGCTGGCCGCCGCGGCCGTGGCCGCCGAGCGGCTGCGCCTGGCGGCCGAACTGAACGACGGCCTCGGCCGGAGCCTGGAGGTGATCGTCGAGGGCGGCCGCCGCGCGCTCGCGGAGCCGGACGACGCGGCCGAGGTGCTGGCCTCGGTGACCGCGACCGCGCGTGCGGCACTGGCCGACGCCCGCGCCGCCTCCGCGAACTACCGGGCCACCTCCCTCGCTCCCGAGCTGGTCACGGCGCGGGCGATGCTCGACGCCGCGGGAATAGCCGTCGAGGTGCGCGGCGGCCACACCGAGCCGCTCGGCCCCGGAGGAGCGCTGCTGGCGAACGTGCTGCGGGAGGCCGTCACCGACGTCGTACGGCGGGGCACCGCCCGGCTGTGCGTCATCGAGACGAGCGAGCAGGGAGACGAGCAGGGAGATCGGGTGCGGCTGCGGGTCGTCGACGACGGCCACCGCACCGCCGAGGGCCCCGGCTTCGACGGCCTCAGGCTGGAGGAGGCGGGCGGCACCCTCACCACCGGTCTGTCCCCCTCCGGACGGTTCGTGGTGGAGGCGACCCTTCCCCGCGGTCCTTCCACCGAGGCGGCGCCCGGCGAGACGGGCACCGGCGACGCCCGCGCTCCGGAGTTCCCGGCGGGCCGAAGGCGGCGATGGCCCCTGCCGAAGCTCACGCACGACGCGTCGTACGCGGTGTCGGTCACGGTGCTCGCGGCCGTCCTCGTGGGCTTCAGCGTCAAGGCGCTGCTCCAGCTCCCCGGAGCCCTCGTGATCCCGGCCGCGGCGTGCCTCGCCGTGATCGTCGTCATGCAGCTCCGCTCCGTCAACGGGCGTCACATGGTGGCGCTCACCGTGATGGCGGTGCTCACGTACGCGCCCCTTCCGGTCTTCGGACCCGTCTGGCTCGGAGCGGCGGGCTTCCTCGCCGGGCCGGTCCTGCTCGCGTTCCCATGGCGGGCCGCGTGGCCGATGGCGGCGGCGATCGTGGCGAGCGTCGCCGCGGCCGGGATGCTGTTCGGCCTGCCCGCCCCCGTCCTCGCCAACAGCACGATCAGCGCGCTCGTCACCGGGCTGGTGGTCTACGCCCTGCTCCGCCTGGCCCAGATCGTGAAGGAGCTCCAGGCCGCGAGGGAGAGCCTGGCCCGCTCCGCCATCGTCGAGGAGCGCCTGCGCGCCGCCCGCGACCTGCACGACCTGCTCGGGCACTCCCTGGCCGCGATCCTTCTCACCTGTGAGCTGGCCCGCCGCCTGAAGTGCCCGCCGGAGCGGATCGAGGAGATCGTCGCCATGGCGGAGGGGGCGCGGGCGGACCTGCGCTCGGTGTCGGGCGAGCAGCGGGAGCTGTCCCTGGCGGCCGAGGTGGAGTCGGCGCGTACGGTGCTGTCGGCGGCCGGGATCCGGGTGACCGTGGAGCCGGTCGAGCCGAACCTGCCCGCCGAGGTCGAGACCGTGCTGGGCACCGTGCTCAGGGAGGCCGTGACGAACGTGCTCAGGCACAGCGAGGCCCGCCACTGCACGATCACGATGCGCGCCGACGAGAGCGGGCTGCGGCTGCGGGTGCGCAACGACGGCGTGCGGCCGGGGGAGAGGCGGCGGGGGTCGTCCGGCATCGGCAACCTGACCACCCGCCTCGCCGCCCTGGACGGCCGGCTGACCTCACACGTCGACGGCGACCGGTTCACGCTGGACGCCTGCGTGCCGCACCGCGCGCCGGTGCCCGCGCGAATCTAGATCCAGCCTGCCTCGGTGGCGATGCGCACGGCGTCGGTCCGGTTGCGGGCGTTGAGCTTGGTCACGATCACGGTGAGGTAGTTGCGCACCGTGCCCGCGGCCAGGTGGAGCCGCGCGGCGATGTCCGTGGCGTCCGCGCCGGCGGCGACCAGGCGGAGCACGTCGGCCTCGCGTGGGGTGAGCGGGTTGTCCGCCAGGTCCCAGGCGGTGACCGCGAGCGAGGGGTCGAGCACCCGTTCCCCGGCCGCGACCTTGCGGATGGCGGCCACCAGTTCGTCCGGCGGCGCCGTCTTGAGCACGAATCCGGCGACACCCGAGCCGAGGGCGCGGCGCAGGTGCCCCGGCTTGCCGTACGCCGTCAGCATCAGAGCGCGGCACGCGGGCAGGCGCGTGCGGAGCTCCGCCGCGGCCGCCAGGCCGTCCAGCCTTCCGGGCATGTCGATGTCGAGGACGGCGACGTCGGGCCGGTGGACCAGCGCGGCGGCCAGGGCGGCCTCTCCGGACTCCACGGTCGCGACGACTTCCAGGTCCTCCTCCAGCCCGAGCAGGGCGGCGAGGGCGCTCCTGATGACGTGCTGGTCCTCGGCAAGGAGTACGCGAATCACGCGCATATGTCTACCAGTGTCCGGATCATGAGGATGTCATGGGCAGGAGGTGAGGCCGTCTCTGGGACGCTTGTCCGCTGATCGGCAGGCTTGAGCACATGACAGAGGTGCTTCGCCTTGACGCGGTGAGCAAGGTGTACGGAAAGGGACAGGGCGCGGTGGCCGCCCTGCGTGAGGTCTCGGTGAACATCCCCGGCGGGAGCTTCACCGCCGTGATGGGACCGTCGGGTTCGGGCAAGAGCACGTTCCTGCACTGCGCGGCGGGGCTGGACACGCCCTCCTCCGGCTCGGTGCGGCTGGGCGGCACGGAGCTGTCCGGCATGGACGAGACCCGGTTGACGGAGCTGCGCAGGCAGCGGATCGGCTTCGTGTTCCAGGCGTTCAACCTGGTCTCGTCCCTGACCGTGCTGGAGAACATCACGCTGCCGATGCGGCTGGCCGGGGCGCGGGTCGACCGGGCGTGGCTTGAGGAGATCGTCGGGCGGGTGGGGCTCGCGGGCCGCACCGGGCACCGCCCCGCCCAGCTGTCCGGCGGGCAGCAGCAGCGGGTGGCCATCGCCAGGGCGCTGGTGACCCGGCCGCAGGTGGTCTTCGGCGACGAGCCGACCGGCGCGCTCGACACGATGACGGCCCGTGACGTGCTCCGGCTGCTGCGGGAGGTGGTGGACGGCCTCGGCCAGACCGTGGTGATGGTCACCCACGACCCGGTGGCGGCCTCCTACGCCGACACCGTCCTGTTCCTCGCCGACGGCCGGATCGTGGACGCGATGGCCGCGCCGAGCTCCGAGAAGGTCGCCGAGCGCATGACGAGGCTGGGGGCGTACGCGGCATGATCACCGGACTCGCGCTGAAGACCCTGCGGCACCGCAGGGCGGCGTTCGCGGGGGCGTTCGTGGCGCTGGTGTGCGCCGCCGCGCTGGTCTGCGCGTGCCTGATGCTGCTGGAGACCGGCCTGCGGGGCGGGGTCGCTCCGGAGCGCTACGCGGCGGCGCCGCTGGTCGTCGCCGGCGACCAGAACGTGCACGAGACCGTGACCAAGTCCTCCGGGAAGGTCAAGGCGAAGGCCAAGCCGCTGTCGGAGCGGGTCTGGATCCCCGAGGCGACGGCCGCGAAGCTGCGCGGCCTGCCGGGCGTCTCGACGGTGCTGACCGAGGTGACGTTCCCCGTGAACGGACACGCTCTCGGACACGGGTGGGAGTCGGCGGGGCTCACGCCGTTCACCATCGCGCAGGGACGCCCGCCGCGTGAGAACCGCGAGGTGGTCGTGGACGCCCGTTCCGGCCTGTCCGTGGGCGCGGCCCTGCACGTGCGGGGCGAGGCGTACCGGGTCGTGGGAGTCACGGCGCAGGCCCTGCCGAGCCAGGACACGGTGTTCTTCTCGACGTCAGAGGCCCGCCGGCTGGCCGCGCGCCCGGGGCTGGTGACCGCGATCGGCGTGTTCCCCAGGGCGGGGACGCCGGTAGATGTGTCGCCGGTGCTCTCCACAGGAGAGCGTCTCGTCGCCTACACCGGGGACGAGCGCGGCACGGTGGAGTTCCTCGACGCGGAGCAGGCACGGGTGCGGCTCATCAGCATGGGCGGCGCGCTGGGCGGCACGTCCCTGCTGGTGGCGATCCTCGTCGTGACCGGCACCGCCGCCCTCGCGGTCCAGCAGCGACGGCGCGAGATCGCCCTCCTTCGCGCGGTCGCCGCCACGCCCGGGCAGGTGCGCAGGCTGCTGGGCGGCGAGTCGCTGCTGGTCGGCCTCGCGGCCGGCGTCATCGGGTCGGCGGCCGGCATCGGCCTCGGGTTCTGGCTGCGCGGCCGGTTCGTCGAGCTGGGCGCCATGCCGGAGAACCTGCGCCTGGTGGTCAGCCCGTTCCCGGCGGCGGCCGCCCTGCTGGCCGCCGTGGCGGCGGCCTGGGCCGCGACCCGCCTGTCGGTCCGCCGCACCGCGCGGATCCGTCCCGTCGAGGCGCTCGGCGAGGCCGCCATGGGCGGAGGCCTGCCCCTCGGCCGGTCGATCGCGGGCGTCGTGTGCGTCGCCGTCGGGATCGTGCTGACGCTGGTGCTGTCGGGACTCGAGACCGAGGCGGCGTCGAGCCCCGTGACGATGCTGACCGCGCTCGTCTGGACGGTCGCCGTCACCCTGCTCGGCCCGGTGCTCGCCCGCGTCGCGACCGCCCTGCTCGGCGTCGGGCTGCGCGCCTCCCGCGCCGGATTCCTGGCGGCCCGCAACCTGCGGACGCGCCCGGGACGGATGGCCTCCGTGATGGCGCCGCTGACCCTTCTGGTCGCCATGACCTGCACCATCCTGTTCACCCAGACCACGATGGGGCACGCGTCGGCCGCGCAGGCCGCCGCGGGCACCCACGCCGACTACGTGGTGAGCGGCGCGACGGCGGACGCGGTGCGCCGCGTGCCGGGCGTGAAGGCCGTCACCTCGGTGGTGCGCACCTCGGTGCGCGTCGGGCTGGACAAGTACGGCGCGCAGGGCGTCGACGGCGGCGAGCGGCCGCTCGGGCAGGCCGTGGACCTCGGAGTCGTGTCCGGCTCGCTCGACGGATTCGGCGCCCGGTCGGCCGCGCTGAGCGAGTCGGCGGCATCCAGGCTCGGGCTGTCGGTCGGCGAGGCGCTCACGCTCACCCTGGGCGACGGCACCCCGGCCGAGCTGAAGGTCGTGGCGATCTACTCCCGCGGCCTCGGGTTCGGCGACCTGACCCTGCCGTACGCGCTGGTCGCGGATCATGTCGACGACCCCTCGGGCGCCCTGCTCGTCGAGGCGCCTTCGGTCCGGCGTGAGGCCCTGGCCGCCGTGGCGCCGGTGGTGTCGCCGACGGAAGGGACCGGGACGCAGGCGCCGAACGCCGAGGTCAACTACGTGGCCATGGGCCTGATCATCGCCTTCAGCGCGATCGCCGTCGTCAACACGCTGGCCATGTCCACCACGGACCGGTCGCGGGAGCTCGCCCTGCTCCGCCTGGTCGGCGCGACGCGGCGGCAGGTGCTGCGCATGCTTCGCCTGGAGACCCTGACCGCGCTGATCGTCTCGGTGCTCGCCGGGACCGGTATCGCGCTGATCACGCTGTCGGCCTTCAGCAGGGGGATGACCGGGTCGGCCCTGCCGTACGTCCCCCCGGCCGGCTACGCGCTGGTGATCGCCGCCGTGGCCGCGCTCGCCCTGGTCGCCACGAGCCTCCCCGCGCGTCTCGCCCTGCGTGCCCGCCCGGCCGAGACCATCGGCGCCCGCCAGTAGCCGGCCGCCGCCGACCCCCACACGAAACGAAAGCCGAGAACCATGAACCGCATCGCATCCGCAGCCGCCCTGATCTCCCTGTCCACCGCCCTGGTCGCGGCCCCGTCGGCCGCCCAGGCCGCCACCCAGGCCGCCGCGGCCTGGACCTCCTGCGGCACCGCCGCCGGGCTGGACCCCCGCCAGGAGTGCACGACGCTCCAGGTCCCTCTCACGTACGGCAAGCCCGGCGGTGGCACGGTCTCCCTGGCCGTCTCCCGGATCCGTACGGCGCGGCCGGGACTGCGCAGGGGGGTGCTGCTGCTCATCCCCGGAGGGCCGGGCAGCCCGGGCCTGAGCAGACCGAGCACGATGGTGAAGCGCCTGCCGAGCGCCGTGCTCGACCGTTACGACCTGATCGGCTTCGACCCGCGGGGGGTCGGCGAGAGCTCGCCCGTCTCCTGTGGGCTGCCGCACGAGGATTTGGCGCCCTCCCGGCTCAAGCCCTACCCCTCGGCCGGAGGTGACATCGGCGAGAACGTCGCGTACGCCCGCAGGTTCAGCGAGGCCTGCGCCCGCAACGGCGGCCCCGTGCTGCGCAGCATCAGCACGCGCAACGAGGCCAGGGACATCGACGCCATCCGCCGGGCCCTCGGCGAGGACCGCCTGTCCTACTGGGGCGTCTCCTACGGCACCTACGCCGGAGCCGTCTACGCCACGATGTTCCCCGGCAGGACCGACAGGGTCGTCCTCGACAGCAACGACGATCCCGACCCGGGCAAGGTCGCCCGGGTCTGGCTGGCCAACTACTCGGTGGGCGTCGAGGACCGCTTCCCCGACTTCGCGGCCTGGGCCGCCGCCCGCGACGACGAGTACGGCCTGGGGACGGACGCCGCGGCGGTCCGCCGCACCTTCCTGGACCTCGCCGAGCGCCTGGACCGCGCCCCGATCCCGTGGCCGGGCGCCAATCCGCCGCGGCTCGACGGCGCGGTCCTGCGCGAGACCATGCTGAACGCGCTGTACTCCGACGCCGGGTTCCCCGGCCTGGCCGGGCTCATGCGGGCGGGCCTCGGCTCGGGTCCCCTCCCCGAGCCCTCCAGCGCGCCGGACGCGGCGCTGCAGAACGCCGCGGCCTCGGTGGCCGCGACGATCTGCAACGACGTCGAGTGGCCGAGCTCGGCCGACCTGCACCGGCGGCTGGTGGCCCGCGACCGGGCGGCCCACCCGCTCACCGGCGGCATGCCGGTGAACATCGGCCCCTGCGCCTACTGGCCCTACCGGCCGGCGGAGGCGCCGGTGCGGGTCACGTCGCAGGGGCCGTCCAACGTGCTGCTCGTGCAGAACCTGCGCGACCCGGCGACGCCGTACAGCGGCGCCCTGCGGATGCGCGAGGCCTTCGGGGGCCGGGCGCGCATGGTCGCCGTCGACTCGGGCGGGCACGGGTCCTACCTGGTCAACGGCAACGCCTGTGGTGACAGGACCGTCACCGAGTTCCTGGTCACCGGCAAGCGGCCGGCCCGCGACACGATCTGCCGGTAGGCACGCTCAAAGGCCGAGGGCGACGGCGAGGTCCTTCTTCAGGTCCTCCAGGTCCTGCGCGGCCCGGACCCGGGCGGGCGCGACGTCGTCGCCCTCGACCGGTACGACGACCTCCAGGTAGCACTTGAGCTTGGGCTCGGTGCCGCTGGGCCGGACGACGATCCGGGCGTCGCCGGACAGGCGGTAGCGCAGGCCCTCGGTCGGCGGCAACCCCGCCACCCCCTGGGACAGGTCCTCGGCCGACTCCACCGTCCGGCCCGCCAGCTCCATCGGCGGGTGCGTACGGAGGCGCTCGATGGCCTTCGCGATCAGCGACAGGTCCTCGACCCGGACGGAGAGCTGGGCGGTCGCGTGCAGGCCGTAGCGGCGGGCCTGGTCGTCCAGCAGGTCGAGCAGCGACCTGCCGTCCCGCTTGGCCGCCGCGGCCATCCCGGCCACGGTGAGGGCGGCCCCCACGCCGTCCTTGTCGTGGACCGGCAGCCCGGCGTCCGACCCCACGCTGTAGCCCAGCGCCTCCTCGTAGCCGAAGACCAGCCCCGGACCCGTCTTCATGATCCACTTGAAGCCGGTCAGGGTCTCGGCGTGCCGCACGCCGTGACCGGCGGCGATCTTGGCGAGCAGCGACGACGACACGATCGAGGTGGCGACCAGCCGGTCGCCGCCCGAGGTGTGCCGCAGCACGTGCTCGGCCAGCAGGCCGCCCACCTCGTCGCCGGTCAGCATGCGGTAGCCGCCGCCCGGCAGCGGGGTGCCCACCGCGCAGCGGTCCGCGTCCGGGTCGTTGGCGATCACCAGGTCGGCGCGGGTCGCGGTGGCGAGTTCGAGCGCGAGGTCCATGGCGCCCGGTTCCTCCGGGTTGGGGAACGCCACGGTGGGGAAGTCCGGGTCGGGCATGGCCTGCCGGCTCACCATGACCGGCACCTCGAAGCCCGCCACGCGGAACGCCTCGGACACGGTCGCGCCGCCGACGCCGTGCAGCGGCGTGTACGCGACCGCGATCTCGCGGGCGTCGCCGATCGGGAGCGAGGCAAGGGCCCGCAGGTACGGCACGACGATGTCGTCGTGGTCGAGGGTCTGCCAGTCCTCGCCCAGCGGGAGGGCGTCCACCCGGCCGACCGCGTCGATGGCGGCGGAGATCTCCTGGTCGATCGGCGGCACGATCTGCGCGCCGTCGCCCCAGTAGACCTTGTAGCCGTTGTCCTGGGGAGGGTTGTGCGAGGCGGTGACCATGACGCCCGCGTCCGCGCCCAGGTGGCGCACGGCGAACGCCAGGACAGGGGTGGGCCACTTGCCGGCCATGACCGAGGCGCGCAGGCCCGCCCCGGTCAGCACGCGGGCCGTGTCGGCGGCGAACACGTCGGACTTGTGCCGCCCGTCGTAGCCGATCACCACGTGGCGTCCCGGCCCGAGGACGCGGGCCAGCCCGGCGGCCGCCCGCATCACCGTGACCCGGTTCATCCGGTTCGGGCCGGCGCCCAGCGCGCCGCGCAGGCCCGCCGTGCCGAACTCCAGCTTCGCGCCGAAGCGGTCCTCCAGGGCGGACAGATCGCCATGCTGCAGGAGCGCGTCGAGCTCCGCCCGCGTCTCGGGGTCGGGGTCCTGGTCGCGCCACTGTTCGGCGAGCCGTACGAGGTCGGTCATTGGTGCTCCCTACAGCTTGTCGACGACCTGGGCGAGCAGGACGCCCATGCGGGCGGCCGTGGCCCGGCCGACCTGCAGGACCTCCTCGTGGTTGAGCGGCTCGCCCACCAGGCCCGCGCCGGGGTTGGTGACCAGGGAGATCCCGAGCACCTCCGCCCCGGCCTCCCGGGCGGCGACCGCCTCCAGCACGGTGGACATGCCCACCATGTCGCCGCCGAGCGTGCGCAGCATGCGGATCTCCGCGGGCGTCTCGTACGTCGGGCCGCGGAAGGCGACGTAGACGCCCTCGGCCAGGGTGGGGTCCACCACGCGCGCGAGGTCGCGCAGGCGCTTGGAGTACACCTCCGTGAGGTCGATGAACGTCGCACCCGTGATCGGGTTGCTGCCGGTGAGGTTGATGTGGTCGCTGATCAGGACCGGGTCGCCGACCTTCTGGGTCTCCGGCCGCAGCCCGCCCGCCGCGTTGGTCAGCACCACCGTGCGCACCCCGGCCGCGACGGCCGTGCGCACCCCGTGGACCACCGGCTCCACCCCGCGGCCCTCGTACAGGTGCGTACGTCCAAGGAAGATCAGGGCGTTGAGCCCGGCGGCCGTGCGCACCGCGCGCACCGTGCCCGCGTGACCGGCGACCGCGGGAGGGGAGAACCCGGGCAGTTTCGTCACCGCGAGCTCGGCGACCGTCTCGCCGATCGCGTCCGCGGCCGGGACCCAGCCCGAGCCCATGACGAGGGCGACGTCGAAGGAAGGGATGCCGGTCAGGTTCCTCAGCGTGGTCGCGGCCTCGGCCGCCAGGTCATATGGGGTCACTTTGCTGAGGGTACAGAAGAGCATGAACCCGGCCGATAAGAGCCGGGCCCGTGTCAGTCGCCGAGCTTCTTGCAGGGACGGGTGCGCAGCGAGGTGACGTAGTCGTCGGGTGCGCCCGCCTTCTCGGCGGCCTCGGCCAGGATGCCGATGTATCGCGCCGACGGCAGCCCGCCCTCGTAGGAGTTCAGCACGTAGGACCAGGCGAGCACGTCGCCCTCCAGCGTCGCGACGCGGAGCCGGAGCTTCCGGTAGAGGCCGAGGTCGGTGCCCATCCAGCGGTCGAGGGACGCCTCGTCCCACTCCGGCACGTCGTACAGGACGACGAATACCTGCTCGTCGGCGTCCTCGACTATCGTGGCGAGAGCGCCCTCCCAGCTGACGTCCTCGCCGCCGAAGGTGAGCCGCCAGCCCGGGAGCCAGCCCGTTCCTCGCATGGGCGAGTGGGGCGCCCACTCCGCCATCTGCTTGGGGTCCATGTTGCTGCCGTAGGCCGCGTAAACAGGCACGGCACACAAGCCTAAACCAAGATCCCGAAAGTTGGACGGGTAGCGCGCGCACGGGGGTGTGGCGAGAAAAATCCGCGTAGTCAGCCCGTTACGCGCACCTCGCCGGGAATACGAAGCCAGGATGCGGGACAATGGAGCATGTGACAAGGATCGTGATCATCGGTGGTGGCCCCGGCGGATATGAGGCGGCCCTGGTCGCCGCGCAACTGGGCGCCCAAGTCACCGTCGTGGAGGAGGAAGGACCCGGCGGGGCGTGCGTGCTCACCGACTGCGTGCCGTCCAAGACCCTGATCGCCTCCTCCGTCCGCAAGCAGGCGCTTCTCGACGCGTCGTCGCTGGGGGTCCGCTTCGACGGCGGCGCTGACCACGACGCCGGCGGCGTCGCCGTGGACATGATCGACGTGAACAAACGCGTCAAGGAGCTCGCGCTGGCGCAGTCGAACGACATCGCCGCCCGGCTGGCCGCCGAGGGCGTCGAGGTCATCCGCGCCCGGGGCCGTCTGGTCGATCCCCAGGTGGTGCGCGCGGGCGACCGCACGATCCGGGCCGACGTGGTCATCGTGGCGACCGGCGCCCACCCCCGCGTGCTGCCCGGGGCGGAGCCCGACGGCGAGCGCATCCTCAGCTGGCGCCAGCTGTACGACCTGGAGGAGCTGCCCGAGCACCTGATCGTGGTCGGCTCCGGCGTCACCGGCGCCGAGTTCGCCGGCGCCTACCGGTCGCTCGGGTCGGAGGTCACGCTGGTCTCCTCGCGCGACCGGATGATGCCCAACGAGGACGCCGACGCGGCCGAGGTGCTTGAGGAGGTCTACCGGCGCCGCGGCATGAACGTCATGGGCCGCTCGCGCGCCGCCTCGGTCAAGCGCACCGAGCACGGCGTCGTCGTGACCCTGGAGGACGGCCGCACCGCCGAGGGCAGCCACTGCCTCATGACCGTCGGCATGGTCCCCAACACGTCCGGGCTCGGGCTGGAGGACAACGGCGTGCGGCTCGACCGCAACGGCTTCATCGAGGTCGACAAGGTGTCGAGGACCTCCGCGTCCGGCGTGTACGCCGCGGGGGACTGCACCGGCGTCCTGATGCTCGCCTCGGTCGCCGCCATGCAGGGCAGGATCGCGGTCTGGCACGCGCTTGGCGAGGCCGTGCAGCCGATCCGGCTGGCCACCGTCGCCGCCAACATCTTCACCGACCCGGAGATCGCCGCCGTGGGCGTGTCGCAGCGGCAGATCGAGGCGGGCGAGATCGAGGCGAACGTCGTCAAGCTGCCGCTGGCCACCAACGCCCGGGCCAAGATGCAGGGCTTCAACGACGGTTTCGTGAAGCTGTTCTGCCGTCCGAACACCGGCATCGTGCTCGGCGGCGTCGTGGTCGCCCCGCGCGCGTCGGAGCTGATCCTGGCCCTGTCGGTGGCCGTGCAGCACCGCCTGACCGTGGACCAGCTCGCCCACACCTTCGCCGTCTACCCGTCGCTGTCGGGCTCGGTCACCGAGGCCGCCCGCCGTCTCATGTCCCCGCTGACCGCCGGAGGCATCTGACCCGCCCCCTCCACGGCCGGGTCAGTCCGCGCACGCCGCGGCGACCGGTTCGCGGGCGGCGGCAGTGCGCGGGCTCAGCGCGCGCGTCGGCCAGATCATCGCCGCGACCATGCACGTCACCAGGGCGAACGCGAACGGGAAGGCGAACGTGCCGGCCAGCCAGCCGATGACGGAAGGCGCCACGAGCCCCGACATCCAGGTGATCGTCGCGACCCCCGCGACGCCCTCCGCGGGCGTACGGGCGACCTGGCCCGCCGCCGCGAACACCAGCGGCACGACGACGGCGATGCCGGCGCCGAACATCGCGAACCCGGCGATCACCGGCGCGGGCGTGCGGAACGCGACCACGATCACACCGCCGAGGACGGCGGTGACGGCCCCGGCGCGCACGGTCGCGACCGGCCCGAGCCTGCGCACCACGAAGTCCCCGCCGAGCCGCACCGCGACCATGCACGCGGTGAACACGGCATAGCCGGCCGCGGCGACGCCCGCCCCCGCCCCCGCGACGTTGGTGAGGTAGATCGCCGCCCACTGGCCGGCGGCCCGCTCCGCGAAGGTGGCGAAGAAGCCGATCAGGCCGATCAGCAGGACGGCCCTCGGCGGCACCGTGAAGCGGGACGGCGGCTTCTCGTCCGGCGCGGGTGTGTCGTCCAGGAGCGCGCGGCTTCCCACGGCGCCCGCGGCGATCAGCGCGGCCGCCATGAGGGGGAGATGCGCGCGCGCGTCCAGGCCCGCCTGCGCCGCCGCGGCCCCGACGCCCGCGCCGCACAGGTTGCCGACGCTCCACATGCCGTGCAGGCCGGACATGATCGAACGGCCCAGCCGCCGTTCGACGAGCACGCCCTGGGCGTTCATCGCCAGGTCGCACATGCCCGCGGCGGCGCCGGACGTGAGGAACACGGGGACCAGCCACAGGGGGCCCGGCGCCAGCACGGGGAGGGCCAGTGAGGCGCACCACAGGGCCAGGAGAGTCCGGGTCGTCGCCCTGGCCCCGAACCGGTAGGCCAGCCGGGCGGTCAGCGGCATCGTGAGGAACGAGCCGATTG
This sequence comes from Microbispora sp. KK1-11, assembly GCF_006874435.1. NCBI lineage: Bacteria > Bacillati > Actinomycetota > Actinomycetes > Streptosporangiales > Streptosporangiaceae > Microbispora > Microbispora sp. KK1-11. Next base: position 184,437 of record NZ_VIRJ01000013.1, on the reverse strand, counting down.
GCGGGCAGAGCAGGACAAGCCCGAGGGCGGCAGTGCCCAGGCCGAAGTGGTCCTGGAGCCAGGGCATCCGGGTGGCGAGGGTGCCCGCCACCGCTCCGTGAACGGCGAAGACGAGGGCGGTGGCCCGTTGATGTCTGTCTCGCATACGGCTAAATTAACAGGCAGGGTTCCTGATAAAAAGAGGTTTTTCCGTGAAGACCGCGACACCCCAGCTCGCGCGGGCCATCAACGACAGGCTCGCCCTCGACCTGCTCCTGGAGCGGGGCCCGCTGACCGCGCCCCAGTTGCGCGCGCTCACCGGCCTGTCCCGCCCGACCGTGTCGGACCTGATCGAACGCCTCCAGGTCAACGGCCTGATCCGGGTCACGGGTGAGAGCGGCGGCGACCGGCGCGGTCCCAACGCGCGGCTCTACGGGATCGTCGCCGACCGGGCGTTCGTGGGTGGGGTGGACGTGCGGCGCGACGTGGTCAACGTCACGGTCGCCGACATCGCCGGCGTCACCGTGGGCGAGGCGACGCGGTCTCTCGGGGAGAACCTTCCCGCGCTGGTCGCGGAGGCGCTCACCGAGGCGGCCGGCTCACGTCCCCTGGACGCCGTCGTGATCGGCGCGCCCGGCATGGTCGACCCGCAGACCGGAGACCTCGCCGCCGGGAATGTGGAGCCCGCCTGGCGCCCCGGGCTGCTCCCGGCCCTGCGCACCCTGGTCGACGCGCCGGTCATCATGGAGAACGAGGTCAACCTGGCCGCCGTCGCCGAGCAGGCCACCGGGGCGGCCGCCGGGCGGGACGACTTCGTCCTGCTGTGGCTGGACGACGGCGTCGGCGCGGCCGTCGTGCTGGACGGCAGGCTCCGCCGGGGCGCATCCGGCGGCGCCGGCGAGATCGGCTTCCTCGGCCGGCTCGACATCAAGGTGTGCGACCTGCTGGGTGCGCAGGCCGTACGCGGACTGGACCTCCCGGCCCTGGCGGAGAGGGTCGCGACGGCCGCCTTCACGCTCGTGGCCGTGCTCGACCCCGGCCTCGTCGTCCTCGGCGGCGCCACCAGCATGGCGGGCGGCGACCCGCTGGCCGCCCTGGTCGCCGAGCGGCTGGCGGAGGTATCGCCCGTCCCCGTGCACGTACGCGTGAGCGGCATTCCGGACAATCCCGTCCTGAGGGGCGCGGTCTCCACCGCCCTCTCGATCGCTCGCGACGCCGTCTTCGGGCAGGGCCGCCCGTGAACTCGCCGAGGTCAGGGGTGGCCGCCCGTGGCGGACAGCCGTGACCTGACCTCGTGCAGGGCGTGCCGTCCCCGCGCCACGGCCGTGGCCGCCCCCTGCAGGTCGTAGGGCGTCTGGGCGACGTTCAGCGCCTGCTTGGCCGCCTCGTACGCGTCGAGCGCCGCGCGCCACTCATGCGTCGGGCCGCTGACCTGGTTGATCTTCATTTCGAAGTCGAGGGCGTCGATCTCCTCGCCGAAGCGGGTCACGTCCTCCTCGGCGGCGTGCCTGGCCACGGCCATCTCGGCCACGAAGCGCTCCTTGCGCCGGTGCGCCACGCCCCACAGGATCAGCGTCAGGCTCAGGCCGAGTCCGGACACGATGACGAGGATGAGCGCGGGCGACGGGCCCTTCGCCGAGACTTCCCTGCCGAGCACGTCCTTCCCGAACGGCGACGCCTCCGCGGCCGCGTCGTCCTCGGTGGCGGCGCCGGGCGCGACGGCGTCGTCGGGGAGATTGACCGGCGTGCCCCGCGCCCCGGTGAGGTCCACGTCGTCGGCCTGGGTGAAAGAGGCCTTGTCGACGTTCGCCCCGTGGAAGTCCGCACCGTCGAGTTCTGCCTGGGTGAACTCCGCCTCGGACAGGTCGGCGTCCTTCAGCGCGGCGTGCTCCAGGTGAGCCTGGCCGAGCTTGGCCTCGCCGAGCTTGGCCCGGGTGAAGTCGGCCTTACGGCCCTTGATCTGCCCGAGCGTGGCGTCCTTCAGGTCGGCGTCCACGAGTCTCGCGTCGGTGAGGTCGGCCTGGGTGAGCACGGCCCGGGTGAGGACCGCGCCGGTCAGGTCGGAATGCGGGAACTCGGCCTGCACGGCGTCCGCGTCGGTGAGGATCGTCCCGCGCAGGTTCGCCCGCTTGGCCTGCATCTGGCCGAGGTCGGCATCGGTGAGGTCGGCGCCGCGCAGGTCGGCGTAGTCGAGATGCGCCTGGCCGAGGTCGGCCTCCTTCAGCGATGCCTTGCGCAGGACGGCCCCGGTGAGGTCCTTGCCCGTGAGGTCCACCCCGTCCAGCTTCGCGCCGGTGAGGTCGGCGCACCGCATGACGGGGGGCAGGGCGGCGCCGGTGAGGTCCTTGCCGTGCAGATCGACGCCGCTGCCCGGCTTGCAGGGCGCGGACGCCGCGTGAACGGCGGTCGCGGGAAACGACACGAACGCGAGCGACAGGAACGCGAGCGACAGGAACGGGGCGGCGACGAAGAGGGGGACGAAGCGACGCACGGGGGGCCTCCTGAAGGGAACGCGCCGAGTCTCCCACGCGATCTTTAATCGCACTTGCAATCCGCTGACCGCCCCCGGCGCCGGCGGCTCAGGAGCGGCGAACGTGGCCGGAACCCGTGGTCGGGGCCCCCGGACATGACGAAGGGGCGGACCACCGGGTCCGCCCCTCGTCGATGCCGTGCCGAAGCGCTCAGGCGTTACCAGTCGCCGCCGCCGAAGTCCCCTCCGCCGAAGTCGCCGCCGCCGAAGTCGCCGCCGCCGCCACCCCAGTCGCCGCCACCGCCGCCGAAGTCGCCGCCGCCGCCCCAGTCGCCGCCACCGGCCTCCACGCCCGCGGCGTAGCCGGAGTCGTAGCCGGCGCCGTATCCGCCGTGGCCCCAGCCGCCGAACGCGTTGCCGAGCATGGTGCCGACGAGCATGCCGGTCAGCAGGTCACCGCCGCCGAAGCCGCCGTAGTAGCCGTACGCGTAGGGCTGGTAGGCGGGACCGGCGTCCCAATAGGGCCTGCGCTGGCCGTTCACCATGACCTCGCGCATCTGCGGGTCGAAGCCGCGCTCCACCGCCTCGGCGTCCGCCGCGCAGGCGGGGACGTCGCGCACCGCGCCGCCGGGGGGCGCCCACCGGACGTTGCGGACCGACGGGCCGTGCTGCGGGTTGAAGAAGCACGGCGGGAGCCGCTCGGGCAGCGGCTGGTTGTTCACTCGCGCCTTCACGCAGGCCAGGGCGTAGCGGCCGTCCTCCAGCGTCGAGGTCACCGTGCGCAGGTCCTCGGGCCGCTTGATTCCGTCCAGCTCGGTCTTGGCCCGCTCGTAGGAGTCGAGCGCGCGCTGCCAGTCGCCGGCCGTCTCGGCCTGCGGGAGCATCTTGACGTCCACGTCGAGTGCGGTGATCTCCTCACCGAACTTGGTGACGTCCTCCTCGACCGTCTGCTTGACGGCGGCGAGCTCGGCGGCCTCGCGCTCCTCGCGCTTGCGCTTGTTACGGCGTCCGATGATCCACAAACCGGCACCTCCCACAACCGCGATGCCCAGAATGCCGACGAGCACACCCGAACCGCCACCGCCGCTCTTGCTGCCAGGAGTCAGGGGCTCCTTGCGGTTGCCGCCCGCGAACTGGTCGATGCGGTGGACGAAGTCCTCCATCACGGCGACCGGGTCGCCCTTGTTGTTGGCGGCGGCCAGGTTGGCGATCTGGCCGGCGGCGCCCCGGGAGTTCCTGCCGAGCGCGCTGGACCCGGCGAACAGGTTCGTGCCGTCGATCACGGCGACGGTCGCCGAGGTCCGGCCCGCCTGGGCGAGCGCGTTGCCGAGCTGCGTGATGTAGGCGCCCGCCTGCTGCGACGAGGTGATCGTCCCGTCGGGCAGGGCGACCGTGTAGATCTTCGTGTTCGCGTTCTCGAGCGCGTCGCGTATGCCCGACTGCTGGTCGGAGGTCAGCGGGGCGCCGCTCTGCACGAACAGCGGATTGCCGCTCTTCCAGGACGACAGGACCGTGGTGGGGTCCGGGGGAGCCGCCGCCATAGCGGACGGCGCGAGCGCGAGCAGAGTGATGAGCCCGGCGAGCAGCGCCGCCAGGGCGGCCCCCACCCGGCCGAGCGGTGTCTTCATGGTCACGGCTTCAAGCCTCCTTCGCCCTACTGGACGAACGGCAGGGCGCGATGGTTCCTCCACAAAAACCTATCGTTCCGCACCCGGGAGGCGGCATGCGTACTCCTGCCGGTGAACGACGGTCGCGTCGGCCGCCGAACCGTCCGCCGCGATCCCGCATCGAACCCCTCAACGATCGACAAAGTGAGGTGGGAGTTGCGTGTCTACTTGGGCATCGCCGCCAAGCGGGCCGGTGCGCCGTTGCCTTCCGTGGGGCTCGCCGCGGCCCGGGCCGCGATCGGCCGCGCCTTCCCCGTGCCCGCCGAGACCGTCACCGCGGAGGAGTGGCGGTCCGGCGCGGGCGACGTGGCGTTGCTGGCGTGGTCGAACGAGCCGGGGGACGGCGCCCTGCCTCTCCTGGTCAAGGGCGACCGGCTCACGGGCGAGCGGCGGGTCGCCGGCGTCACCGGGCACCTCGCCGACCCCGCCGACGCCGCACGACTGCTGGCGGCCGGTCATCTGGGGGAGACCGCGTGCCGTACGGGCGGGTGCTTCTCGGTGTTCCGGGCGGGGGAGGGCGAGCTGACGGCCGCCACGGGGATGACGGCGGCCTGCCCGGTGTTCCACGCCGAGACACCGGACGTCCACGTCGTCGGGAACCGGGCGCTGCTCGTCCACCTGGTCGCCCGCGCCGTGGTGACGGGCACGGCCCGTCCGGCCGTCGCCTGGAACCTCCCGGCGCTGCAGTCCATGGTTCGAATGGGCTACTTCCTGTCCGACGAGACCCCGTTCGACGGGGTGCGGGCGCTGCCGCCGGCCACGGAGATCGGCGTCGTGCGAGGGACCGGCGTGACCCACCAGGTCCCGCCACCGGAGGCGCGGCCCCGGCCCGGCTCCGCGCGCGGCATGCGCGCCCAGGCCGACGAGCTCGCCGCGGCGCTGCTGGCCGCCGTACGACCGCTGACGGCCGTCACGGAGCCCGTACGGCTGTCGCTCACCGGCGGCAGGGACAGCAGGCTCCTGGCTGCGCTGCTCCATCACGCGGGCATCCCGTTCACCACGGCCACCTCCGGGCGTGCGGGAACCGCCGACGTGCTGCTGGCACGGCGCGTCGCCGCGGCCCTGGGCGTGGAGCACCGGACGGTCGAGCCGAAGCGGTCGGCGGACGCCGCGCACCTGGTCGTCGCCCACCCCAGGGTCCGCGCGCACAACGTCGTGCACGTCTGCGAGGGCATGCTGTCGGCGTACGAGAACGTGCCGGAGGCGGCGGTCTTCGACCCGAGGCCGCGGATGTCCGGGCACGGCGGGGAGGTGCTGAGGGCCGGGTTCCTCCACAACCAGGAGGACCTCGCCGTCACCGCCATGCGGCGCAGGATCGAGGGGGTGTTCACCAGGAACGCCGACCTGCTGAGCCGGGAGGCCGCGGATCACGCCCGCGACCTGGCGGAGCCGTGGCGGCGGCGCGGGCAGGACGACCCGGCGGGGACGCTCGACCGGCTCTATCTCACCTACCGCGTCGGCCGCTGGCACGCCGCCTCCCGGGCCGCGCTGCTGCGCGGCGGCACGCCGGTTCCGCCGTTCCTCGACAACCTCGTCGTGCGGACCGCGCTGAGCATCGACCCGATGTGGCGGCGTTCCGAGGAGGTGGTCCACCGGTGCATCGCGGCCTTCGCGCCCGGGCTGCGGGACGTCCCGATCGAGGGCAGGCCGTGGCGGTTCGCCGCCGAGCCCGCGGGCTGGACGTTGCTGGGCCGCGTACGGCGTCGCCTGCGGGAGGTCCCCTCGCCGGTCGCCGGTGGAGGTGGCCCCAAGCCCTGGAATTGGCGCGTCGAGGTTCCGGAGGCCCTGGCCGCCGAGCTCCGGGCCGGCGTCCTCGCGTGGGACGGGACGGCCGTCATGGACGAGCTGGCGCGAATCGTGGACGAGGCGGCGGTGGCCGGTCTGTTCTGCGACCTGTCCGCCCTGTCCGGGGGACGGCAGAAGGCGCGGCGGCCCCACGTGGCGTGGCACCTCTACACGGTGGCCGCCATGCTGGCCGACGGCTTCTCCGGCTCCGTGCCCCCGGCGGACTCGCCGTTGCGGATCGCCGATCCGGTGGACGAGCGCGAGGGCGATGGCCGCGCGTCTTCGGGGGCACGGGCGTGACCGGCCCCCGCGGAGGCTCAGGCGTCCTTGATCTCGCACAGGACGGCCCCGGCGGTGACCGTCTGGCCCACGGCGGCCGCGAGGCCGGTGATCGTGCCGCCCTTGTGGGCGGTCAGCGGCTGCTCCATCTTCATGGCCTCGAGGACGACGATCGTGTCGCCGGGCTCGACGGTGTCGCCGTCGGCGACGACGACCTTCACGATCGTGCCCTGCATCGGGCTGACGAGGGAGTCGCCGCTCGCCGCGGCCTTCTTGGCGCCGCTCCCGCCGGATCGCCGGGGCGCCGCCTTCTTCGCCGGGGCGGAGCCACCGGTCGCGCCCCAGCCCGACGAGCCCAGGCCCGCGGGCAGGACGACCTCCAGGCGCTTGCCGCCGACCTCGACCGTGATCCGCTCACGCTCGGCGGGCTCGGCCGCCTCCGCGGCCCCCTCGTACGGGGGGATCTCGTTCACGAACTCGGTCTCGATCCATCGCGTGTGGACCGAGAACGGCTCGCCGGTGAAGGCGGGGTCGTCCACCACGGCGCGGTGGAACGGCAGCACGGTCGGCATGCCGCCGATCTCGTACTCCGCCAGGGCGCGGCGCGACCGCTCCAGCGCCTGCTCACGGGTCGCGCCGGTGACGATCAGCTTGGCCACGAGCGAGTCGAACGCCTGCGGCACGCTCATGCCGGTCTCGTAGCCGCCGTCCAGCCGCACGCCGGGGCCGGACGGGACGCGCATCGACGTGATCGTCCCCGGCGCGGGCAGGAAGTTGCGGCCCGCGTCCTCGGCGTTGATGCGGAACTCGATGGAGTGGCCGCGCAGCACGGGGTCGTCGTAGCCCAGCGGCTCGCCGTCGGCGACGCGGAACATCTCGCGGACCAGGTCGATGCCGGCGACCTCCTCGCTGACCGGGTGCTCGACCTGCAGCCGGGTGTTGACCTCCAGGAAAGAGATTGTGCCGTCCTGGCCGACGAGGAACTCGCAGGTGCCCGCGCCGACGTAGCCCGCCTCGCGCAGGATCGCCTTGGACGACGAGTAGAGCAGCTCCAACTGCTCGTCGGTCAGGAACGGGGCCGGGGCCTCCTCCACCAGCTTCTGGTGGCGGCGCTGGAGTGAGCAGTCGCGGGTGCTGACGACCACGACGTTGCCGTGGGTGTCGGCCAGGCACTGGGTCTCGACGTGACGCGGCCGGTCGAGGTAGCGCTCGACGAAGCACTCCCCGCGCCCGAAGGCCGTGACGGCCTCGCGCACCGCGGACTCGTACAGGTCGGGGATCTCCTCCATGGTGCGGGCCACCTTGAGCCCGCGCCCGCCGCCGCCGAACGCCGCCTTGATCGCGATCGGCAGGCCGTGCTCCGCGGCGAAGGCGACGACCTCGTCCACTCCGGAGACCGGGTCGGGGGTTCCGGCCACCAGCGGCGCGCCGACGCGCTGCGCGATGTGCCGGGCCTGGACCTTGTCGCCCAGCGCGGTGATGGCCGAGGGCGGCGGGCCGATCCAGATCAGGCCGGCGTCGAGCACGGCCTGGGCGAAGCCGGCGTTCTCGGCGAGGAAGCCGTATCCGGGGTGGACGGCGTCCGCGCCCGTCTTCTTCGCCACCGACAGGATCTTGTCGATGTCGAGGTAGGTCTCGGCCGGGCTCTGCCCGCCGAGCGCGTGCGCCTCGTCGGCCACCCGCACGTGCAGCGCGTCCAGGTCCTGGTCCGCGTAGACCGCGACACTGGACATCCCGGCGTCTCTGCAGGCCCGGGCGATCCGTACGGCGATCTCACCGCGATTGGCGATCAGGACCTTGTGCACCGCGTCCATCCTTCCCTCGGACCCCTGGGTTACGAGCCTTGGTGGATTTTATGCACCTGCCGACGCTGGACGGCGTCCGCCCCCTTGCTGAGTGGGACTGCTGTCGCGTCTCGTTCCCACACCGCTCCCCGTCCCCATCACCGGTATGCCGGATTTGAACCGGCATGTTGTGAAGCGTCATCACCGGCCGGGTTCGTTAGGCTGATCACTTATGCGGGGACCCGGCCTTCTGGCGACCGTGTTGGCGCTGCTTCTCCTGGCACCGCCCGCGCCGCCCGCCCAGGCGCGCACCGCGCCGGTGCGGTGCGCGCCGCGCAAGGGCAGCATGGGGGTGGCCGAGCCGTGGGCGCAGCGCAGGCTCGACCCGAAGCGGTTGTGGCCGCTCACCACGGGCGACGGGGTCACGGTCGCGGTCATCGACAGCGGGGTGGATTTGACCCACCCCCAGATCCGGGTGGCCAAGGAGGTGGACTACACCGGGACGGGACACCGCGACTGCGTCGGCCACGGCACCGCCGTCGCCGGGATCATCTCCGCCCAGTACATGAAGGGCGTCCCCTTCGTCGGCGTCGCGCCGGGCGTGCGGCTCATCTCGCTGAAGCAGACGAACGAGGAGAACGGCGACCCGGACACGCTGGCCAGGGCCATCGTGGACGCGGCCGACTTCGGCGCCGACGTGATCAACGTGTCGATCCAGGCCCACGACGATCCGAAGCTCAGGCAGGCCGTGGCGTACGCGCTGGGCAAGGACGCCGTGATCGTGGCGGCGGCCGGCAACACGACCGCGGAGGACGGCACGCCGGAGGCCTCCTACCCCGCCGCCTACCCGGGCGTGCTCGCCGTGGGGTCGGCCACCCCGGACGGCAGGCGTGCCGACTTCTCCAACACCATCACTCCCGTCTCCGTCCTCGGTCCCGGTCAGGACATCACCTCCACCTGGCCCGGACGGTCGTACATGAGCGGGCTCGAAGGCACCAGCTTCGCCGCGCCGTACGTCGCGGGGGTGGCGGCGCTGGTGCGCGCCCGCCACCCGGAGCTGAACCAGGAGCGGGTGCGGTGGCGCATCACCGCCACGGCGGACGGCGGCGTGGGGACGGGCACGGGCGCCGGGATGGTGAACCCGATGCTCGCCGTCACCGCGATCCTGCCGCTGGAGGCCGTCGACGCCCCCGTCATCGCGCCGCCGGCGCCGGCCCCGCTGCCGCAGAACGCGGTGAGCAGGGCTGCTCCGGTGGACCGGGAGGCGATCGACCTGGCGCTGACGATCGCGGCGGCGGCGCTGTGCGGTGTGGGGCTGATCATGGCCGTGCGGGTGTTCGTGCCGATGGGCAGGCGCAGAAGGTGGCGCCCCGGCCGCGAGGGTTGACTCGTCGGCTTTGAGTAATTGACGGTTAAATGTTTTGGCCTGCCGGAAACAGCTGCTTTGTGCCGCGTCCTCTTGGTTGAATGATCCTGATCAGGTCACTTCCAGAAAGGACTGAGATGCACCCTTTACGGCCGGGTGATCCCGAGCAGATAGGCGAGTACGCCATCCTGGGACGGCTGGACGAGGGGCCCCGCGGCGACGTCTATGTCGGCAAGGAGACCGGCGACGACGCCCCTGTGCGGGTGATCAAGCTCTTGGCCGCCGAGCCGGGTTCGGGGCAGGCCGTCCTCGACCGGCTCACTGTGGCCACGCGTGTGTCCAGCTCATATGTGGCCCGCACGATCACGGCGGGCCTGCTCGGTGATCGACCGTACGTCGTCAGGGAACACGTCGAGGGGCGCAGCCTGGCCGCCGCCGTGGCGGCCGAGGGCCCGCTCTCCGGGGAGGCGCTCGAACGGGTCGCGGTGGGCGTGCTCACCGCGCTGACCGCCGTGCACCTCGCCGACCTCGCGCACGGCTCGCTCACCCCGCACAACGTCATCGTCGCGGACGACGGCGTCAAGCTGACCGACGTCGCCGCCGGGCCCCCGTCGGGCGAGCCGGCGTACCGGGCTCCGGAGCAGATCAGAGGCGAGCGGTACGACGCGTACGCGGACATGTTCGCCTGGGCCGCCACGGTGGTCTTCGCCGCGACCGGGCGTCCGCCGTTCCCTCAGGAGCCGCAGGCGGTGCTGAACGCGCAGCCCGACCTCGGCGGACTTGAGGAGCGGCTGCGCCAGGTCGTGCTGCCCGCGCTGGCCAAGGAGCCGGGGCAGCGGCCGACCGCCTACACCGCCATGCTGCAACTGCTCGGCGGCGGCGCCGCCGGGGCGCAACCGTCGGCGGGTCCCGGCACGGCGGTGGTGCTGCCCGCGCAGCCGCCGCAGCCGCTGGTCGGGGGAGTCCCCGTTCCGCCGGCTCCGCAGCAGACGTGGGGTCCGCCGCCGGTGCCCCAGCAGCCGCAGCAGGCGCCCACCGCCGCCTGGCAGCCGCCCGCCATGCCGCAGGAACAGACCCAGCAGCAGACGTGGGGGCCGCCGACGACCCAGGGCCAGGTCGAGACGCCCAGGCGCAAGCCGTTCCCCGTCGGCCTCGCGGCGGCGGTCGGCGCCGTGGTCCTGCTCTCAGGAGTGGGTCTGTGGGGCGCCGGCCACTACACCGAGGTCCAGCTGTCGCCGGCCGCCGCGGAGCGCGCCGCGGGCCAGCACGGGACCGGTGGGCGTCTGATCGCGGACGCCGGAAACGTGGGCGGCGGGACCACGGGAGGCGCGACCGGAGGCGGCGGGCAGGCCCCGACGCCGGCGCCGCAGGTGACGGTGCCGTGGGCGCTGTCGTCCGACGACCCGGACTCGCCGGTGGAGCCGCTGGTGCTGCCGAGCGAGTGGCCGACGGACGCTCCGGTGACGCCGGAGCTCACCTCGGTCCCGACTCCCGGCCCGATCGTGCCGGTGCCGACCCAGCCGGTGGTCCCGCCGCCGGCGCAGCCGACCGGGCAGACGACGCAGCCGACGGTCCGGGTGACGACCACCGCCACGGTCACCGCGCAACCCAGCCCGGTGCCGACGGAGCCGACTCCCGAGCCCCCGCCCACGCAGTCGCCGAGCCCGACGGCCACGGAGAGGCAGGAGCAGGTGCCGAGCCCGCAGCCCACCGCGCCTTCCGAGGAGCCCACCGGGAAGCCCACCGGGAAGCCCACCGAGAGGCCGGACGAGAGGCCCAGCTGGGTTCCCTCCTGGGTGCCCACCGAGAAGCCCACCGTCAGGCCCACTGAGGAGCCGACGGCGCCCGCGCGGCCGAGCCCGTCCAAGGCTCCGGTGCCGACCACCCAGGCGCCGAAGCCGAGCACTCCGGCTCCCAAGCCGACGACGGTGGCACCGAAGCCGAGCACTCCGGCTCCCAAGCCGACCACGGTGGCACCGAAGCCGAGCACTCCGGCTCCGAAGCCGACGACCGCGGCGCCGGTCCGGAACCCCTACGGCCCGGTCCGGGTCTGCGGGGCGGGCTTCTCCGTGCAGCGCAGCAGCCCTATGGCGGGTGGCACCGCCTACCAGCTGTACAACCCCGGCACGGGGGAGAACTGCGTCGTCACGATCAAGACGGCCGACGTCGGCAAGGCGACGCCCGTCTCCGCGACCCTGGAGGTCCAGGGCGGCGGGAGCAGGACCGACAGCGGTAACTACGAGTACTACGCCGGCCCGGTGAAGCTGCAGGCCAAGGGCAAGTGCGTCAGGTACTCCGGCCGCGTCGGCTCGGCCGGGGCCAGCTCCGACTGGGGCAACTGCGGCTGACCGGTTCACAGGAAGGCCGGACCGCCAGGTCCGATTCGTGAAGGCCGGGCGGGCACCCGCCCGGCCTTTCGTCTGCGCGGCACCGCTCGCTGCCGGCTCCACTGCCGGCCCCACTGCCGGCCCCACTGCCGGCCCCAGTGTCGGCTCCGCCGGCTTCCGCGGCTCGTGGATCCCCGGCAGCCCCTCCGCCTGAGATCGCCACCACCGGGCGGGAGCTCCCGCTGCGGCTGCTGTTCGGCTCGGACGCCCACTCCTACGCCACGGCCAAGGTCGAGGCGCTGCGGGCGAACGTCGAGGCCGCCGCGCTCAGCGCGCCCGCCACCGACTTCCCCGCCGCCTGAGCGATCAGTATCCGCGGTATCCGGTGCCGGTCTTCATGCCCACCACACCGGGAACGGCGGAGACCGAGCCGTAGCGCTCGATGGCATAGCGGACGCCCGCGATGATGTTGTCCACCGGATTCCAGATGTCCTTGTGCCCCGGCAGGGACCAGCGGTTGAACGTCGGGTCGATGGTCTGCATCAGCCCCTTCGAAGGGGTTCCCGCCTTCGCGTTCGAGTCCCAGTTGTTGATCGCGTGCGGGTTCCCGCCCGACTCGTGCCGGATGATCACCCAGATGTCGTCCCGGTTCATCTTCCCGGCGGGGTAGCCCTGGGCCGTGAGGATCTCGATGGCCTGCTCGATCCACTCCTTGACCTGGCCGGTGGGCGCCGGCCCGCCGCCGGCCGGCGGCGGGCCGCTGGGGCCGTAGCCGCCGAAGCCGCCGCTCCCGCCCGAGCCGCTCACGCCGCTCAGGCTCGTCCCGCCGTACGAGGCGTACGTCGGGTGCACGGTGTCACCGGGGCCCCCGGTGTAGCCGGGGGTGCGCTGCCAGTCGACGGTGTGCCCATGCCGGGGCACGAACTCCTGTTTGCCCGGGTCCGGGATCTTCGCGAAGGTGAGCGCGCCGTCGCGGTAGTCGGCGCCCAGCTGGGAGCCCAGCGTCTTCGCGGCGTCGCCGACGGCCGTGGTCACCTGCTCCAGGTGCGGCCGGGCGTCCTCGACGCCCCGGGAGACGATGGCCCGCAGCCCGTTTTCCAGCTCCGTGTCCGTGGCATCCCGGTTCCGGCTGCGGTAGGCCGCCGCCTCGGCGACCACATTGCCGCAGATGCCGTCGATCTTCGACTTGGCGCTCTCCAGCGCGGTGGCGACCTTCTCCAGCGCGCCCGCGCACGCGACCAGGGCGTCGTGAAGGCCGTCGGCCGCCTTGCCGTACCTGTTCATGTAGGTGACGAAGGCATCGGCGGAGCGGCCCTGCCACGCGGCGTCCACGGTGCGCACGGCCCGGCCCACACCGCCCGCGTAGTCCTGCGCGTCGCCGGCCGCGCCGCGCCACTTGCCGGCGATGCCACGGATCGCGCCGGGATCGCCGCTCACCTTCTCCGCCATGGCGGCCAGCTCGGCGCCACCCGGCAGGTCGGCGAGGCCACTCATACCTGCATCGAGGTGGACGTGGCCTTGTGGGCCGTCCGGACGTTGTCCTGCACGCTCTCCAGCGCCCGCTCCACGCCCTTCAGCTTGGTCCTCGCGTCGGCCGCCTCGGCGGTCAGCGCCGCGTAGGCCGTGTCGACGGCCGCCGCCAGCGCCGACGCGCCGTCCACGTGCCCGAAGGCGGCCGCCCGGGTGCCGGGCGTCTCGGGCAGGCCGCCATGCAGGCTCTCGTACTGGCCCCAGGCCTTGCTCACCGCCGTACGGCAGCTTTCGAGCGCCTGGAAGTGGATGTCGAAACCGGCCACGTACCGCTCCTCTCCGCCTGTCACTCTTCCCCGGGAGGAGGCAGGAACGCGGTCTGGGCGAGCCGCGCGCCGAACCTCCTGTCGACGTGGTAGCCCCGGCCGGGCGGCAGCGGATGCGCCCGGACGTTGCCGAACAGGTAGCCCTCGTCCTTGTTGCCGGACAGGATGACTGCGGGGCTGGCCATGTCTTTCAACTTCTGGATGACCGGGTCGTACATGGCCCGGCCGGCGCCGCCCATCTGACGCGACAGGACCAGGTGCAGCCCGATGTCCCGTGCCTGCGGCAACAGGTCCACCAGCGGCAGCAGCGGGTTGGACGAGGTGGCGACCAGGTCGTAGTCGTCCACGACGACGTAGACGTCCGAACCCTGCCACCAGCTCCTGTCCCGCAGCTGCTCGGGTGTCAGGTCCGCCGGAGGCAGCCGCTTGAGCAGGGCCCCGCGCACGTTGTTGATCAGCTCCTGGGCGGCGGTGCTCGACGCCGCGTAGCCGATGCGGTGGGCGGTGGCGGCCGAGTCGAGCAGCGACCTGCGGTAGTCGATCACGATCATCATCGCCTCGTGCGGCTGCCGCCTGGCCACCAGCCCCTCGGCGACGAGCCGCAGCAGGTTCGACTTGCCGCTCTCGGTGTCGCCCAGGACGACGAAGTGCGGGTCGGCGTCGAAGTCGAGGAGCACGGGCGAGAGCGTCGCCTCGTCGATGCCGATCGGGATCTTCGGTCCCGTCTCCTCGATGCCGGGCAGCGAGGCCGCGGGCAGCACCGGCGGCAGCAGCCGGATCGCCGGCGCGGGCGGCCCCTGCCAGGCGTCCCTGACCGCGTGCACCAGCCCGCGGACGCCCGCGGCGAGGTCCTCGGAGCTCTGTACGCCGTCGATCCGCGGCAGCGCGGACAGGAAGTGCAGCCCCTCCTTGGTGAGGCCGCGTCCCGGCACGCCCTCGGGGACCGCCAGCGACGCCTTCCTGTTCACCTCGGACTCGTAGGCGTCGCCGAGCTTGAGCTCGACCCTGGTGCCGAACAGGTCGCGGATGCTCGCCCGGAACTCCGACCACTTGTTGGTGGCCGCCACCACGTGGATGCCGTATCCGAGACCCCGGGCGGCGATGTCGGTGACGACGGGTTCGAGCGACTCGAACTCCTGCCTGAGCGTCAGCCAGCCGTCCACGATGAGGAACACGTCGCCCCAGCCGTCGCCGTCGCGGCCGGACTCGGCCCGCATCCGACGGTAGGCCGCGACCGACTCGATGCCGTGCTCGGCGAAGTCCGCCTCACGCCGCTCGAGGATCGTGGAGATCTCGGCGACCGTACGGCGGACGCGGTCGGCGTCGAGGCGGCTCGCGACGCCGCCCACGTGTGGCAGCGCCTCCAGCGAGGCCAGGGAGCCGCCGCCGAAGTCCAGGCAGTAGAACTGCACCTCGCGCGGCGTGTGCATCAGGGCCATGCTCGCGATCAGCGTGCGCAGCACCGTGCTCTTGCCGCTCTGCGTGCCGCCCGCGACGCCGACGTGGCCCGCGCCTCCCGACAGGTCCAGCCAGTAGGGGTCGCGGCGCTGCTCGAACGGCCGGTCGACGATGCCGACGACCGCGTGGAGCATCCCCCGGCCGCCCCAGCCCGCGGTGGTCAGGCCGAGTTCGGGGGTGACGGACAGTGGCGGCAGCAGGTGGGCCAGCGTCGGCGGCTCGGCCAGCGGGGGCAGCCAGATCCGGTGCGCCGGCGGGCCGTGGCCGGTGAGCCGGCCGACGACGACGTCGAGCAGGCTGTGCCGCGGGCCCCCGGGCTCCTCCGCGGGCGCCAGCTCCCTGGGCGTCTCGGTCACCTCCACGGGCGCGAAGGCGGTGCCGTACTCCACCACGTCGCGCACCGGCCGCCCGGCCTCGCCGGACGCGGACCGCGCGGGGTCGGCATGGTGCGGGCCGGACACGTAGGCGGCCTTGAACCGGGTCATCCCCGTGGTGTCGTACTTCAGGTAGCCGTTGCCCGGCGCGGGCGGCAGCTCGTAGGCGTCGGCGACGCCGAGCACGACCCGGCTCTCCATGGCCGAGAACGTGCGCAGGCCGATCCGGTACGACAGGTGGGTGTCGAGGCCGCGCAGCCGGCCCTCCTCCAGGCGCTGGGAGGCCAGCAGGAGGTGCACGCCGAGCGAGCGGCCGAGCCGTCCGATCATCACGAACAGGTCGATGAACTCGGGCTTGGCGGTGAGCAGCTCGCTGAACTCGTCGATCACGACGAACAGGGTCGGCATCGGCGTGAGATCCGCGCCCTGCTCCCTGGCCCGCTCGTAGTCGCGCAGCGAGGCGTAGTTGCCCGCGGCGCGCAGCAGCTCCTGGCGGCGCACCATCTCGCCGTGCAGCGCGTCGTGCATGCGGTCGACGAGCGGCAGCTCGTCCTCCAGGTTGGTGATGACCGCCGACACGTGGGAGAGGGACTCCAGGCCGAGGAACGTGGCGCCGCCCTTGAAGTCGACCAGCACGAAGTTGAGGATCTCGGAGGAGTGCGTGATGGCGAGGCCGAGCACCAGCGTGCGCAGCAGCTCGCTCTTGCCGGAGCCGGTCGCCCCGATGACCAGGCCGTGCGGCCCCATGCCGCCCTGCGCCGACTCCTTGATGTCGAGCTCGACCATCCGCCCGTCGGCGCCCAGGCCGATCGGCACCCGCAGCCGGTTGCGTCCGGCGCGGGGCTGCCAGATCACCGCGGGATCGAGATGGACGGGGTCGCCCACGCCGAGCAGGTCGGTGAGCGAGGTGTTGACGTTGAGCACGTCCTGCGCCTCGCCCTGGGAGCCCGCGGAGGCGCGCAGCGGCGCGAGCTGCCGGGCCAGCCCCTCCGCCTGGGCATAGCCGAGCCGGTCGGGGTCGCCGAGCCGGTTGCTCGACCGCCGTCCCGCGTGGTCGATCTTGACCATGTGGAAGCCGTCGGGCTGGACGTCCAGCCGGAGCGTGATCGCCTCGGGGGCCGGTCCGGTCACGCCGGACAGGTCGATCACGGTCACGCCCTGGATGGCGTCGGAGCCGAGCTGGCTGTCGTGCGGCACGTGCCCGCCGTCCACGATCACCACGTGGTACGGCAGGGCCTCGGCGGAGGCGCCGGGCCGGAACCTGGCCCGCTCCCTGAGCTCCTCCCCGACCAGCGCGTCGAGGTGGGTGAGGTTCTCCGCCATGAGCCTGACCTGGCCCGCGGCGTCGGCCTGCTCGGGGTGCAGGGCGTGCGGCAGCCACTTCACCCACTCCCAGTGGGGCATCCACTCCTTGCTCGCGCAGATCATGATCCGCATGTCGTCGGGGGAGTGGAAGACGACGAGCTGCGCGATCACGGCCCGGACCAGCTCGCGCACCGCGGTGGGGTCGCCGGTGAGGTGGATGCGGGCGAAGGAGTGCAGGGCGACCGCGACGGGCAGCTCCGACACCGTGGCATGCGCCCGGACGAACCGGCGCAGCGCCCCGGCCGACAGGGCGTCGAGGTCCTCCACCGGCTTGGTGTCCGGCGGGACGAGCTGGATGGCCAGCTTCTGCACGCCGGTGCCGAGCCGTACGGTCGCGAAGTCGTCGTCGCGCGGCCTGCGCTCCCACAGGCGCGGCCCCATCGCGATCCACCACAGCGAGTCGGGCGGCGGCCCGCTCCACTCCAGCGCCTCCCGCTGCTGCACCGCGGCCCTGCGGACCTTCTTGCGGATCTGCGACAGGTAGCGGAAGTAGTCGCGGCGCAGCCCGTTGAGCCGGTTCCTGCGCTCACCGGCGTTGCGGCCGAGCTGGCCGACGCTCATGCCGACCATGGAGACGGCGAACAGCCCGCTGGCCACGTACATGAGGGGGTTGCCGGTGCCGCCCGCCGTGAACATCAGCGCCATCGCGGCGCCGCCGGCCAGCATCGGCACGTACGTGAGCACGGACATCAGACCCTGCGGCTGGACCTCGGGAATCTCCGGCGGGGATTCCAGGAGGATCTCGCCACGGGGTGGCTTGGGGCCCGGGCGGCGCTCGGGACGCGAGACCACGACAATGCTCATCTGACTGACTTTTCTATCAGGTTTGCCGATATTTTCGGGCTGTCAGAGAGATCTTCGGGAGAGGATTCCCGCTGTGTCATCGCCGGCCCCCCTTCACGTCCAGCAGGGCATGGTTCAGCATGGCCCCGGTCAGCATGGCCCCGCTCAGCAGGGCGCGTTGCCACAGGCGACCGTGCCGCTGCCGCCCCTGTGCCACGTCACCGTGGTCGCCCCGCGCAGGAAGGCGGACCTCGCGCTGCCGTCGGACATCCCGTTGCCGCACGTCATGCCTGGACTGCTCCGGGCGGTCGGCGAGGCGGGAGGCGACGCGGCCGCGGCCCCCGGCTGGGTGCTCCAGCGTCTCGGCGGCCCGCCGCTCGACCTCGGCCAGAGCCTGGGCGCGCTGGGCGTCCTGGACGGGGAGGTCCTCTACCTGCGCCCGCGCGACGCGGTGCTGCCGCCCGCGGTGTACGACGACGTGGCCGACGTCGTCGCCACCGGGACCAAGGAAGGCGGCGGCAGGTGGGAGCCGCGGCACACGAGGCTGCTCGGCATGGGCGTGGCCGCCGGGCTGCTCGCGCTCGGCGCCGTCGTCCTCGCGCTGGCGGCGGCCCCGCCGCGGCTCACCGCCGGAGTGGCCGGAGCCGTCGCGGTGCTGCTCGTCGCCGCCGGTGCCGTGGTGTCCAGGGCCGTCGGCCGGCCCACCGCCGGCGCCCTCGTCGGCTACGCGGCCCTGCCGCACGCCTTCCTCGCCGGGCTGTTCACGCCCGGCGCGTCGGGCGCCGTGCTGGTGCTCGGGGCGCCGAACCTGCTGGCCGGGCTCGCGTACACCGCGCTGGTGGCGACCGTCGGCGGCGTGCTGATCGCCGACGGCGTGGCCGGCTTCCTCGGCGTCGCGGTCGCGTCCGTCGCCGGGGCCGTCGGAGCCGGGTGCGTGATGGTGTTCGGGGGATCGGGCGCCGGGGTGGCGGCCGTGGTCGCGACGGCCCTGCTGGCGCTGAGCCCGCTCATCCCCACGCTGTCGTTCCGGATGGCCAGGGTGCCGCTGCCGCCGCTGCCCACCAGCGCCGAGGAGCTGCGCAGCGACAACCAGCGGATCGACGGCCCGCTGGTGCTCCAGCGGACCGCGCAGGCCCACCGGTACGCCACCGGCATGGTCATCGCGATCGCGCTCGCCGGTGTCGCGGGGGAGCTGCTGCTCGTCCAGCACGGCGGCTGGGTCGCCCGCGCGACGGCGGCGACGCTGGCGCTGGCGCTGGCCATGCGGGCGAGGGTCTTCGCGGGGGTCGCCCAGCGGCTGTGGATGGTCCTCGCCGCCGCGGCCGGGGCCGCCGCCCTGGCGGTCGCGCTGGGCACGGGCGCCGACGCCGTCGCCGAGGTGGCCGTGACGATCGGGGTGCTGTGGACGGCCCTGCTCGTGCTCGGCCTCGGTCTCTGGCTGCCCACGGGCAGGCCCTCGCCGTTCTGGGGGCGGGCGGCCGACATCCTCGACGCGCTGCTGATCGTCGCGCTGGTCCCGCTCACGCTGGGCGTGCTCGACCTGTACGCCTGGGTGCGCGGCCTGTCGGGCTGACCCCCGGATCCCGTGACGGCACTTCCCGCATGCAGTGGTCGCCAGAGGTCACCCGGTCGGCCGCACGGGCAGCAGCGCGGGGCGCTTGGCGGTGCGACCGTCGCCGGACGACCTGCCGAGGAGGCGCCGCACCAGCCACGGGCCGAGGAACGTGCCCGCCCAGCGCAGCTCGGCGCCCAGAATCCGCCACCCTGCCGGATCCACGGGGGGATGCAGGGGCAGCGTCCAGCCGTCGTCGCTGCCGGGCAGGCCGAGGGCGTGGGCCACGGCCGCGGCGATGCGCTCGTGGCCGAGCGGACTCGCGTGCAGCCGGTCGGCGCTCCACAGCCGGGGGTCGGTGCAGACGGCATGAGGCGCCGTCTCGGCGACCACGACTCCATGGCGTGCCGCCGCCGCCCGGATGCGGTCGTTGAGTTCGAACACCCGTGACCGGAGCGGCCGGGCGATCGGCGCGATCTTCCCGACGTCCGGGAACGTGAGGGTCGCGACGCGGGCCCCTGTGGCCGTGAGAGCGGCGAACATCGCCTCCAGGTGCCCGGCCACCTCGGCGGCGTCGAAGCGGGGCCTGATCAGGTCGTTGACGCCCGCGACGACGGTGACCAGATGGGGGCGCAGGGCCAGGGCCGGCGCGAGCTGCTCGCCCCGCACCTCCCCGGCGAGCCGCCCGCGCACCGCCAGGTTGGCGTACGTCACCTCCGGGTCCACGGCCGTGAGCAGCTCGGCGAGCCGGTCGGCCCAGCCCCGCGGGTGGGCGGGGTCGCCGTCGCCGAGCCCTTCGGTCTGGCTGTCGCCGAGGGCGACGTAACGCAGGCGCTCACCGCTCGGCATGGGCCACCTCCGGGCTCCTGGGGGCCGCCGCGGTCCCCTCTCGTGTCATGGCCGCGGTTCCTTCGCCCGGCCCGGCCGCGGTCCTCTCCCGCAGGATCGCCGCGGTCCGCAGGCACCAGTCGCGGTTGCCCTCCTCGAAGGCCAGACCGCGCAGGCAGGTCAGATAGGGCCCCACGCGCCCGCCCGTGCGGAGGAACTCCTCCTCGCCCAGGCCGCCGCGCATCTTCCGCAGGATCCGCCGGAACAGGTCGATCTTGGCTTCGGCGATGGCGGCCCTCTCCTCGACCTGCCGGATCAGCGGCCCGGCGTCGACGTGGTCGGCCGCCTGCACCTTGACGAGCAGGTCGTCGCGGATGAACGACGGCTTCGACGCTGCCGCCGCGAACCGCTCCAGCTCGGCGAGCCCGGCGTCCGTGACGTGGAAGAGGCGCTTGGTGGGCCGGGTCTCCTGGACCACCTGCCGCCCCGCGACCAGCCCCTCCCGCTCCAGCCTGGTCAGCTCGGCGTACAGCTGCTGGGGCAGGGCGTGCCAGAAGTTCGCCACACCGACGTCGAACGCCTTGGCCAGCTGATAGCCGCTGAGCTCCCCGTCGAGCAGTGCCGCGAGGACGGCGTGCCGTAAGGCCATGGAACCGCTCCCTCCGCTCTTTCATAGTCAAGAATATGACTATTCAAGAAACTGAGCATCGGGAGACCTTCGAAGCGGGGTCCACGGCCGGGGCCTGGATTCGGCGAGGGGCCGCCGAGGGGGGAACCGGCGGTGTTCCCGGCTAGAGCCGATCGGCGCCTTCGGGCGACACCCGCTCGTCGAACGTGCGGCGGGCGTCGCCGAGGAGACCGGCCACGTGCGGCACCCCCGCGGCCTCCAGCCCGCCGCGCAGCATCTCCTCCTTCGCGGCCTCCGCGGCCGCCTCGGCCCGCCGTACGGCCTTCAGGACGGCCTCGGCGAGCGCGCGGCTGTCGAGCCTGCGCATGCTGAGCGGGTGGATGTCGACGGCGCGAAGCGTGCCGACGGCGTCGACGGTCGCCGTGATCCGGCCCTCGTCGGCCCTGCCGGCGTACTCCCGTGTGCTCCATTCGGTCGCGAGCTCGTCCATCAAGGCGGCCGCGGCCGCGAGCCGCTCCATGCGCGCCCGGAGCTCACGCATCTCGTCCACGGTCACTCCTCCCGCAGCAGGGCCTCGACATAGGGGGCGAGCGGGTCGCCGTGCGGGGGCGATTCCGCGAACTCCTCCATGGCCCTCGCCAGCCGCTCGCCCGTCTCGCCCCGCGCGGCGCCGACCGCGCCCTGGATCGCGGCGGACATCGCGACGTGGTCGAGGTCGCGCATCGCCCGCGGGTCGATGGTGAGCCCGAGCAGGCGGCCCGCTCCGGACACCCTGGCCACCACGACGCCCGTGGCG
The DNA here is from genome assembly GCF_006874435.1 of Microbispora sp. KK1-11. NCBI lineage: Bacteria > Bacillati > Actinomycetota > Actinomycetes > Streptosporangiales > Streptosporangiaceae > Microbispora > Microbispora sp. KK1-11. The sequence continues at coordinate 163,200 of NZ_VIRJ01000013.1, read as the reverse complement.
TCGGTCCCCTCGACCACCTCCTCGTTCAGCCCGTGGAGCAGGTCGGCGAGCGCGCCGACACGGCCCTGGACCTCCCGCACCAGGCCGGCGACGTCGCCTTCCCTGCCCTCGTTGAACGCGGCCGTGTTCTTCACTGATGGTCCTTGCTCGCCGGCTGCCAGTAGTCCAGGACGTGCGCTCGGTCCGCCACGTCGGGGGTGAGCGTGAGGTCGCGGCGGCCCCGCGCCGGGTCGCCCCCCTGGAAGAAGGCGGCCCGCAGGTCGTTGAGCTTCTGCTCCGCCTTGTTGAGGTCGCCCTCGGAGGCCATGTAGATGTCGGCGAACTGCTTGACGAGGTTGCCCAGCGCGCTCGCGAACACGCCCACCTGCGATATCAGCGCGACCCGCCCGGCCGGGTGCGCGCTCATCGCCGCCAGCGTACGGAGGATCGGCGCCGTGGCCGCGTAGAGGCCGAACACCGACAGGTCGTACTCCAGGACCTCCTTGAACTGGCTGTGCATCGCGCTGCTCATCTCGCCGGTGACCCCGTGGAGCTTCTCGTACAGGACCGTGGTGTTGAAGCGGACCCGCCGCCCGAGCAGGTCCGCCGCGTGGCCCTTCCAGTTGGGGCTGACGTCCTGGAAGTAGGAGAACCAGATGTCGGACCTGCCGCTCTCCAGCCGGCCTCCCATCTCCTTCCAGAGCTCCCGCCGGTCGTAGAAAAGGAAGGGGTTGCCGAGGTTCAGCGTGGCCGCCACGTCCAGGGCGAGGGCCGCGACTCCCAGCCCGGACATGGCCGCCGCCGTGCGCGTCTGCTGCCGCAGCGGGTTCAACCCCTTGACCAGGTTCCTGAAGAAGCCGGGATCGGTGCGGGTGGCGGCGGAGGCGGCGGCCGTGTCGGCCGTCTCGGCCGGTGCCACGGAAACGGCTCGCTGGACGTTGCCGCTCGAGTCCGTGACGTAGAACTCCTTGGGACCCGAGGTGGGCCGGCCGGGAACGAACAGCGTGCCCGGCTCGCTGGGCGGGGTCGACATGCGGATCCTCTCAGATGCGCGTCTTCTGGATGGCCGCCGTGCCGGCCTTCTCCGCCGCGACGTAGTTGTCGGCGGCCCTGACCAGCGTCTCGCCGTCCGTGTGGAGGGCGTCGCCGAGGACGCCGGCGGCGTTCGACCAGGTTTCGGAGACGGAGTTGAACCGGTGGACGAAGGTGAGCCCGACGATGGGGACCCCGGCGAGCGGAGCGAGGTTCCAGCCCTGGAAGCGGGGCGTGGCGTCCCTCAGCCGCCGGACGCCGTCTGCGGAGCCGCCCACCGCGCCGGCGAACTTCCTGATGAAGCTCGTGGCCACCTCGTAACCGGGCAGGCCGGACGACCCGCCGCCCGGGTCGGCGGAGTGCGTGGCCGGGGTCGCGGTCGGCTTCGAGGGCTGCGGCGTTCCCGGCTGCCGCCGCAGCGAGTCCGGGAGGCACGCGGGCGGTGGGCAGGGCGGGGTGTGCGGGCACGGGCTGACCATCGAGGGCACGGACGGAGCCGGGGAAGCGGGGGACGTCGCCGTCGCCGTGGGCACGCCGCTAGGCGACCCGGCGGAGGGCGCCGGGGAGGTGGGGTCGGACGTCGGCGGGGCGGTCGAGGCCGGCGGAGACGAAGAGGCCGACACGCTTGGCGCCGCGGTCACCGAGCCGGTCGGCGTCGCCGTCGCGGAGGTCGCCGGTGACTGGCTTGGCGAGGGTTCACCGTATGACACGTGATCTTCCCTATCACCGGGCTTCGCGCCCCTGCCACGCGCCAAGGCGACGTTTCCGCAGGTGGAAAGCGGAAATTAGACGGATGTTCACTGATATGTAACGGCTGAGCCCGTAGACCCCGTACGCCCCGGTTTGAATGCGTTAACTTGCCGGTGTTCCGGAAATCGCGGGGAAAAGGGGCTCAGATGGACGGCAGCGGATTCGACGACTTCGACATGGAGCGATTCAGGGAGCGCGCCGACGCCAGGATCGCGGCCGTCGAACGGCTCCAGGGCACCCTGTCCTCGCTCGTCGGCCGGGCGCGGGACGAGGACGGGCTGGTCAGTGTGGAGTTCTCCAGCAGGGGGCTGAGCGAGCTGGAGCTTCATCCCAAGGCGATGCGGCTGAGCTCGGGCGAACTGGCCGATCGGATCAAGGACACGATGCGCGCCGCGTCCGACGATCTGTACCGGCAGATGAACCGGGCCATGGCCGAGGTGCTCGGGGAGGACGGCGACCAGACGAGGTTCCTGGACGACCCGGAGGCCGTGCTCGCCCAGGTCAAAGAGGCGGAGTCCGCCTTCGACCGGACCGCGGAGGACGTGCTGGGAGAGCTCGACCGCATCAGCCGCAGGCTGGGCCTCTGACCCGCGGTCCGTTCCTGCGAACACGCGGCGTGAGGATGCCCGAGTCGCCCTGAGGGCCCGCGTGCCGCCGGGCGCGCGAACCGGCTCGATCAGGATGCCCGAGTCGCCCTGAGGGTCCGCGTGCCGCCGGGCGCGCGAACCGGCTCGATCAGGATGCCCGAAAGGGTCTGCGACCAGCCGTGAGCCCGCGCGGTGGAGATCCGCGGGCTCGCCGGAGTCCGGACCCCGTCTCGCTCGCCCGGCGGCGACGAGCCGCGTCAGCCGATCCGGCCCGCCATGGTGAGCCCTCGTCAGGGGATGTCGCCTGCGGACGGGCCTTCGTCAGCCGATGCGGTCGGGGCTGATGGTGTTCGTCACCCGCCAGACGTCCGGCTCGGGGTCGTAGATCTCCCGCTCGCGCTCCTCCCGGCCCTCCGATCCGGCAGCGCCTCCCGGGGCGTAGGGCATGAAAGAGGAGCCCGCACCGCCCTGTCCCGGCCGCAGCCCGCCGAGGACGGATTCACCCGCCTGGGCGCCGCCGACGCCGAATCCGGTCCCGAATCCGCCGCGCTGCCCGCCGTACGTGCCGATCACCCCGCCGGGCGGCAGCGTGGTGCCGGGCCCGGCCGTCGCGACGGGCATCCGCACGTCAGGGGAGGCGCCGGTGAGCGTGTACGGGCTCGTGCCGCCGGGGGCGTTGGTCACGGGATGCGTGTTCGCCAGGCTGGTCCGGTCGTCGGCGCCGATCACGGGCGGAGCCGTACCCTGTCCGTCGCCGGAGCCGTGCCCGCCGCCCGAAGCGCCGCCGGGATCCGTGGACGGTGGTGCCGTGCCGGGGGCGCCGGTTCCGCCGGACCCGTTCGAGCCGCCCGGATCGCCCGAGCCGCCGGAGCCGTTGGAGCCGTCCGAGCCGTTGGACCCGTTCGGCCCATTCGACCCGTCGGAGCCGCCGGACCCCGAGTGGCCGCCTCCCGTCGAGCCTGAGCCGCCGGTCGAGCCCGAGCCGCCTGTGGTGGACCCCGAACCGGTGTCGCCGCCGTGCCACACTCCGCCGGGATGGGTCGTGGGCGCGTTCGTGCCGCCTGGGTGGATGCGCGGCGACTGGGTGAGGTCGATGGTCATCGGCTCGATGGCGGGCAGTTCGAAGGCCAGCCCGTCGGCGAAGGCGTTGTTCGCCTGCTGGATGTCCTCGTTGAGCTTGCGGAAGTGGTTGCGCGCGGCCTCGTCCGCGTCGGTGGGCGGGCTTCCCGTGGTGCCGCCCCCGGCGCCCTCGCCGCTCGTGTCCGTGGCGGCGGGGAAGTTGGCCTGCGCCTCCTTCACCACGCTCGCGTACCAGGACATGGCGGCCCCGCTGGACGCCATGGCGTCGCCCAGCGCGCCCGCCGTGGCGTACAGCGCGCGCAGCGCCGACTGCACCTCGACCGCGGCCGGGCCGCGCCACACCTGGGCGAGCTCCTTGGCGGTCCTGCTCAGCGCGGCCTGGATGCCGGCCTCGGACGGGCCGTTGCCGCCGATCGTCCCGCCCACCAGGTTGGCGGCGTCGAGGAACGCCTGGCCGGCCTTGCCCACGTCGTCCGGCTTGGCGGCGTCGAGCTTCTGCTTGATCTGCTCCCGGGTCAGGTTGCCCGGGTCGAGCCCGTACAGGGTCTCGTAGATCTTGATCAGCTCCCAGCCGGAGTCGGATCCCATCGCGGTCTATCTCCCTGCCCTCTGGCTCACGCGCTGCTGCTCTTGTGGCCTTTTTCGTAGTTGGCGACCGCCCGCTCGACGGCGGTGACCAGCGCTTCGACCCGGTCGATCAGCAGCTGGTACTTGCCGCTGAGCACCTCGTGGGCTTGTTCGGCGTTCAGCCCGAAGTATCTGGCCGCGTTCCAGGGGCCGGCCTCGGCCGGGCCGACGTTGGTCAGGCCCTGGACCTCACCCGCGGTGCCCGGGCCGCTCCAGGTGGCGCTCATGCTCGCCGGAGCGCGACCGCGCAGGCTCCCGAGCTCCTCCCGCAGCCCCTTGAGGACCTGCAGGACCCGGGTGTGTTCGATGTACGGCCCGCCCGCCGCGCCGTCCGGGCTCCCGTCGAGACCCGGCCAGCCCTCGGGCAGCCGCAGCTTCGGCGGCGGCGAACCGCCGCCCGCGTCACGGGTCACGTCACACCTTTCTCGATCATGCCCTGTCGATGCGGGGGGAGGTGGTCGGCTGGTCGCTCATGAAGAAGTCCTCGTCCTCCAGCAACCAGGTGGTCCGCTCGCGCTCCTCGCGTTCTTCGCCCTTGCCCGCGCCGTGCGGCGCGACCGGCAGCATCGAGCCTCCGGCGGAGGGCCGCAGACCCGCCGCGTTCACGCCGGTGACGCCGCCGCTCCCGGACCCGGCGCCGCCGCCCGCTCCGGCTCCGTACCCGCCGCCGGCGCCGAAGCCGGTGCCGTAGCCCGTGCCCGGCCCACCGCTGCCGAGGCCGCCGGGTCCGCCGGGCTGCGGGGTATGGGCGGCCAGGCTGGTGCCCTGACCCGCGCCGTTCAGCCCGTCGCCGTTGCCGCCGAGGCCCGTGCCGTTCAGGCCGTTTCCGTTCAGCCCGGTCCCGTTCAGCCCCGAGCCGTCGAGTCCGTTAAGGCCCGTCCCGTTCGATCCGCCGTCGTCGAGTCCGTTCCCGTTGGGCCCGTCGCCGCCCAGCCCCGATCCGGCTCCGTCACCGATTCCGTACGGGGGGTAGCCGCCGTACCCGCCGACGTCGAAGCCGAGCCCGTCGCCCGAGGGGCCGGTCCCGAGGTCGCCGAGCGACTTGAGATCTCCCGGGCCGCCCACACCGGTGGGGACGCTACCGCTCGGGAGGCTCCCTCCTGGACCGGTGATCGGGTCGAACTTGGGCGGCGTCGTGTCGAACTTCGGCACGTCGGTGTCGAGCGAGGCGGGGAACAGGTCGTTGGCGGCCTGCGTCGCCTGGGTGAGCTTCTTGAGATGCTCCTCGGCCGCCTTCATGTCCTTCTCCTCCTTCGACTCTCCGAAGAGGTTGAGGAAGGGGCCGTCGCCGAAGATCGAGCCGATCGCGCCGCCGATGCCGCCGACGATGAACCCGCCCACGCCGCCGATGACCGCGCCGGGGATGGCTCCGACGCCCGCGAAGGGAGAGCCCGCGATGGCGCCGCCCGCGGCGCCGACCGCTCCGGCCTCCAGAGCCGCGTCGTACCAGTCGATGTCGCTCTTGGTGGGCTTCGGGACGTTCTCGCCCCTGAACTGGTTGAGCGAGCTGGCGTACACGTCCAGCGCGGGAACCACGCCGCCCGGTGTGGAGGGCGGTCCGGAGCGGCCGCCGGGGAGGGAGGTCTCCACGATCGCGTTCATCACCGCGACCGTGGAGGTCCTGAGCCGGCGGAGTTGCTCCTTCACCTGCTTGGCGTCGTCGCCCGTGGTCCAGTGCTTGTCGAGCGCGTCCAGATGCTTGTCGAGGGTGTCGACCACGGACTTCAGCTTGTCGTGCACACCCTTGAACTCACCCGACGCCGCTCTGATCAGCTCGGGGTCGGTCTTCCCGAGCGCGGTGCGCAGTGTGTCCAACATGACGACGCCCGGGTCGGACGCGTCGAACGCCGCCCTGATCGGCATCTTCCTCTCGGCCAAGACGCCTCCTTAACCGCTCCCCGTAAACGGCTAGACCTCCGCCGTGCCGGCCTGCTGCACGCCCGCCTGCTCGCCGGCGTCGAGGTTCCTGATCGCCAGCTCCAGACGCTCGGCGGCGATGCCCAGGGTCGCGGCGATCTCCGCGTAGATGGCGGTGACCGCGCCCTCCGCGCTGGTCAGGCTCGTGTGGAAACCGATGGCCGCGGGCCAGAACCCGCCGACCGCGTCACGCTGCGAGATCAGCTTCTTCACCGCGCCGCCCTCGGCGAAGGCGACCGGAGTCACCTCGCGCTTGGACGCCCCGGGCGCCAGCAGCTCGAGCGCCTCCTCGAAGTCCTTGCGGGCGTTCCTGAGGGCCGTACGGCTGACCTCCACGCCTCCGGACATGCGTCACCCTCCCGTTCACGGCCGAGGACGGCGCCGGCGGAGATCACCGGTGCCGCCGGCCGTACCGTCGGACGTCCGCTCTACTTGCCGTCGAACATGGCGGCGTTGATCCGCTCGACGTCCTGCATGTTCATGTTGGTGATGTTGATGTTCTTGGCGAGCAGGGACACGATGTCCGCCAGGCCCTTGGCCTCCTGCTGCCAGATCCGCCTGGTCTGGTCGTAGGCGTCCTTGGCGCTGCCCTGCCAGATCGCGGTCTTGGTGTTGAGCTTGTTCTCCAGGTTCTCCAGCTCCGTGACCAGCCTGTTGAAGGCGTTCTGGAACTCGGTCTCGCCCGTGTCGAGACCACTGAAGTTGACCTTTGTGATGTCGAAGTCCACCGTCGCGCTCTCCGTCCGTTCCTGGTGGTCGTCTCGGGCTCAGCGGCTGTACGAGGCGGGCGGGGCCTGGTTGATGAGCGCCTCGATCTTGTTGATCTCGGCGGTCGCGTGGGCGTTGAACTCGGCGTAGTTCTTGTTGTTCGCCTTGATGCTCTCCGCGAGGGTCTGCAGGCTGCCCAGGATGACGTCCATGCGCTCGTGCCACAGCAGGTGCACCTTGTCGAACGCGTGGTGCGACTCACCCTGCCAGTGGACCTTGAGGTTCTCGCCGGAGCTGTCCAGGTAGCGCTGGATGCCGCGGATGTTCTCGGCCGCGTCGCCGATCCAGGTGATCGCCTCGTCCAGGTCGTGCCGGCTCACTTGGGCCTGGCTTGCGCCAGAGTGCGACATGGTCACCTCCACTGATCCTGTCGAATTCCCCCGACCAGGAGGGTCGGGTGATGACCCAAAAGTCACAGTAATGGATCAGCGGGGGGCTTGCCGGGGCTGTCCGAGATTAAGATTTTGTCACGTCTCTTGTGATTTTGTCAGGCGGCCGGTTAGAGGATTTGTACGATTTGCGAACTTTGTGGCGACTCGGCCGTAAGTAGTTGAAAATCCAATCTGCCGGGAATCTGCTGGAGGGTGTTGTGACCGATACGAGCGGAGGCGCGACGAATCCTTTCGCCGGCCTCGCGACCTCGATGGGAGCAGGCGGCGCGGTGGACCCCCGCCTGGCGGATCCAGAGTTCAAGATGGACTACGGCGAGGTCGCGAAGTTCGGCAACGACGTGGCCGGCCGGGGGCAGGTCCTGGCGGACACGAGCGGCCGGGTCAAGAACATCCACCTTCCGATGCTGACCTTCGGAGTGATCGGCGGCAGCCTGAACGGCGTGCACAGCCAGGTGCGGAACACGACGGCCGACGCCGTGGCGAAGGGCAAGGAGGTCCTGGAGTCCTGGAAGACGGCCATCGACCAGGCGGTCAAGAACGCCAAGGAGGCCGAGAAGCAGAGCTCCGGCGGCCACGGGAAGGTCGACGTGCCGGGCGGACCGAAGGGCCCCGGGTTCGACCCCAAGAAGCTGGGACTCGGCGGCGGGGTGCCGAAGGTCGGCGCCGGTTCCGACCTCGGAAACGGCTGGAAGCTCCCGAAGGACAAGCTGGGCACCGACCTCGACGACAGTCTGAAGCACCCGGACCTGCCCGATCCGAGCAACCTGCCCGATCCCGGCGGGAACGGCACCGGCCTCGACCCGAGCGGCACCGGGCTCGACCCGAACGGCACCGGGCTCGACCCGAGCGGCACCGGGCTCGACCCGAGCGGCGCCGGGCTCGGCAAGACCGGCCTCGACGGGCTCGACCAGAACGGCCTGAACACCCAGGGGCTGACCGGCCCAGGCGGCACCTCTCTCTCGTCCTACAACCCGAACCCCGCGCCCGTCCCGACGGTCCCCAACCTCGGTACGACCGGCTACGGCCCGGGCGACTTCACCACGGGGAACTGGCCCGGCACCGGCGGCACCGGCACCGGCACGGGCGGGTACGGCTCCGGCGGGTACGGCACGGCCGGAGCCGCCGGCTCCGGGACCGCCGGCCGCACCGGCGTGGGGGCCGGCGGGATGGCCGGCATGCCGTACGCCCCGATGGCGGGCGCGGGCGCGGGAGGCAACGACGACAAGGAACGCACGCGGGGCCCGGCGGTGCCGGAGGACGAGAGCACCTGGTTCGGTGACGAGGACGTGGCACCTCCCGTCCTCGGGATGCAGGAGGACGTCTAGGCCATGTCGGACATCTGGAATGCGCGCAGCAACTTCATCACCGGCGCCGGCCTGGCGGCCATGGCCGCGACACTTGAGCCGAGCGCGCTGACGCTGGCGGCGCTGCTGGCCACGATGATCGCCGATCCCGACTCCATGTCGCGGGGCGCGCGAGAGTGGCGCAACGAGGGAGGCGAGAACGGCCAGGCACCCGCCGACATCGGACAGCTGCGCAAGGATCTGAACGGGCAGCTCGCCGCGCTCGAGTCGAACGAGCATCTGAAGGGGCGGATGCTGACCACGGTGAAGCAGAAGTTCGCCGAGCTGGACACTCAGCTCGACGGGCTGGACAAGGGGATGAAAGGCGTCGGCGACAGCCTCGACTCCGCGGCTCAGATCTACACCGTGGCGAGCTACATCTCGCTGTCGATCGGCGGGGCGGCGATGACGCTGGCGAGTGCCAGCGCCGCTGCCAAGGCCAACCCGGTCACGTTGGCCGCGATCCAGCCCGTTGTGACAGGGGCGATGGCCTCCCTGTCGAGGGTCGCGCAGAAGGTGTTCACGGTCCTGGGGAAGGTGAGCTGGAAGGTCGCCGCCATCTTCGCGGGGGTCGCCTACCTCACGGGCGGCGCCCAGCAGAAGTTCCCCGGCATGCAGGCGATCGCGATCCAGGCGCCCGACTTCACCAAGGCCAAGGTCGCCTTCGACGGGACCACCGGCGGTCTCACCGATCCCCTTCCGGACGTGAACGACATGCCGAAGACGCCGTCCTTCATGCCTCCGATGACCCTCTGATGGAGTGGGCCGCGAGCGCGTTCGAACGGCGGCTCGGGGCGGCGTACGAGGCGGGGGACCTCGCGGCCTGCCTTGGCATGCTCAGGGACACCGAGCTGGCGCTGCCCGCGCCGCCGGACGGCGAGGCCGCCTGGCCGACGATCACCGCGCCCGACCGGGTGTGGCTGCCCGCCTACACGTCGGTCGAGGCGATGCGGGCGGCCACGGGACTGCCGAGGGTCAGGATCACCTCGCTGGTCGAGCTGGCCGCCGGCTGGCCCGATCCCCGGTGGGGCCTCGCCGTCAACCCCGGCCTGCCGGTGCGCTTCCTGCTCGAACCGGGGACCGTCGCCAGGCTCGCGGTCCCCACCCTCGCGCAGGATCGCAGGGCGGAGCCCGAGCCCGCGCTGCCGGTCGTGCAGAAGCCGCTGACGCCGCACGACCTGCGGACCCACCTCGGCGAGGGGGAGTCGCGCGTCTCCGGCTACTGCCACCACGCCCTCGACGTCGCGCACGTGGCGACGCCGGCCGTGCTCGCCGACGCCCTCGGCCGGGGCGCCGACGACGGCCTGCTCAGCGGTGACGGCTCGCTGTTCCTGCTGCGGTGGCGCACGGTCGGGCTGAACCTCTACCGCACGCCGTACGGCGGGACCGACGAGGCGGGCATGGCGGCGATGGCGGGCTGGGTCATCGAGGAGCCGCCGTTCGCCGGCATGGGCCTCGCGCCGAACGTCGACTCCCTGGTCCGCGAGTACAAGGTGGACGCCGTACGGCTGCCGCACGGCTCGGAGATCGTCGAGCTGACCGCGGCGGGGACCGAGGTCGTGCGCGCGGTCTACGACGGCGACCTCGGCCGCTGGATGCCCGGCGAGCACCCGGCGCAGGCCCCGGCGAGCTCCTACCGGGCGCGCTGGCGGGGAGCCGACTTCCCGGCCAATCCTGATCCGGGACACGACGGGCTGCTGATCCGGCTGCTCGGCGACGGGCCGGCCGACGGGTTCGCGGAGCGGGCTCCGGGCCGCTTCGTGCGGCCGGTGCCCGCCGAGGAGTGCGAGGCCGTCTTCCACGTCACGCGGGTGTGCGAGTGGCGCGGCGCCCCCTGTCTCGTACGGGACGAGCGCGAAGGTGAGCTGCTGCTCGAATACACCGGCGGGCGGCTGCCGGTGGCACGGGCGCTCGGCATGGAGCGGATCGAGCGGGGCGTCCACCGGCGCTGGGTGGCCCGGGCCGAGGTGAGCGAGTTGCGCGAGCACGCCGAGCCCCTCGACCTGGGGCTCGGCGAACTAGCCTGATTCCGGGACGAGCCGGATCGAAGGGGCGGACGCAGATGAGCGAGACCGATGCGCACATCCACGTCGAGCAGAAGGTGGTGCAGGCCGGTGCCGCCTACCGCAATCTGATCGCCTCGTCGTTGGGGCGCGCGCCCGACGCGCCGAATGTCGTCACCGCCGGTTGCGGGCTCCGGGTGCCCTACGCGATGACCTCGACCCGTCCGGAAAGCGTCACCTGCCTCGCCTGCCGGGAACACGCGCACCGGGAGTACCTGCGCTACGCCGAGCAGGTGGAGCGCCTGAGCCGGATGCCCGGGTCGCCCGTCACCGGCGACCAGGGGGCGGAGGCCGCGCGACGGGCCCGGGACCTCGCGAAGAGGTTCTCCGGGTAGAGCGGTGACCCCGTGTCCGATCGGTGTCTCCGCCGCCTCTGCCGGCCATCACTAGCCGGATGTCAAAGCGAGGTGTGATAATCCCGCATATTGGACATAGATCATCATCGAGGTGAACGCGCTCGATCGGGGTGATGAACACGACCGGGGGAGAAGCGCCGGACGCCGCGGGGCTGCGGGCGTACGCCGAGGAACTGCGGGCCACGTTCATGCGCCTGCAGGAGGAGGCGCCCGCGCTGCACGAGAAGGCGCGTGCGGTGCAGGTGACGGAGAAGTCGCGTGACGGGCTCGTGGCGGCCACCGTCGGCGCGAACGGCGACCTCATCAGGCTCGACCTCGACCCGCGCATCTACCGGCGGCAGGACGCGCGCGGCCTGGCCGACGCCATCACGCGGACCATCCACGCCGCCGTGGCCAAGGCCCAGGACCGGGTCGTCGAGATCTTCGCGCCGCTCATCCCCGCCGAGCAGATGAGGGCGCACATCCACGGTGACCTCGACGCCGTGCTCGAACAGATGTCGTTGCAGATGCCGAAGCGGACACCGGAGAGCCAATGAGTGAGCTGTTCGAGGTGAACTACGTCGACATCCGCCCGCAGCAGCTCGCGAAGGGCCTGTCGCAGTGGCACGCAGCGTCGTCCGACGCGGAGAGCGGCTACGCCGCCAGCCTGCGGGAGATCCGGCGGCTCAACGCCGCCGAGCCGTGGGGGCACGACACGGCCGGGGCCGCCTTCCGCTCCGCCTACCTGCAGGGCGACGGGCCCGACACGCTGATGAAGCAGGGTGAGGAGCTCGCCGCGAAGGTGGTCGAGCTCGGCCCGACCGTACGGCGCAGCGCCGAGAACGCCCGGGGGATGGACGCCGAACGGGCCAGAGAGGTGCGCGAGATCCTGAAGCGGGTCTGACGATGACGCACTCCTCCACAACCGGTACGGGCTCCGGCGCCAAGCCGGCCACGACGACGAACGGCGACGTCAACTCGACCGGCGACGGGCTGCCCGAGTTCGCCGACGGCGGCGGCTCGGTCGTCGACGTCACCCCCGCTTGGAGCGAGTCACTGCCCGCCTGGGCAGACGACCTCATCGCCCTGCTCACGGCGGGCCAGACCTGGCCCGAGGCGAGCGAGAGCCTGCTGTGGCAGCTCGCCCGGGCCCACCGGTCCGCGACCGTGAGCGTCGTCCAGTCGATCGACCCGGTGGGAGCCGCGGCCTTCGCCGTGCTCAGCGGGATGCAGGGCCCGTCGACGCAGGCGTTCCTGGCGCGGCTCGGCGAGCACTACTCGGAACAGTCGGGCCTGCTCGGGGTGGCGAACAACCACTTCGCCTACGCCGTGCAGGCCGACAACTATGCCCGCGGGACCCAGCATTCGAAGTTGTCCAACAACGCGATGTTCTGGATCGCGCTGATCGCCACGTTCATCGCGCTCCTGGCGGCCTTCTACTCCGCCGGGGCCTCCACCCGGTTCGTCGGGCCGATCGCCGCCCGGGCCCGCGCCGAGATGGAGAAGATCCTCGAACAGCTCGCCCTCATCGCAGGCCGTCCCGCCGCGGCCCAGGCGCTCGCCAGAGGGACCGTGCTGGCCTCGGCCAGGGCAGGCCTGCTCGGCCGCATCCTCGCCAACCCCCTGGGCAGGGAGCTCGTCGAGGAGATCGGCGAGGAGGTCGTCGGCGACGGCATCGCCCAGCTCCAGCAGCGCAAGATGGGCACCCGGGACGGCTGGGACTTGAAGATGACGGGCGCCGCCGCCCTGGGCGCGGCGGGCGGCGCGGCCGTCGGCATGCGGGCCGCGCACCCTGTCAGCAACCTGGTCAACAGGACGCCCCTGCTCAGAAGGCTGAACACCGACGCCCCCGGCTTCGGCAACGCGTTCAAGCGCTTCCCCGGGCGGGCGCTGACGACCGGCCTGACCAACGTGATCGCCTCCCCGGCCGGAAGCGTCCTCGCCAACGGGCTCGTGTACGGCCAGTGGGAGATGCCCGACGGGGAGTCGCTGGTCGGGGCCGCTCTGTCGGGCGCCGCCCGTACGAACACGATCAGCCCGTTCAATCCGGACGTGATCGAGGCGGGCCTCAGCCCGCGTACGGCCCTGGCCTCGGCGTACGACACGAGCCTGCGCACCGACCTGGCCCGCGCCCTCTCCAGCACGTCACCGGCTCCCGCCGCCGGACAGCCTTCGGGCGGCGATCCGGGTTCCGCGAACGTGAATACGACCGGCGGCGGCCAGGCCGCGGGCAACGGCGGCAGCACGAGCACCGCGTTCGTCACAGGGCAGCCCTCCGGATCCACCCAGGCGGCGAGCACCGTGCCGTCCGGCCAGACGGCGGCCGCGACGCCGAGCGGATCCACCCAGGCAGCGAGCACCGCGCCGTCCGGCCAGGTGACGGCCGCCCCACCCGGCGGCTCCGGCCAGTCCGCCACCACCGGCCAGCCCACCACCGGGCCGTCTCCCGCACAGTCCGGCGCGATCACGACGAACCCCGGCACAGCCAGTACCGCCAACGCGGGCGGTGCCAACCCCGGCGCGTCCGGCAGTGCGTCGAACGCGGGCAACACGGCCAACACGGCCAACGCGACCGGCACGGCCAACGCGAACGCGGCGGGCTCGTCCGCCGCGAATCCCGGTCAGGCACAGGCGGCAGCGCAGAGCGCGTCCCCGTCGGCCACCGCCAATCCCGCCCCGGCGACGGCCGCGAGCGGCACCAACCCCGGCGCGGCCGGCTCAAGCACCACGGCTGGCACGGCGACCACGGGCGGCGCGGCGAACGCGACTGGTGCGAGCAGCGCGGCGGCGGCCACCCCCGCTGCTGCCGGCTCCGCGAACACGTCGGCCGCGTCCACAGGGACGTCGTCCGCCGCGGCGTCACCGGCCGCCTCGGCACCGGCGGCGTCCTCGGGGACGACCGGCGGCACCACTTCCGGCGGCGTCGCCGCGGCGCACGCTTCGGCTCGTACGGCGGTCTCCGACGTGCTGTTCACGATCGCGCCCGACGTGCTCTTCCTGCGCGACGGCCGGGGCGCCAGGATGACCGGTCCTGACGGAAGGCCGATGCAGCTGTCGGGCGAGGACATGAAGGCCCTCGCGGATCGGCTGACGACGCGTGCCGCCGAGGGTGTGGACACCCCTCGGCTTCGCGCGGAGGCGGCCGCCCTGCTGGGGGCGAGGATCGCCGAGGAGAGTCTGGGGCTCCCGGTCGAGGGGGCCCTCGACGCGCTCGCCCGGCTCGCCGACGCGACGCCGGACAGCCGCGCCGCCGCCGTCGAGGTGGCGGGCGAGGTGCTGGAGGACAACCCGCGCGGATGGCGGCCCGACCGGCTGAGCGACGTGGGGGCCGGACTGGTGGAGGAAGTGGCGGCGGTCCCGCCGCACGGACCCGACCACGCCCTTCGCGTCGGCCGCTCCTCCGACACCGCCGCGGACATCGTCCGGCGCGCCGAGAGCCTCGCCGGGATTCCGTCCACCTCCGGCACGAGCGGGACGGCCAATCCGGCGAGCGGAGGCCAGGCCGCCGCGGCCTCCTCCAGCACCGCGACCTCCTCCAACACGGGGCCTGCTCCGGCGACGAACTCCGCTCGGACGGCCAACCCGGCGCGGCCGGGACCGCGTACGACCCGGGGACGTGGGCAGGTGACCGCCCGGCCCATCGCGCGGAGCCTGTTCGTCGCCGACGGCAGGCCGCCGCACCTGGCCGACGTGTCGTCGCAGGAGGCGGAGCAGGGCTTCCTGTCGCTTCACGCGTCCGACGTGGGCCCGGACGTGACGGGACTGAGCACAGCCGGCGAGCGGACGGTCGTCGTGGACACGGGCCGGCTCGGCGCGCAGCACTTCCGGTTCGAGATCGGCCGGGTGCCCGACGGCCGTCTCGCCAGGACCAGGGTCCGCTCGGGCACGGCCGCGGACCCCCACGTCGTACGGCTGTCGCCGCGCCTGGCGAACGACATCCTGCCCCGGGTGTGGCTGCACGAGATCAGCGACGTCTTCCAGCGGATGTCCGGCCCCCGGCAGGGCGTGATCCGCTCCTTCCTGAGCCGTACGGCCGAGCCGGACGCCACGGCCTGCGTGACGGCCCGCTATCGCGAGCACGCGCTCCTGGACAGGCAGTGGAGGGCGGCCCCGGCGCAGGAACGCGCCGCCATCGCGCACGAGATCGAGCAACTGGGGCGTGAGATCGAGAGGCTCGGGCACGTCGCCCCGGAGACCCCCTGGTCGGCGCCCCGGCCACCCACCGCATCCCAGCCGGCGCCCGGCCCCGCGACACAGACCTCAACCGCCTCCACCGCGCAGAGCCCCACGGCGCCCGATCCGGTGGCGGACCTGCTCGGGCTGGCCCGCACCCAGCGGGAGACGCTGGCGAACGCCGCCGACGAACTGCTCACGGCGGTCAAGGAGAAGATCGGCAGCGCCAGGGCGGCCACGGCCGACGCGAAGAAGGCCGAGGAGGCCGCCGAGAAGGCGTCGCGGGAGGAGGACCTCGGCGCCGAGGAACGCCGCCGCAAGGCGCTGGCGGACCGCGAGGACCACCGGGCGACCGCCGAGCGCGCCCGCCGGAGCAAGGAGGCGTACGCGCGGGCGGTGCGGCAGGCGGTCGAGGCGCGCACGGCGTACGAGACGCTGGAGAACGCCCTGAACGCCCTCCCCACGGGCCGGAAGGGCCCGCTGCCGGCGGAGATCGCCCAGCTGGCCAGGGAGGCGGAGGCCGCCCACACCGCGTACAAGAAGGCGTTCGCGGACGCCCTGCCGTCGTCCGAGGTCCTGCCGGAGGCGACGCCCGCGGGCCGGCTGCCCCACCTCGAACGGCTCACCCAGGTCGTCAACGACATGCTCGAACGCGCCGGGATCGACCACCGCTACGCGCCCGACGAGCTGTCGCACGTGTTGCGGTCGAACTTCCGATGGCTCGTGTCGCAGGACGGGGTGGTGCTGCGGGTGGGCCGCGGCACGCGGGCCGAGCTGCGGTTGCGGCTGAAGGTCACGGACCTGGTCGAGGTCTTCGGCCATCCGGTGCGGCACTCCCAGTCGATGCTCGGCCAGCTGCCGCAGGGCGGCCGCTCGGCCTCCGCCACCGCCAACCGCGCGGTGCGCCTGGCGCCCAATCTCGACCTGAACGCCCTGACCAAGCCGTGGCAGGACACCCACTGGCTCGGGATGCTGATGAAGTTCGGCGTGTTCAAGGGCGGCGCCACCTTCGGCAGGAGCGAGTCGTTCAACGGCAACGCGTCGGATTTCGCGCTGGCCGGTGCGGTGCAGGACAACGCGGGCGAGGCGCTGGTGCTCGACGGGCTGGCCTCGGCGGAAGTCGAGCTGCGCACCGCGACCGGCACCGAGACGGCGCGCGTGGACAGCGGCACGGCCGGCGACGCCCGGAGCCTGCAGGTGTATCTGCCGCACACGCACGCGCAGCGGGGGCCGGCCGAGGTCACCCGGCTTCCGCGAAAGGAGCGGCAGCGCACGCCGTTCCCCGAGCACGCGGTCACCGGGCTGACCGGGCTGCAGGACCTCGCCGAGCGCACCGCGGAGCGGATCGGCCGCCCCGAGGTCGGAGGCATGACCCGCGACCAGATCCTCACGATCCTGACGAAGGAGCTGCCGGCCCGGCTCGGTGAGGCGATCAACGATCCCGAGGGGCTGCGCCGCCCGATCACGGTGAATGGGCGGGTGGTCGGCTATGTGCGGGTCAATACCCGGGTCGTGATGGACACGGCGCGGCCGGTCGGCACGCCGAGCAGGAAGCACCGCCTGGAACGGCTGCGCGTGGGGTTCTCGGGCGCGTCGGGCTCGCGCTCGGCCGGCCGGTCCTTCGAGATCAAGGGCACCGCGGGAGTCCAGCTTCCCGTCGGTGATCAGCACATGCTCGGCGCGGCCGGTCTCGACGGTTACAAGACCGCCACACCGCGCCTCACGGGCGGGCTCGGCCGCTCCTGGTCGCGGTCGCGGTCGATGAGCGCGGGCGGGACCGCCATCCGGCCGAGCGTGCAGCGCTGGGCGGGCCACACCCAGGCGTACGCGCTGGAGCTCGAGCACACGGTGACCGTGCAGCTGAACACCGACGACGCCCCGCATGCCCCTGTGAGCGGCCGGAGCACGGGCCTGTTCCGCATGCCGGAGCCCCACGCGTACCGCTACGGCCTTCCCGTCGACCGGTCGGCCGTACGGAAGGACGGCAGCCTCAGGGACGACCCGAAGCCCGGTGTGCCGAAGGGCCGCCTGCCCAGGCTGCCCGGCTGGTCGCACACCGGGGCCGGGCCGGCGCTCGTCCAGGCGAGCGAGCGGCCGGAGAGTGCCAGGAACTTCGACGAGGTGCGCGCGAAGGTCGAGGCGGCGTTGCGCGCGCGCGGCCTGCTGCCGGGCGAGAACGGCCGGCTGTCGCGTGACCCGCTGACCCGGGCGAGCCAGATCGCCAACATGATCGAGATTGCCGAGCAGTTCTCCCCGGCCCGTCTGCAAACCGCGTATGACCAGGCCATGCAGGATGGGATCTTCCTCGACCTGGTGACGCAGGGCATCGGCCGGGCCAGCCGGCATCTCACCGTGCGCATCCGGTTGAAGCAGTCCGGACAGGAGGAGTTCAGGGGCACCAGCGCCGCCGACGTCGTGACCGACCTCGACATCTCGTCGGAGACCTCCGGCCGCTCGACCGGCCGGTCGAGCGGTGGGGCCCGGGACATCGGCCCCGGCCTCGGCCTGGAGACGAAGCCGGGCGAGGCCGGCTCGACCGGCGGCGACGGGGGCTTCCACTGGAGCAAGGGGCGCACGGCAGGCACGACCCTCAACGACACGGGCAACCTGGTCACGCTGGCGGAGGGCACCACTCCGGCGGCGGTCTTCGAGGTTCCGCACACGCTGACCGTGGACCTGATCGAAAACGGGAAGGTCACGCCGCTGGCCCAGAGCGACGACGTGTGGATGCGGGTGCTGCTGCCCTCCGACCTCCTGCCCGAGGACCGGGCCGGGCTCTCGCCCAGCCACCCGACGTCCCCGGAGGCGCTGAGCCTGGCCACCCTGCTGCACGTGGACGGGACCGGCGTGCTCGACGCCCTCCGATCGGTGCTGCCGAAGGCGATGCGGCCGGGCTCGGTGTCGTTCCATCACCTCGCCGAGGCGTTCAACATGCGCAACCTCATCTCCCACCCGGAATGGCTGCTCGCCGACCCCGCCAGACCCGCCACGACGTACGGCACCGCCCTGGCCGTTCGCCCGCGCGGCCTGCGTGCGCACCGGGCGTCGGCGTGGATCACGGCCAAGCCGGGCGAGTCGGCGTTCGTGACCGCGGCCGAGCTGGTGATCGGCGACATCAACTTCACGATGGGCGCGCACACCACGCGGATGGAGACGCGCGGCGGACGGTCGGTGGACGCCTCGACCGGCGCGAACGAGGCCCTGCCCGGCCCGCTCGGGGGCAAGGAGGGGGTCGGCCTGTCCGGGGCGGGGAGCAAATCGTCCTCGATCTCCGACACGGCGATCTGGGGCAGGGAACGGCTGGCCATCGACACCGGCAAGCACTACGTGTTCGCGATGAAGACGGACATCACGGTTTCCGGTGACGAGGCGGGCAACCGGCGAGCCGACGCCGAGCCGCTGCGGGACAGGACGGTCGTCTACTCCCTCCCCGAGCGCGACGCGCTCGACCTCTACGGCAGGGGCGAGCTCAAGCTGCCTCTCGACCAGGTGGCCGACGCGGTGACGCGACTGCTGGACGGCAACCTCCAGCTCGACCCGCGTACGGCGGTGCCGCTGGTCCGCAGATACCTGGTCGACCGGGCGGTGGCGCGGAGGAACGCCCACCCCCGGCCCGACCTGGAGCAGAAGCACCCTCGCGACATGCTCACCGAACGGCTCGCCAAGGACTTCCCGATGAACCTGGCCACCGGGGGGAACCGGCTCAAGCTGATGCACGACAAGCTGCCGGACCTGGCCAGCCGTGTGGACGTCCCCGATCTGTACGAGGACTCCCTCGGCGAGAGCACCGTGAAGTCGGTTCAGCTCACGGCCCCGGGCGGCAAGCGGACGAAGCTGCTCGACCAGGTGCTCGACCAGATCGGCAAGGTGGCGCCCGGCGCGCTGAAGCGTGACCCGGTCCTGCTGCGCAGCCTGTTCGGCGACTTCGCCGGCAAACGCTGGTGGGGCAAGATCGACGACATGAGCGGGCCGGAGGGCTTCGTCAAGACGTACTCGCTCAAGATCGGTCCGCACCTCACCGAGGACGTGACGGTCAGGATCACGGCGGAGCTCCACGGCGACCAGGCGACGTATGGCGGAAACGTCCACAACTTCGGCCAGATCCTGCAGGACTACACGTACACGCAGGAGGACCGCGCCGAGTCGTCCGGCAAGACGTTCGGTGGCAACGCGAACGCCGGAGCGGGGCAGGACACCGGCAGCGGCGGCCGCGCGGCCGCCACCGACCGCTCGCACACCGGCACGGCCTTCACCAGCACCCAGCGGACCCGCATCCAGCGTGCGGCGGCGTTCCGCGGCGGGCAGCTCGTCGAGCATCCGGTGACCATCACGATCGAGGTCGAACGCACGTCGAGCCGCCTGCGCGGAGCCGTCGCCAGGACCACCGGCGTCCCCCGGACCAGCCACATCACGCTGCGCGGCACCATGACCCGGGTGCTGCCGGACGGCATGGTGGCGAAGGAGGGCACGGTGTCCGCGCGGCCGCCCGCCCGGCCCGACGTGCGGCGGGTCGTGCCGCCGGAGGTCTTCGTGACCGAGCGGCTCAAGGCCGACGACCTGCTGCGTGCCGTGTTCAACCGGCTCTCCCGGGAGGACCTGCTCGGCGGGGCCGCCACCATGGAGCACTACGCCGAGCTGGCCAAGGCGCTCACCGGGAACGGCCTCACGACCCGGCTGGAGCGGATGACCGGCCCCGACGGGCACCGGCTCATCCGGCTGCCCATGTCGGGCAGACCCGGCCAGGTGGTGGACGTGCGGATACACGCCGACCTCTCCGAGCCCGACCCGGTGGCCCTGGGCCTGAACGACACCGAGCTGGGGCAGGTCGACCGCGAGCAGAACACGGCCGGCACGGCCACCGACCGGGGGCAGATGGCGCCGCTCGGCCGCACGTACAGCGGGGGGCACGCCGCGGGCGTCGGCACCGACCTCGGCGCCGGCGACCAGACCGCGCAGTCGAGCTCGGGCAGCGGCGGCAACCGCGACGAGACCAGCGTCTTCGAGAAGGGCACCGGCGCCAAGGTGCGGTTCCGGGCCGACTTCGACCTCCGGTTCGAGGTGCGCCAGGTGGCGCGCGACGGCGCGGAGACGGTGCTGCGGACCGTGGACATCCCGCACGGCGCGACCGGTACGGCCCACCTGATCATGTTCCAGCACGCGCTGGAGGAGATGCTGGCACGCCGCGACGCCGGCGCCGCCCGGCCGCTGTGGGACTTCCACCGGCAGCGGGCGGCCGCGCCCGGCGTCTTCTTCTCCCACGACAGGGTGCGCGCGCTGGCCGAGAGGCAGCCGTCGTACGACCCGGCGGCACCCAGCAGAGCGGTGGCCGAGGTGCTCAGAGGACGGACGGGGACGCTGCCGGTGGGCATCGTCGCCGACATCGGCCAAGCGAGTGCGACGGCGCCGGGGCCGATGGCGCTCGTGGAGGAGGCGAGGCTGGTCGCCCGCGACCTCGGCGCCGACGTCCACCTCCACCTCAGGCGGCCCGACGGCACCGTCGAGCGCTACCATGCCACGCCCGCGGGCGAGCTGTCCGGCGAGTCCTTCGCCGAGGCGCTCGGCACGGTGCCGCCCGACCTGGTGGCGCTGGCCGAGGGGCACGGCCTCGACCTGCGTGACCTGTACGGCGGGCGGTCCGACGGGTTCGCCGACCGGATCGGCGAACGGCTCGACGCCCTCGGCGTCGCCCGGCCCGCGCCGGCCGACCCGGGCTGGCCGGTGCCCGAGACGGCCGCGGACGGCACCTGGGGCGGCACCCCCCTCGTCACCGCGGCCGGCAACGTGACGGCCGAACCCATCCCCAAAACCGCCTTCGTGGCCGACGGCCGGGCCCCGCACCTGCCCGACCTGTCGAACGCCGAGATCCCCGCGGCCGTCGCCGACCTGCGCCCGGCGGACTTCGGCCGTGGCGTCCACGCCGTGACCGCGACGCCGGACGGCAGGGTCGTCACCGTCGAGACCGCCAGGTTCGGCACGCAGCGCTTCGTCGTGCTGCCCGAGGACCCCGGCGGCGGACGCCCGGGCCGTACGGAGGTCAGCGCGGGCACCGGCCCGCATGTGATCCGGCTGGCGCCGAGGCTGGCCCCCGACGTGGTGGCCCGGGTGCTGCTGCACGAGATCAGCGACACGCTGCAGAAGCGGTCGGCGGCGGAGCAGGGGACGGTGCGCCGGTTCCTGAACGCCCTCGATCCCGGCTACGACGCCTGTGCCTCCGCCCGCTACAACGAGCACGCCTACCTGTCGCGCCGATGGAGGGCGACGACCTCGGACGAGGAGCGGGCGCGGCTGCGGCACGAGATCGAGGCGGTCGCCCGCGACCTCGGCGCGCGGGGCCAGGCGGCGCCCCCGCCGCCGTGGGTCACCGTGCCGCCCCAGGCGCCGGTCCCCGACCTGTGGGAGCGGATGCGCAGGCTCAGCAACACCTCCGGCTGGGAGCCGCCCGACGACGAGGACGAGACCGTCCCCGCACCGAAGGACACCGGACCGCGGAAGGTGAGGAACGTGTGATGCCCTATTCGATCGCCAGGAGCAGGGACGAGGCGCACCTCTATCTCGACCTGAACCCCTGCGCCTGCGGCTCGGCGGACACCGACTGGGACAGCGGCCTGGCGAGCGTCGAGGGGGAGCTGGTCACCTGTTACGAGGGGCGGTGCGCGGCGTGCGGCGCCGAGCGGGAGCACCTGTTCGGGCTCCCGGAACGGGAGGTGACGCCCACGGGCTTCCCGACGTTCGGCGGCGCGGAGCCGTCCGAGCTGCTGGACCCCGGCGAGTGGCTGTGGGTGGCCGACCTGACGGCGGGCAACGTCCCGGAGGGTGGGGAGCGGCAGGCGCTGTCGATCGCGCGGGCCGCGGTCGAGGAAGTGATCAAATTCGTCCCGCCCGGGCAGGACGAGGTGCCCGAGGACGCGTTCTGGTCGGAGCGGGGACGCGCCGTGCGCGCCGCCGAGCCGGGGCGGTTCCGCCTCGACCGGCTGCTCGTCGTACGCGACACCTACCGGGAGCTTGCCGGGGCCTAAAGTGACTGGAATGGAGCAGGCAGTGCCGATCCCGTACGCGCGGACGCTCGCGGAGGCCCGGTTGTATCTCGCGCTCACCGTGGACGAGGCCGCGCGCGAGGAGCCGCCGGTCGAGGGACCCGAGGCGTGGACGGTCCGGTCCGGCGGGGTCGAGGTGCTCGTGCCGTACGCGAGCGAGGCGGAGGCCAGGGACGAGGGGGAGCGGTTCGGCGTCGGCCTGTCCGAGCTGATCGACCCCGGCCAGTGGCGGCTCGCCGGTGCGGGGTACGCGCGCCGCGCGCTCGCCGACGACCTCGAATACACCGAGGAGCCGGGGGACGAGAGGCTCTTCCAGCGGGTGGTGAGCGGCTGGGAGACGGCCAGGGACGCGCTCGGGGAGGCGCTCAAGTTCATCCCGCCCGGTGAGGACGAGGTGCCCGCCGAGGCGTTCTGGACCGAGGAGGGGCTGGCCGCCCGCGAGGCGGAGCCCGACTGCTTCCTGCGCGACCGGCTGGCCGAGGACATCGCCTTCTACCAGCAGAATCTGGACGACTTCCGCCACCTCAACGGTTGACCTACTTGCCGAGCGGCACCGGCACGCGGGCGGCGGCCGGGTCGAGCGCCGGGCCCTCCGGGATGAGATGCAGCAGGTGTGCGGGCACCGGCGTCGCGTCGGAGGCGTCGTAGCCGAGCTTCGGCAGCAGGTCGGGCGAGGCGACGGCGAACCTGCGGCCCTGGTCCGTCACGAGGAAGTAGTTCGTGATCGACCCCAGTTGCCCCTCGCCCGGCAGCAGCCCGGCGACCGCCGCCATCCCTGGCGGGAGCAGCACCTGGTCGAAGGTCTCCTGGCCGCCCGGGGTCCTGGGCGTGGGGATCGCGATCGAGGCGCCGACGGTCAGGGTCGCCCGTGTCGAGCCGCCGCGGGTGCCGGAGTAGACCGCGCACAGCGGCGTGGTGGAGGCGGGGGAGGTCACCGCGGGCATCGTCTCGGGCATCCCGCCGCCCAGCACGCTCTGCTTGGAGAGTGAGGCGTTGGCCGTGGCCGCGTCGATCGTGACGGCCCGCGGGGGGCGCCTGCCGTACGCCGCCTTGATGGCCGGGTCGGCCAGCATGAGCGTGGCCTGGGTGAGGGTGATCGGCGCGAGGCCGTCGGACAGCAGGACATACCAGCGGGCGGGGGCACCCCCGATGCCGGGCACGGTGAAGACCTGTCCGACCGCCGCCGTGACCTTGCCGTCGGGCCCCCGGACCCTCCTGCCGAGGTTCCGCACCTTCGGGCCGCTGAAGTCGGTGCCTTCGGGGATGGCGTTGAGCCAGGTCGCGGGCACCTTCCTGGGCTGGGCGTTCAGGGCGCTCACCACACTGGAGCTGGCCCGCATCCGCCGGTCGCCCCAGACGACCCACTTCTGCCGGCCGTCGTCCACGACCATGGCGCCGCCGCCGAGGGGCCTGCCGCCGACGTCCACACCGCCCACCAAGGTGACGTACGGCCGCGGCGCCCCCGTGGCGTCGGGGCCGTCCACCACGCACACCGACCATGGCCCGTGCACCAGCTTGTCCTTGGCCGGCAGCGAGTCGGGCGCGCCGGGGATGCCCACGAGCGGCCCGCGCGGCAACTCGGCCAGGGAGGCGGCGGAGACGTCGCGCACCGTCACGTCGGCGGTGTCGAGCAGCAGCCGGGCGGAGACGTAGTTCGCCACGGGAAGCAGCACGCGCTCCTGCTGGCTGTAGACGTAGGTCGCGCCGGTGTCCTGCTCGACGAGGAGCTGGCCGGGCTCGGTGAGCTTGGTGGCGCCGCCCGGCTTGATCACACCCCAGATGCCGAAGACGGCGAGCAGGAGCACCGACAGCAGGACCCCGCAGAACGTGGCCAGGGTGTGCCGCCGCATGGGCGACTCCGCGACGTCCGGCTCGCCCTGCAGCAGCGCCTGGCCCAGACGCTGCTGCATCAGCCGGTATGCCTGGTAGAGGTCCTTCCGGGTCTGCACGTCACCTCTCCTCGGTCAGAGGGCACGGTGGTCAGCATATTGATCCGGCGGCCTCCCTGTGATCTCCAGTGTCCCGGCGGTCCCGCTTTGACGTAGGTCGTTGAAACTTGTACGGTTACAGCCATCGATGTAACACGAATGGTTACATCGGCCGGAATCGATGGAGGATCGACATGGGTCAGCTCTCGGGCAAGGTCGCGATCGTCACCGGCGGCACCACGGGCATCGGCCTCGCCGCCGCCAAGCGCTTCGCGGCCGAGGGCGCACAGGTGTACATCACCGGCCGCCGTAAACCGGAACTCGACAGCGCCGTCGAGGAGATCGGCTCGAACGTCATCGGGATTCAGGGGGACGTGGCCGACCTCGCCGACCTCGACCGGCTCTACGCGGCCGTCGCCCGGCACGGCGACCGGATCGACGTGCTGTTCGCCAACGCGGGCGGCGGCGAGTTCGCCCGGCTGGAGGAGGTCACGGAGGAGCACTTCGATCGGACCTTCGCCGTCAACGTCCGCGGTCTGTTCTTCACCGTCCAGAAGGCGCTGCCGCTGCTCAACGAGGGCGCTTCGGTGATCCTGACGGGTTCCACGGCCGCGACGACCGGAGCCGAGGCGTTCGGCGTGTACAGCTCGACCAAGGCCGCCGTCCGGTCCTTCGCCCGGACATGGGCCAACGAGCTCAAGGGGCGCGGCATCCGGGTCAACGTCATCGTCCCCGGGCCGGTCGACACCCCCGGAATCACCGGTCTGGCTCCGGACGAGGAGCGGGCCGGACAGCTCAAGGGCGCCCTGGCGAGCCAGGTGCCGCTGGGCCGCATGGGGCGGCCGGAGGAGATCGCCGGCGCGGTGCTCTTCCTGGCCTCGGACCAGAGCAGCTTCACCAACGGCGCCGAGCTCTACGCCGACGGCGGCATGAACCAGGTCTGAGCCGGCCTCCCGCTCCTGGCGCGAACCGCCGGGGCTCCTCCACCCGCCTCACCCCCCGGTGGCGGGGGGAGGGCGGCGGGCTCGTCGCCCGCCGCCTACCTCCTCTGCCGCGCCAGCACGTCCCGCAGCACGTCGGCGATGGTGGTGCCCGCCAGTTGCTTCCTCATGGCGTCTTCCAGGCCGTCGTACACCTGCTGCAGCGTCGGCTGGATTCCGAAGCCGACCGGGCACGACTGGTTCGGCTGCGCGTTGTGCATGCCGAACAGGGCGCCCTCGTCCAGGGCCTCGTACACGTCCAGCAACGTGATCGACTCGGGGTCGCGCGTGACGACCCAGCCCGCTCCGGTGCCCCGTCTGGCCTCCACGAGGCCCGCCTTCCGCAGGTCGCCCAGGCATCGCCGGATCACGACCGGATTCGTGTTGACGCTGCCGGCGATGCGTTCCGAGGTGGCCACTTCGCGCCCCTCCCGGCGGTCGAGCACCATCCACGTCAGCACGTGCACCGCGACCGTCAGCCTGCTGTTCGCACTCATCCGCTCGTCCTTCTCCTCCGTGTAACTCGTAAGGTTACAACGCTCATGCGAGGCCGGTCCGTCGCACGGACGGTTCACTGAGAGGGGCGGTGGCCCGCTTGTCTCTCGGCGGCTTGTCTCTCGGCGGCGTCGAGTGCGGGCGTGAGCGGTGCGAGCGTGCTGCGCAGCAGGTCCGGCAGGGATCCGGCCGGGAGGACGAGCCCGCTGGTCGTGGAGGACGCGACCGTCGTGTGCAGCCATTGCCGGAGAGCGAGGCGAACTGCGGCGGCCACGCTCGCCGCGAGCACGCGGGCGGTGTGCGGGTCGGTCTGGCCCAGGCGTCGGGCGATCGCGTCGCCGAGGGGATGTTCGATCGCGGCGGCGGCGTCGACGAACTCGTCGCGCAGTGCGGGGCGGGTTGTGATCAGCAGGAGCGCGTCGCGACCGGGTTCGCCGGGGTCGGTGTACTGGTCGACGATCGCGTCGACGACAGCCTCGGCGAGGGCGACGTCGGCGGGCCGTTCGGCCACGGCCGCCGCGACCCGTGCTTCCCGTTCGCCGGTGATGGCGGCCACGATCGCCTGTTCCCGGCTGGAGAAGTAGTTGTTGTAGGTCCGGGGGGAGACGCCGGCGGCCTCGGCGATGTCGTCCACGCGCACGTTGTCCGGTCCGCGCTCGAGAGCCAGCCGCAGTGCCGCCGTGCGCAATGCCTCTCGTGTGGCCTGTTTCTTCTGCTCGCGCAACCCGGTCGGTCGTGTCTCCACCGTCCCAGCCTCCCAGACTCGTTGCGTGGGCGCAAACTTGCGTGCGCGCAAGTTTTCTCCTTAGGCTGCCTCGCGGCAGGGAGGATGTCCCAGCGGCCAGACGCGCTTCAGCGCTCCATCCGTCCTGCTCTCGTCCGCGTGAGCAAGGGAGAACACGTGATCACAGATGTCGTCATCGCCGGCGGCGGCCCGAACGGGCTGATGCTGGCCTGCGAGCTGAGCCTGGCAGGGGCTCGGCCGGTCGTGCTGGAGCGGCTGCCGGAGACGAGCGAGGAACCGAAAGCCAACGGATTGCTCGGCCAGGTCGTGAGAATGCTCGACCACCGGGGGCTGCACGAACGTCTCAGCGACAGCCCCGCACCGCCGCGGCCGAACTCCGCATACTTCATGTTCGGCGCGCTGGGCCTGGACCTGAGCCTGCTGGAGGACAGTCCCGTCTACGCCCTGCCGGTGCCGCAGCGGCGCATCGTGCAGGTCCTGCAGGAGCGCGCCGTCGAACTGGGCGTGGAGATCCGGCGGGAGCACGAGGTCGTCGGCATGTCCCAGGACGACGACGCGGTCACCGTCGATGTCGCGACCCCCGGTGGGGCATACCGACTGCGGGCCCGGTACCTCGTCGGCGCGGACGGAGCACACAGCGCCACCCGCAAGCTCTCCGGCATCGGGTTCCCCGGCGTCACCTATGACCGGATGACCGTCTGCTCGGCGCACGTGAACCTTCCGGCGGACTGGGTCGATCCCGCGACCGGCGCACTGAACGTGCCCGGCTACGGCGCTGTTCTGCCGTTCCTGCCCCACCGCACGGAGCACGGCGGGTTCTCCTACGCGCCGATGCCCGGTCACCCGCCGCTGGTCAGCACCACAGAGTGGGACCTGCCCAGGACCGACGCCCCGATGACCCTTGAAGCGTTGCGGGCGAGCGTCCGCCGCGTGCTCGGCGTCGATGTGCCACTGGGTGCGCCCGACGGCCCAGGGCCGCACGTGCTGCGTCGCCTGACCGGCGGCAACACCCGAGTCGCCGACCGGTTCGCCGACGGCCGGGTATTCCTGATCGGTGACGCCGCTCACGTGTACGCCGCCACCGGGGGAGGACCCGGGCTCAACCTCGGCCTGCAGGACGCGGTCAACCTCGGCTGGAAACTTGCCGCCGTGATCGGCGGCAGCGCCCCGCCCGGACTGCTGAACAGCTACGAGGCCGAGCGGCGGCCCGCCGCCCACCGCATGATCGTGAACGCGCAGGCACAGTCGGCCCTGATCGCCCCCGGCGGCGACGTCACCGGACTGCGCGAACTGTTCACCGAGCTGCTCCGCGACCAGAGCACCGTGCAGCGCCTCGCCGAACTCATCGCAGGCGCCGACGTCCGCTACGACATGGGCGAACCCGAGGCGCATCCGCTGACCGGCCGGTTCGCGCCGGACATGGAACTGCACACCCCCGCCGGGCCGGTCCGGCTGGCCGAGCTGACCAGAACCGCACGCCCCCTGCTGCTCGACCTGACCGAACGAAATTCGCTGGCGCGGACGCTCGGCCTGCGGCACGACTACCTCGACATCGTCACCGCGCGCCCTCAGGTCGCGGCGCCCACCGCACTGCTCCTTCGCCCGGACTGCTACGTGGCCTGGGCGTCCGCATCACCCGAACCAGATCCCACGGAGATCGAAGCGCTTCTGGCAGCCGTGCGGCGGTGGTTCGGCGGCGACGATCCCGCCCGCGTCTGACGCCCCAGCCGCAGATCCTGATCACGGCTCGTGAAGGGCTTGCCGCCGGCAATCGCTGATCCGGGGCTCATGAAGCCGAGCATAGGGTGGCCCCATGGTCGTTGATCCCCACATCGTCGTCACGTTCTGCCTGGCGGCTCTCGTCGTCTCCCTCGTGCCCGGCCCCGACATGCTGTTCATCGCCGCCACCGGCCTGGCATCGGGGCCCCGGGCGGGCGTGCTCGCGGCGGTCGGCATGTCCACGGGATTGGCCGTGCACACGACGCTGGCGGCGCTGGGCCTGGGGGCGCTGCTGAGCGCCTTTCCCACGGTCTTCGACGTCATCCGCGTCGCCGGAGCCGCGTACCTGGTCTACCTGGCCGTCACGTCGTTCCTCGCCGCCCGCCGCGACCAGGACGTCCCCGGGCAGGAGCCCAGGGCGCCGCTGGGACGCGTGTACGGCAAGGCCGTGCTGACGAACCTCGCCAACCCCAAGGTGATCGCCTTCTACCTGGCGTTCTTCCCGCAGTTCGTCGACCCGGCCCGGGGCAGCGTGACCGCGCAGTTCTTCTTCCTCGGCGCGCTGTTCATCGTCGTGGGCCTGTCGGTCGACGCCTCCGCCGGATTGCTGGCCGGCCGCCTGGGCGACCTCGTCCGCGGGCGCCCTGCCGTCCAGAGGTGGCTTCACCGGATCTCCGGCACCGTCTTCGCCGCGCTCGCGGTGCGCCTGGCCACGGACGGCCGATAGTCGCCTTTCCGGGCGTTAGGAAAAAGGGGAATGGAGTGGCAGAAAAGCCAGATTCTCCCGGCCTTCGATATAACCGCTCGGCATAAGGGGTTCACAAGATTGACAAACGATTTACGGTGAGGGCGGCCCCTTTGTCGATGAAGGAGTGACTGAATGGGTAACAGCTTGCTCGGCGGCGACCCCGCGGAGATGCAGAGCATGGCCGCGCAGTTCAGCCAGCAGGCGGACCAGGTCCGCGCCACGATGGCCAACCTCGACCGTGAGGCGGCCAAGGTCGGCACCGCCTGGACCGGCCCCGGCGCGCAGCGCTTCCACGACGCCTGGCAGAGCTACCGGGCGGCGTTCCAGCGCATGGCGGAAGAGCTCAACGAGGCTTCCCGGGTCATCACGACCTACCGCGGCAACATCGAGTCCGCCACCCGCTGACCGGCACCCGCAGATCGCCGGCCGCCGGACCGCCATGAGTGCCATGGCGGTCCGGCGGTGTTCTCATGTCACCGGCGACTCGGTCGAGCGGCCGAGATAGGTGACCGGGCCGGGGTCGGGCACCGGGATCTCGTGGAAGCCCAGCCGGTCGTAGAAGGCGCGGGCGCGGGTGTTGACGGTGAGCATGCTCAGGTGCACGGCGGGCACGCCCTTCGCCGCGAGGGCGTGGAGGAAGGCCGTCATCAGGGCCCGCCCGTGCCCGGCGCGCTGGTAGCCGGGGAGCAGGTCGATGTGCAGGTGGGCGGGGTAGCCGGCCAGTTCGGGGAGGACCATCCGCTCGGGATCGTGCATCAGGGCGACCATCTCCTCCGTGGGCGAGGCCGGAGGGCGCCGCGGCGCCGGATAGCGGCCGGCCAGCGTCGGCAGCCACTCGTCGCGGTACGCCTTGACGAAGGCGGGCGTGTCGGCGGTGCCGACGATGTAGCCGACCGCCCGTTCGCCGTCGTCGGCGACGAAGGCCAGGTCCGGTTCCAGCCGGACGTACGGCGCGGCGAAGATGCTGGGCATCAAATCGAGATCGGGATAGATGTGGCGGGAGTCCTCACCCGCGTCGGCGGTGCGGACGCAGATGTCGTAGAGGTCGTCCCTGTCCGTGTCCTGGTAGGGCCTGATGCGCACGGTCATGCCGAGCAGGCTGGCAGGGTGGGAGCGCTCCCAACAAGCCCCGCGGCTCAATCCGGCACCGCGGCCTGGATCGGGGTCGCGGTGCCCGAGACGACCAGCAGGCCCCGCCCGGGAGGCCCGCCGACGGCGCCGCGCGGCAGCCGTACGGTGAACAGGTCCCCGTCGGCGGGGCTCTGCACGTTGAGCAGCAGGCCGGTCCTGCCCTTGCGCGCCTCGGCGGCGAATCCCCGGTAGGCCGTCGCCAGGTCGCCCGTGGCCCCCGCGACGAGCAGGCCGTGCTCGCCGTCCCGCCCGGTGCGCAGGATCTCGTCCAGGGCCAGGCCGAGGGCGGAGTCGGGGGAGATGAGCTCCGCGTCGTCCACGGCCACCACGTAGCGCTCGTGCCCGGCGACCAGGGCGAGCGGATCGAGGGCGCCCGGCAGGCCGCCGAAGTCGTCGGCGCCGCCCCCGGTCACGCTTCTGGCGTTGCCGTCCAGCACGGCGAGCACCCCCGGAGCCCCGGCGAGGTCGCGCAGCGGGCTGCGGCGCGGGGTCACGACGAGCACGGGCGTGCCCCGGTCGAGCAGCGAGCGCGCCGCCGTGACCAGCGCGGACGACCGTCCCGAGCGCGGCGGCCCGGCGATGACCGCGGCCGGTCCCTGGCCCTGCAGGTCCACGCCCATCGGGGTGAGGGCGTCGCCGCCCGCGCCGAGCAGCGCCCACAGGGCCGACGGCGGCTGGTGCGACGGCGCCAGGTCGAGCGCCTGGCTCGCCGTGATCCGCATCGGCAGCGCGTCCACCCGCAGCGGCGGCTCCGACGGCCAGGCCCACGTCCCGAGGGTGTCCGAGCCGCCGAACCGTGCCGCCGCCGTACGGGCGAGCTCCTGCAGGACGGCCACCTGCGCGGGGCCGGAGGGATCGTCGCACAGCAGCGCGATCTGGCTCTCCACCAGGCCGTGCTCGCCGACGGCCAGGGCCCTGCCCGGGGGCATGGCGCTCGGCAGGTCGCGCATCGGCAGCCCGGCGAGCCCGTAGTCGGCGGGATCGGCGAGCCGCAGCACGAGCCGGTCCTCGAAGACGGTGGAGATCTGCCCGAGCATGCCCGACCGGTCGGAGGTGACCACGGCCCGCAGCCCCACGGCCGGCCCCTCCCTCAGCAGTTGCAGCATGGCGTCGACCAGCCGCCCGTAGTCGTAGTTCTCGAACGCGGCGACGTACCCCTCCCAGCGGTCCACGAGCAGCACCAGCCAGGGCAGCGCGCCCACGCCGCTGCGGTCGCGGGCGGCCCGCGACCGGGCGGCGGCGCGGGCCTCTGCCAGTGAGGCGTACCCTGCCTCGGCCAGCAGGTGCTGACGGCGCCCGACCTCCGCGCGCAGGCGGGTCAGCAGGCGCTCCACCCGGTCGAGCTGGTCGCGGGTGACGACCGCCCCGCAGTGCGGCAGCGCGACCAGCGGCAGCAGCGCGCCCGACCCGCAGTCGACGGCGTGGACGTGGACGTCCTCGGGGGAGGCGCCGGCCGCGATCGAGCCCGCGATCGTCCGCAGCGCGCTGGACCTGCCGCTGCGTGCGCCGCCCGCGATCAGCAGGTGGCCGCCGTGCCGCGGGTCGAGCGTGAGCGGGCGCCGGCCCTGCTCCCACGGCAGGTCCGTCACGCCGAACGGCAGCGGCGGCACCTCCTCGGCCCCCGGCCGGTACGGCGCGGCGCCCGCGAGCAGGCCGCCGGGGGAGTCCGCGGCACCGACGTCGAGGACGACCTGATCGGGCAGCGGCGGCAGCCACGGGCTCGGCTGCCGGGGCATGTCGCTCCCGGCCTCCCGCAGCGCGTCCACGAGCAGGGCCAGGTCGGTGCCGCTCGCCGCCTGGGCGGGCGGGGCGGGCAGCGGGTGGCCGAGCGCCTGCCAGGGCAGGTCGAGGACGCGCACGTCCTCTCCCGCGTCGGCCGCCCGCGCGTCGCCCATCCTCGATGTGGGAGTGCGGCCGCCGATCCTGGCCGTCTGCACCGCCACGGGCGCTCCGGAGCCGGCCCGCACATAGCAGCGGCCGGGCGTCGTCCGCGAGATGTGGGCGGCGTCCGGCACGTCGATGACGTCGGCCGACTCGTTGGCGTCGGTGACACGCAGGGCGATCCTGAGCGAGGTGTTGGCCTGGATGTCGGCGGTCACCACGCCGCCGGGCCGCTGGGTGGCGAGGATCAGGTGGATGCCGAGCGAGCGGCCCCTTCGCGCGATGTCGACCAGCCCCTCGACGAAGTCGGGCAGTTCGGCGACCAGGGCGGCGAACTCGTCGATGATCAGCACGAGCCGGGGCAGCGGCGGCAGGTCCTTGCTCCCCGCGGTCTCCGGCACCGGGGCGGCGAAGATGCCGCCGCCGCGCGCCCGCCGGACGCCGCCCGCGCCGAGCACCCAGGTGGCGCCGCGCGCCCGCTGGTAGTCCTCGATGTCCTTGGCCCCCGCGTCCAGCAGCAGGCGCTCCCTGCGCCGGATCTCGGCGGCCAGCGACGACAGGGCCCGCTGGGTCAGGTGGCCGTCGAGGTCGCTCACCATGCCGACCGTGTGCGGGAGCCGTACGCACTCCTTGAAGGCCGCGCCGCCCTTGTAGTCGATGAGCACGAACGTCATCTCGTCGGGCCGGTTGGCCACCGCGAGCGAGCAGATCAGCGTCTGGAGCAGCTCCGACTTGCCCGCGCCGGTCGTGCCCGCGACCAGGGCGTGCGGCCCGTCCCTGCTCAGGTCGACCTCGAACGGGCCCTCGGGTCCCACGCCGATCAGCGCCCGGGTCGTACGGCCCTGCCGCTCGGCGAGCGCGGCGGGGTCGAGGGACACCTCCAGCAGATCGAGCAGGCGGACCGCGTCGGGCAGGGCGGCCGAGGGGTCGTCGCGGCTCACGTCGCGCAGCGGGGCCAGCGCGCGGGCCAGACGTTCGGCCCAGGACGGCGAGACCCGGTCGGCGCGGATGCCGGTGATCGGGTCGAGCCCGCCGCCGTGGAGGCGCACCCCGCCCTCGCGGCCGCAGGACACGACCGTCGCGCACTCCTCGGGCAGCAGCCGTTCGTCGTCGTCGATGGCGATCGTGTAGACCCCGGCGCGCGGGCCCTGCCGCAGCACCTGCGGCATGCCGGGCAGGCCGCGCAGCACCTGCGCGCCGTCGAGCACGACGAGCACGTCGAACGGCCGCTCGTCGTAGGTGGCGAAGGCCGGCTCGGCGGGCCGGTTGCCGCCCGCGCGCCCCAGGTCGTCCCAGCCGGCCGGGCCGCCGGACAGGCGGGTGCCGCGCGGCACCCCCGGATATGGCCCCGAGCCGTTCTCGGTGTCGAGCCGCTCGGTCACCAGGGCGGCGAGTTCGGCGACCCGGCGGGCGGCGGCCTCGGGGTCGGCGCCGACGAGCGCGGCGCAGTCGGACGACAGGGCGCCGCCACGGGCCGCGGCGTCGGGCGCGCAGTGCGGCAGCCAGCGCACCCAACCCCACTGCCCGGCGCCGTCCGCGTTGGCGGACAGCACCACGATGGCCAGGTCGCGCGGGCTGTGCAGGGCGGCGGCCTGCCCGACGAGCCAGCGGGCGCAGCCGAGCGCCACGTCTCTGGGACCGGTGAGCCCGGCCACGCCGAGACGCCGCATGACCAGCGCGACCGGGACGTCGTGGCAGGTGGGCGGCTCCCGGCGGGGCGCGTCCTGGGGCGTGCCGCTCTCGGGCTCGAACTCCAGGTCGGCGGGCAGGTCGGCCAGCCCCACGCGCAGCCGCAGCGCGTCGCGGTCGTGCACGCGGCGCTCCCACAGCCGGCGGCGCGGCCCGGTCGCGGTGAGCAGCACCTCGGCGGGATCGGGCGCGCCGCCGCGCCTGGCCTCCTCGTCCTGCCGCACCGCGCGGGCCACCTCCTCCTCGAAGGCGGCCATCCGCTCGCGGTACGCCTTGACCGCCCGGCGGTGCTTCTTCCTGCCGTGCCTGCGGTCGCTCACCCACTGGCCGATCATGATCAGCGGCGTCATGAACGCGATCAGCAGGTAGTACCACGTGTGGGTGACGGCGGCCATGACCACGCCGAGCACGGCGGGCAGCAGCGCGGCCAGCAACTGCAGCCGCATCCCCTCGCCCCGCTTGGGCTCGGCGGGGACGGTGAACCGCCGCTGCCGCTCGGGCCGCTGGAGGCGGGGCGGGCGGTTGTAGGCGAGCCCGCCGTCCGGCAGCGGGTCGAGGTGGGCGTCCGGCGGCAGGACCGGCCCCAGAGCGAACACCGAGCCGCCGCAGGTGAGCATGTCCCCGGCCGCCCACGGCGCCGCCTCCGTGAGCGGCTCGCCCGCAAGCCGGGCCACCGGCTCGCCCCCGGGGGCCGCCGGCTCCACGGTGGCCGTGCCGGGGGCCAGCCGCACCACCAGCGCGACCGGCGGCATCCCCGGGTCGGGTACGGAGACCGCGCACGCGGGGTCGGCGCCGATCGTGTGCGCGCCGAGCCCGATCCTGTGGACGGCCCCCGCGCCGGGGCCGCCCACGACGCGCAGCTCCGCCGGCCCGCCGGGCTCCTCGGTCACCGTCGCCGCGGCGGCGTGACCGTCCACGGCCACCAGGTCACCATCCCTGAGCAGGCCGAACACGGGCGCGTCCGGGTCGACGGGCCGGCCGTCGACCCACAGCTTCACCTCACCGGACGGCCGGGCCTGCCGGTCCCCACGATCCCCCCGGTCCAGGTCGTACGGCGCGCGGGCGTGCGGGAGCCGTACGACGTTGGCCGGGCGGGCGGCGGCGCCGCCGTCGAGCGCGGTGGCGAGGGCGGCGACCGTGGTGCTCTCGTCGCCCTCGACCAGCACGTCGCGGCGGCCGTCCTCGCCGACCACGGTGAGCGTTATCCGCATGCGCGAACTCCCAGAAGGCGGTTGTGCGGCGGCCTCGCGGAAAGCGTTTCATCCCGGGGCGTCCCCGTGAAGATCTCCGGGTATGCGGGCCGTGCGGCCCGAGGGGACACGCTAGCCGCGACTCCCGCGCTCATCCGGGCGTTACCCGAAATAGGTAAAGGCGCCTGTCATCCGTCCTTCGGCGACGCCGTCGTCACCGCCTTCCGCGTATGCCCGCCGTCCGCCCTGGCGCTAACAGTGTGAATGGTGTGACAACCGGGAAAGAAGTGTAAACGTACTATCACGAAATTTCGTGTCAGTAAAGCCTTGTATGGATATGGAGATAGATCCACTCCCGTTGACAGGCGTATTCCTAACGGATAAGCATGGGTCGCCGCTTCGCGGCACTTATGGCGGCGCAAGCTGGCCATAATGGAGTGAATTCGCAACAAAGGGCAAGACCGTAAACAGATTCGAGCGGCCCGAAAACAGATGGGCGCCCTCATCCCTGGGAGTCCCCCACCCATGAGGACCAGCGAGAAGACGTCGCAGGACGGCCGGGCACCCGCACGGCCGGGCCTGTCCGGGCCGGCCGCGCGCAAGCTGCCCGTTCCGCCGAGGGAGCGCAAGCCCGCGCTCGCCGCGCTCGCCGTCCTCCTCATCCTGGGCGGCGCGCTGGCCACCACGCTGCTGGTCATGCGCAGCGGTGACCGCGTCTCTGCCGTGCAGATCACCCAGCAGGTGGGGGCCGGGCAGCTCATCCCGCAGTCCGCGATGCGGGAGGTGCAGATCGCCGACACCGGCGTCGACTACGTCCCCTGGCGGTTCAAGGACCAGGTGGCCACGACGTACGCCGCGGTGACGCTGCTGCCGGGCACGCTGCTCACCCAGCGCATGACCGCCACGACGACCGACCAGGTCGGGCCGGGCAAGGCCAAGGTGGGCCTGTCGCTCAAGGCCGGCCAGATGCCCACCGACCTCAAATGGAGCGACATCGTCCAGGTGATCTACGTGCCGTCGGCGGGCCGGGGGTCGGGCACCGCCCAGCAGAAGGTGCTGGCGACCGCCGCCCGCGTCGAGAGCGCGTCCTCAGGGCGGTCTGGAGGCGGGCTGGTCACGATCGTCGTCGACACGTCGATCGCGCCCACCATCGCCCAGTACGCCTCCAGCGGCGAGATCGCCCTCGTCACGCTCCCGGGGGTCAAGTGACGTGGCGCTGATCGTGCTCGCCGCCGACAAGGGGGCGCCCGGCGTGACCACCGCGGCGACCGCCCTCGGCGCCGTGTGGCCCCGGCCCGTGCTGCTGGCCGAGTGCGATCCCTCCGGCGGCGACCTCGCCTACCGGCTGCCGGGCGACGACGGGAGCGTGCTGAACCCCGGGCGCGGCCTGCTGAGCCTTGGCGCGGTCGCACGGCGCGGGCTCCACGCCGACCTGATCTATGAGCACACGCAGCGACTCGTCGGCGGCCTCGACGTGCTGGCCGGCCTGACCAACGGCGAGCAGGCGGCCGGCCTCACCTGGCTGTGGGGCCCGCTCGGCCGGGCGTTCGCCGCCCTGCCTCAGGCCGACGTGCTCGCCGACTGCGGCAGGCTCGGGCTGCACCCCCAGATCGGCGACCTGGTGGCCGAGGCCGACCAGGTGGTGCTGTTCACCAGGGCCAGCCTCGACAACGTCGCCCACCTGCGCGAACGGCTGTCGCTCATCGGACGGAAGGTCGGGATCGTGGTGATCGCCGACCCCAGGTCGTACCGGTCGTCGCTGGAGGAGATCCGGCGCATCGTCTCCGGCTGGGACGTCGCCTTCGTCGGCGGTCTCGCGTACGACCCGAAGGGCGCGGAACTGCTGCGCGGCCAGTGGGGCGGGCGGCTCGACCGCAGCCTCCTGATCCGTACGGCCAGGGAGCTGGCCACGCGCCTGGCCGCGCAGCTGGCCGCGGGCGGCGAGACGGCGGCACCGCACGCCCTCAGACGGGCGAAGAGGGAGCCGGAGGTGCGGTCGTGAACTCCCAGCGGCGGCCTGTCGACCACGGCCTGGTGAAGCGCTTCCGGCAGGAGGTCGGCGACCGGCTGGCGCACCAGCGGCGGCTCGACCAGGCGAGCGGCGTGCCGCCGATGTCGGGGGAGGACGAGCGGCAGTTCGCCCGGGCGCTGATCGCGCAGGTGCTGGAGGAGCACGCGCGCAGTGAGATCGGCGTCGGGCGCACCCCGCCCACGGCCGAGGAGGAGGAGGCGCTGGCGGCGGGCATCCACGCCGCGCTGTTCGGCGTCGGCCGCCTCCAGCCGCTGCTCGACGACCCCGAGGTCGAGAACATCGACATCAACGGCTGCGACCGGGTCTTCGTCGGCTACGCCGACGGCCAGGAACTCATGCACGATCCCGTCGCGGAGAGCGACGAGGAGCTCATCGAGCTGATCCAGATCCTGGCGGCGTACTCCGGCCTGTCGTCGCGGCCGTTCGACACCGCCAACCCGCAGCTCGACCTGCGCCTGCCGGACGGCTCCCGGCTGTCGGCCGTCATGGACGTGACCGTGCGGCCGGCGCTGTCGATCCGCCGTGCCCGTCTCGGCAAGGTGTTCCTCAGCGACCTCGTCGGGAACGGCACGCTCACCCCGGAGCTGGGCCGGTTCCTCACCGCCGCCGTGGCCGCGCGCAAGAACATCATGATCGCGGGATCGACGAACGCGGGGAAGACGACGCTGCTGCGGGCGCTGGCCAACGAGATCCCGCCACACGAGCGGTTGATCACGGTGGAGCGGGCGCTGGAGCTCGGGCTGGACCAGTTCCCCGAGCTGCATCCGAACGCGGTGGCCTTCGAGCACCGCCTGCCCAACGCCGAGGGGCAGGGCGAGATCACGATGGCCGAGCTGGTGCGGCGGTCGCTGCGCATGAACCCCTCGCGGGTGATCGTCGGCGAGGTGCTGGGCGACGAGATCGTCACGATGCTCAACGCGATGACCCAGGGCAACGACGGGTCGCTGTCGACGATCCACGCCAACTCCAGCATGGAGGTGTTCAACCGCATCGCGACCTACGCGCTGCAGGCCGAGGAACGGCTGCCGATCGAGGCCACCCACATGCTCATCGCCGGGGCCATCGACTTCGTGGTGTTCATCGAGAAGCGCAACGACTACCACCGGGGAGGCACCCTGCGGCGCTACGTGTCCAGCGTGCGGGAGGTCACGGGCTGCGATGGGCGGGTGCTGTCCTCGGAGGTGTTCGCCATGGCGGGCGACTACCTGGTGCCGCACGCCCCGATCTCCTGCGCCGACGAGCTGGCCGCCCACGGGTACGACCCGGCGCGGGGAGCGTGGCGATGAGCGGCCTGCTGCCGGCGCTGCCTCCCGGTGTCCTCGACCCCCTGGTGCTGCTGGCCGGGGCCGCGGCGGGCGGCGGGCTCTTCCTGCTCGCCCTGGCCATTTACGGATTGCGCCCCCGCCCGGCCACGCCGGACGGGCGGGCCGAGCGGATGCGCCTGCTGCGCACCCTGTCCACGAGGTCGGCGATCGCCGCGGTGACGGGTGTCGTGGTGCTGGTGGTGACCGGCTGGCCGGTCATCGCGGCGGGAGCCGTACTGCTGGTCCTGGCCTGGCGGGGCTTCACCGGCGGCGCGGCGGAGGAGCGGGCCGCCATGCGGCGCCTCGAGGGCCTGGCGGCGTGGACGGAGTCGCTTCGCGACACGATCGCGGGCGCGGCCGGGCTCGAACAGGCCATCCCCTCCTCGATCCGGGCCGCGGCCCCCATGCTGCAACCGCACCTGCGGGCCCTGGTCGACCGGCTCCACACGCGGATGCCGCTCGCCGACGCGCTGCGGATGTTCGCCGACGAGCTCGACGACCCCTCGGCCGACCTCGTCGTGGCGGCGCTGATCCTCAACTCGCGGCTGCGCGGGCCGGGCCTGCGCGACGTGCTGTCGGCCCTGGCGGTCTCGGCCCGCGAGGAGCTGGACATGCGCCGGCGCGTGGAGGCCGAGCGCAGGTCCACGCGCAAGAGCGTGCAGATCGTGGTCGGCACCGCCCTCGCCTTCGCCGCCGCGCTGGTCGTCTTCAACCGCTCCTACGTCGAGGAGTACAACTCCGTGCTCGGCCAGGCCGTGCTCGTCGTGGTTGCGGGCCTGTTCGGCGCGGGGTTCGCCTGGATGCGGCGGCTCGCCCGCTTCGACAAGCCGGCCAGGATCCTCGCGCCCTACCACCGCCCGCGGTCCGCGGTGACCGCGCAGGCGCAGCCGCCGGCGGCGGAGGTGATCAGGTGATCGCGACGGTGCTCTGCGGAGCCGTGCTCGGCCTCGGGCTCTTCCTGCTGGTGCGGGCGCTGTTCCCGCCCCGGCCCGGCCTGACCGCCCGGCTCGCCGCGCTCGACCAGGCCCGTGACGGCAAGGGCGTGCCGCTGGCGCCGCTGATCGCGCCCGAGGAGGACGTCAGCGAGTTCCGCCGCATGCTCGGCCTGCGGCTCGCCCGGTTCTACGCGGCGCGCGGGTGGGAGGCACGGTCGGTCAAGGCCGACCTCGCGCTGCTCGGCAAGTCGTTCGAGGGGTTCCTCGCGACCAAGCTGCTGCTCGGGGTCTCGGGCCTGCTGGCGTTCCCGCTCCTCGTCGGCTGGCTCGCGCTGATGGGATGGGGCGTCTCGGTGCAGGTGCCGCTCTGGTCGGCCCTCGTCGTCTGCGTGATCTTCTTCCTGCTGCCCGACGCGCAGATCCGGCGGGACGCCGCCGTACGCCGCCGGGACTTCCGGCACGCCGTGGGCGCCTTCCTCGACCTCGTGTCGATGAACCTCGCAGGCGGCAGGGGCGTGCCCGAGGCGCTGATGATGGCGGTCGCCGTGGGCAGTCCCGTCACCACGCCCGGGGCGCTGAACGGCACGGTGAACGGCGCCGCGAACGGCGCCGCCTCCGCTGTCGCCACCGGGGCCGCGAACGGCGCGGGTCCCGCCCCCGACTCCAACTGGGCGATGGAACGCATCCGCGAGGCGCTGGCCAACGCCAGGATCGTCGGCATCACCCCCTGGCAGGCCCTCGGCCAGCTCGGCGACGAGATCAACGTGGACGAGCTGCGGGACCTGTCGGCCGCGCTCGGGCTCGTGGCCGACGACGGCGCCAAGGTCCGCGCCTCCCTCACGGCCCGCGCCGCCACTCTCCGCCGTCGCGAACTCGCGGAGGTCGAGGGCAAGGCGGGCGAACGGTCCCAGTCGATGCTCGTCGCCCAGCTCCTGCTGTGCGCGGGCTTCGTGATCTTCCTCTCTTATCCCGCAGCCATGAAGATGTTGGGGGCCTGATGCTCTGGTTCCACTATCTGATCGCCGTGCTCCACGTACGGCTGGACCGCGCGAGGAACGCCCCGTCCAGGGGAGCCTCCGCGGTCGAATGGGTGATCATCACCGCCATCATCGCCGGAGTCGCCCTCGGCCTGGCCACGCTGATCAAGCAGTTGGTCGAGCAGAAGCAGTCCGACATCCAGAACAGCTTCAGCGGCGGCGGCGGCGCGGGCGGCGGCGCCGGCGGGGGTAACGGGGAGTGACCGTACAGGGCGTGACCGGCCCCCACGCCGCGACTGCCGTGCGCCGCGAGCGGGGCGCCACGGTGATCGAGCTCGCCATGCTCATGCCGATCGTGCTCGCCGTCGTGCTGCTGATCGTCCAGGTCACGCTCTGGTTCCACGGCCGTCAGGTCGCCGACGCCGCCGCGCGGGAGGGCGCGCGGATCGCCCGCGCGGGCGGCGCCGACGGCTGGCAGGAGGCGGCCGAGGGCAAGGCGCGGCAGATCGTGCAGGCGATCGGACCGCAGTTGCTGAAGAACGCCCAGGCGCAGGCGTGGGAGCAGGGCGACCAGCGCGGCGTGGAGGTGACCGGCAGCGCCGTCCAGGTGGTGCCGCTGCTGCCCGCGATGACCTTCACGATCACGTCACGCTTCGGCGGGCCCATCGAGTGCTTCCGCCCCGACGACGGCTCGGACGGCTGCGAATGACCCGGTCGGAGCGCGGTTCGATGACGGCCGAGACGGTCATGCTGGCCCCGCTGTTCCTGCTCTTCCTGCTGTTCCTCGTCGGCGCGGGCCGGATCGTGGAGGCCCAGGGAGAGGTCAACGGGGCCGCGCGGGACGCCGCCCGGGCCGCCTCCGTGCAGCGCACCGAGGCGGAGGCCGAGTCGGCCGCGAAGGAGGCCGCCGAGGCATCGCTCTCCGGCGACTGCTCGCCCCAGGTGGACATGTCCGGCAGCGAGTGGAAGATGGACGGCTTCGTCCGGATGACGGTGACCTGCGAGCTGAACCTCGATTTCCTCGGGTTCGGCGCCGCCAAGCAGATGTCGGGCACCTCGGTCGTGCCGCTCGAACAGTATCGGAGGGTGAAGTGACCCCGCCGCGTCCGCGCCGCGGGTGTGGTTCGCGTGTCCGCGACCACCGGACCGCTCCGCGTCCCGCCCGGTCAACGGTGCCGTGCGCCCTCCTGAGGGTTCCGTCGCCCGTCCGAGGCGGGCGGGCGGGAGAGCGAGGCTCCATGTCGGTGTTCGTGGTCCTCTTCTCGGGGGTGGTGTTCCTGCTGGCCGGGTTGCTGGTGGACGGCGGGGCCGCCATGAACGCCCGCCTCAAGGCCGCCGACATCGCCGAGCAGGCCGCCCGCGCCGCCGCCGACCAGATCGACGTCGAGACGTTGCGGGCCACCGGCCAGGTGCGGCTGCTCGCCGACGAGAGCGCGGTGTGCGGCGAGGCCGAGAAGATCACGGCGGACCAGGGGGCCGACGGCGTACGCATGACCGAGTGCACCGTGGGCGGCGGCCAGGCGGACGTCACGGTGGCGGTGTCGGTGCACTGGGACGCCTTCTTCCTGGCCGCGCTGGGCTTCGCCGGCTCCGACATGGAGGCCGAGGCCACGGCCGCTCCTGATCCGGGGGAGGCGTGACAGGGACACGGCCGCCGGGCGGCCGGCGGGAGGAGTTCGGCCGCGAGCCCCAGAGGGGGCCCGGGCGGGGCCCGCGACCGCGCCCCGAGGGCCTGCCGTCGGTGCTGGGGCCGCAGCGGGCGCCCGAGCACTGGCACGACGACCGGGCCGTGCGGCCGCGGACCCGGCGTACGGCCGGGGACGTCCTCGCCGGCCTCGGGGCCCTGGTCGCGCTGGTGGGCCTGGTGGGCGGCGTGCCGTACGCGTTGCTCCGGCTGGCCGGTCCGCCCATCAGCGGTGACCTGCTGAACGCGGACCTGTTCACGAGCCAGGTCGGCCCCGAGACGATCATCGCGATCCTGATCCTCCTGGTGTGGCTGGCCTGGCTGCAGCTGTTCCTGTGCGTGGTGGTCGAGGTCTACGCCGCGCTGCGGAGGGTCGGCATGCCGGCCCGGGTGCCGTTGTCGGGCGGCACCCAGGCGCTCGCGAACCGCCTGGTCTCCGCCGTGCTGCTGCTGTTCACCGCGACCGCCGTGGCGATGCCCCTCGCCCGCGCGGGCGCCCCCGCCCCGATCCGGCCCCAGGTCGCGGCGCTGTCGGCGCCGGTGCCGCAGGCCGAGGCGGAGCGACCGGCCCTGCACGCCAGGGAGGTCAAGAAGGTCTACGTGGTCCAGCCCCCGCACGGGCGTCACCACGAGAGCCTGTGGGAGATCGCGGAGAAGTGCCTGGGGGACGGGCGCCGCTATCCGGAGATCTACCGGCTCAACCAGCACAAGGAGCAGCCCGACGGCAGCCGGCTGCACATGGCCGACCTCATCCGTCCCGGCTGGGTGCTCGACATGCCGGACGACGCCAGGAACGTCCACATCGTGCCGGTGGACGAGGACCGGCCGGAGACCCTGAAGGAGCACCGCCACGCGCCCGCCGAACTCGACGGCGACACCCGGTACGCCGGGGGAGGGGCGACCGGCGGCGACGCCCACGCCGACCGGCACGCGACGGAGGACCGGCACGCGACGCCCGACCCGCGTCCCACCGCCGGTTCGCACACCGGAGGCACAACGGGGAGTGAAGGCGACACCACCCGGCCCGACGGTGCCGGCGACCAGCAGGGGCCGGGCGAAGCAGGGAGGTCCGGCGACGCGGGCCACGCGCGGGGCAGGGTGACGCCCGAGCCGGGCAAGCCGGGGATCGTGCTGCCGCCGCCCGCGATGCCGCAGGACACCCCGTCGGAGCCGAAGGGCCGCACCGGCGATGCGAAGGACACGCCCGCCACCACCCGCGCCACGCCCACCCCGCGTCCGATCATCACGACCACCGTCCAGCCGGCGATCGCGCCCGCGGAAGCGGGTCACCAGAGCGTCGACGAGCAGCATGGCGGGCCGGTCCTCGCCGACTACCTGGCGGCCTCGTCGCTGGCGGCGGCCGGGCTGCTGGCCCTGCTCGGCCGCAGGCGGCGGGAGCAACTGTGGCGCCGGGCCTTCGGACGGCGCATCGCCAGGCCGCGCGGAGATGCCGCCGAGGCCGAGGTCGCCATCCGCCTCGGCGCCGACGCCCCCGGCAGCCGCATGCTCGACATCGGCCTGCGCCTGCTCGGCCGCCTGCTGGCCGACGCCGGCCGGCGCCCTCCGACGATCTACGCCGTCCACCTGTCCAACCGGGGCCTCGACCTGTGGATCCACCCGGCGGAACAGGACGCGCCCGAGCCGTGGGAGGCCTGCGACGACGGGCAGGTGTGGCGCCTTCCGGCCCACGAGGGACGCCGCATCGACGAGCAGGTGCTGGCCGGGGTGCCCGCGCCCTACCCCGGGCTGGTCTCGCTCGGCACCGGACAGGGCGGCCGGGTCCTGGCCGACCTGGAGGCCGCCCACGGCGTGATCGCGATCACCGGGGCGCACACCGTCGCCGCGCTGTCGGCGCTCGCCGTCGAACTGGCCACCAACCGGTGGTCCGACCAGATGCGCATCACGCTCGTCGGCTTCGGCGAGGAGCTGACCCTGCTCGCGCCCGAGCGGATCAGGACGGCG
This sequence comes from Microbispora sp. KK1-11, assembly GCF_006874435.1. Lineage (NCBI taxonomy): Bacteria > Bacillati > Actinomycetota > Actinomycetes > Streptosporangiales > Streptosporangiaceae > Microbispora > Microbispora sp. KK1-11. Next base: position 119,720 of record NZ_VIRJ01000013.1, on the reverse strand, counting down.
AGCAGCCTGGCCGAGGTGCTGCCGGAGTTCGAGGAGCGTGCCCGCTACGACGGCGACGTGCTGACCGGCCGGATCCACAGCCGCGTGGCCGACCCCGCGTACACCCCGCACTACCTCCTGTCGGCCATCCGCCCCGACGAGGACGAGGCGCGCCGTCTGGCGCTGCTCGGCAAGGGCACGCGTACGGCGAGTGGCTTCGTGATCGCGGGCGAGGTGCCGCACGCGACCTGGACGTGGGAGGTCACCGACGACGGCCGGGCCCGCGTGGACGCCCTGGGCCTGGACATCGAGGCCCACCTGCTGCCGCGCCGGCACTACGACGCCGTGATCGGCCTTTTCCGCACCGCGCGGCAGCAGGAGGGCGAGCCGCTCACGCCGGTGGTGGAGCGGCTGAGCGAGGAGCCGCCCTCCATCGAGGTGCGCGTCCTCGGCCCGATCGAGATCAGCCCGGTGAACCCGCTCGAAGAGGGCCGGGCGGCCCTCGCCCACGAACTCGTCGTCTATCTGGCCACCCATCCGGACGGAGTGCACCCGGCCGTGCTGACCGGCGTGCTGTGGCCGCGCGGCGTGCAGCTCGCGGTGCGCGACGCCACGATCGCCAGGGTCGCCGAGTGGCTCGGGCGCGACTCCGAGGGCCGCCCCCACCTGTTCCTCGACCGGTCCGGACGCCTGCGGCTCGGGCCGGAGATCCGTACGGACTGGCGGCTGTTCCAGGACCTCGTACGGCAGGCCGGCGAATGGGCCGACGCCGCCGGTGCCGCTGACGGCAGGCCCGGTGACATGGAGGCCGACCTGCTGGAGCGCGCGCTCACGCTGGTGCGCGGCCCGCTGCTGAACGGCAGGCCGCCCGACCGGTACGCCTGGCTGGCGGCCGACCCCCTGGAGTACGACGTGACGGCCTGGGTGGCGGACGCCGCCCACGCGCTGTGCGAGATACGGCTGGCCCGCCACGACCCGCACGGCGCGGTGGCGGCGGCCCGGGCCGGGCTGCTGCTCGCGGCCGACGACGAGGGGCTGTGGCGCGACCTGCTCCGGGCGGCGCACGCCACCGGGGAGCCCGTGCGGCTGCGGGCGGTCGTCGACGGGCTGCTGCGCCGCGCCACCTCCCATCCGTACGGCGGCGGGATGGCCCCGGAGACGGAGGCGCTGATCGACGAGTTGCTGCCCGACTGGCGCCGGACCGTCTCCCCGGACCTCAGAAACCCGAACCTCAGAAACCCGAACCCCGGAAATCCGAACCTCGGAAACCCGGCGGACCTCAGAACCTCACGTCTCGCCTGATCGGAGCCCCAATGCCAGGGACGTCCTCCTCCGAATCATGCCGATCCACGCATAGCGCTGGCTCGTCCCCGACGGCCGTTTCTAGGGTGACAGCGGCGGGGGATCGCGTACTGCGGAGGATCCGGTGATGCGTCCAGGGCTCGCCACGGCGTCGCTCGCCTCGGCCTGCGCGCTGCTCCTGTCGGCATGTACCGCGCCGGACGCGGACCGCGGCTTCACCCCGGGCGGCGGCGTGGAGCCGGCCGCGGCGACGGCCTCGGGGACGCCGGGCCCGCAGCCGGGCACCGAGACGGTCACGGCGGCGCCCGGACTGACGATCGAGATCGAGTGGCCGCTCGAGCCCGACCCGAAGCGGTCGGCCGTGATCAAGGCGTTCGCCGGCGACTTCACGGCGCAGTGGCGGGCCGTCGGCACTTCCGGCGGGGACCGCTCGTACGTGAAGGGGATCGATGCCGAGTCGTCCGCCTACATGGACGCCGTCACCTGGGTGCAGGGGTTCCTCAAGGACAGGCAGTCGGCCCGGGGCGTGGCCAGGCTCTACGCCCTGCGGGTGGCCTCCGTCATGGGACGCGGGGCGGAGGCCGACGGCTGCGTCGACCTGACCGGCGTGCGGCTGACCGACCAGGAGGGCACCCCGCTGGCCCGTCAGCCCGCCTGGCTCAAACGCCCGCGTGCGGTCTTCCTGCAGACGGCCGGCCTGGGGCATGGCGACGACGGCGTCTGGCGGATCCGGCTCTACCGCCACGCGGACTATCCGGACGAGCGCGCGAAGGAGTGCCTGCGATGAGGGCCATTGCTGTGACGTCCCTGCTGGCGGGGGCCTTGCTCGCGGTGTGCGTGCCACCCGCCGCCGCCGACCCGGACGTCGGGGCGCACGGCGAGGCGTTCCAGAAGGGCAACACGGCCGGCGTCAAGCTGACCAACTCCAAGATCGGTCTGTCGGGCAACGGGCTCGGCGGCAAGAGCGACGGCTACCGGATGCCCCGTCCCTGCTGGTACGAGCCGAACAGTTCGGCCGACGACATGCGCAACCTCCAGGCGCAGCAGAAGAAGCAGGCGGTGGAGGCGGGGTTGGACTACGACGTCGACCTCGGCAAGTTCGGCAGCAAGATCGGCGACAAGGGTCAGTGGTGGGGCGTCGCCTACGACGCCGGCAACCCGGACGGACCCTCGTGTGCCGCCGGACTCGAGCCGCTGGTCTGGGTGCCAGAAGGGACCACCCCCGCCGGAGGCATCACGCTGGAGCAGCTCATGCAGATCGCCCGGGCCGCGCTGACCGTGCCGGAGCCGAAGATCAAACTGAGCCCGGACGCCAAGAGCTACGTCAACCTGGGGACCTGGGTGTGGCTGGACGGAGCCGAGGCCGCACCCCGGTCCGTCACCGCCACGCTGCCCGGGGTCATGTCCGCCACCGTCACGGCGACGCCGGACCACCTCGAGATCAAATCCGGCACCGGCGACGATCGCGCCGAGGTGTACGACAAGGGATGCGGCGCCACCGGCAAGCCGTACGTGAAGGGCGCCGACAAGGACGGAGAGAGCAAGCCCGATTGCGGCGTCGTCTACCTGCACTCCTCGATCGACCAGCCGAACAAGGTCTACACGCTCACCGTGACGAGCGTCTGGAACGTCGCCGGCAACGGCAACCAGGGCGGCCAGGTCGTCCCGTTCGCGTACGACCCGATCCAGGTCGCGGCCACCAGGGACGTGCCCGTCGGCGAGGTCCAGAGCATCGTCAAGGATTGACCCGTCCGGCCGGCTCGTGTGCCGGTGAGCCGGCGCCTCGCCCCCTGCAGCCGGGGCGAGGCGAAAGCCAGCACCGTCGTTCACGCTCCTGCCAGGTCAGGCGCGGGACTCGTGGGCGACCAGCCACTCCTTGACCGGCGTGCCGTAGTAGTAACTGCCGTAACCGCCGGTCGAGGGCACCACGCGGTGGCACGGCACGAACGGCGCGATCAGGTTCTGCGCGCAGGCCGACCCCGCGGCCCGCGCGGCCGTCCTGGGCAGCCCCGCCTTCTCCGCGAGCTGCGCGTACGACACGGTCGTCCCGGCGGGCACGGCGCGCAGCGCCTCGTACAGGCGTTGCCTCGTGGGGGTGCCGGGCTGCTCGACGGGGATCCGGTCGAGCGCGTCGACCTTCCCGTCGAGGTACTCGCGCACGGCCTCGGCCGCGTCGCCGAGGTCGCCCTCCCGCAGGGGAAGCGCCCGCAGGGACGGCGAGAGCCGGGCGAACATCTCGCGGGGATCGGCGGTGAAACCGGCCGCGACGAGCACGCCGTCGCGGGCGAGCAGAGCGAGGGGGCCCACCGGGGTGGGCACGGTGTGCGTGATGATCATTTGTCGCGTCCTCGTGGTGTGGTGTCTGGATTGTCGGAGGCGTGGCTCCACAGGTGGAGCGCGGCGTACGCGCGCCAGGGCCGCCATCGCTCGGCCTCGCCCTCGGCGATGCCGAGCCGTTCCATCGTCCTGCGCAGCACGAGGTCGCCCTCGGGCCACGCGTCCGGGTCGCGCAGCGCGCGCAGCGCGATGTAACCGGCCGTCCACGGGCCGATCCCGGGGATCTCCAGCAGCCCGGCGGTGGTGTCGGCGGGGTCGCCCGCGCCGTCGAGGTCGATCGCGCCGGAGGACACCGCCTCGGCCAGCGCCCTGATCGTGGCGACCCTGCGGGTGGTGAGCCCGAGGCCGTCCAGGTCGGCCGCGGCGAGCCGGTCGGCCGTGGGGAACAGCAGCGGCACCTGGCCGGTCACGGCCGCGTCGGGGTGCCCGTTCTCGTCGGCAGAACGGTCGGAGACGGCGGGGACGCCGGCGCGGGCGGCGATGCGGCCCAGCAGGGTGCGGGCCCCGGCCACCGAGATCTGCTGTCCGACGACCGCCCGGACCGCCACCTCGAACCCGTCGTACGCTCCCGGCACGCGCAGCCCGGGACGGGCCGCGACCAGCGGCGCGAGCGACGTCGAGCCGAGGATCTCCCGCACCGCCCCGGGGTCGGCGTCGAGGTCGAGCAGGCGGCGGCAGCGGGCCACCAGCCGGGAGAGCAGGTGCGTCTCGGTGGTCCGCACCGTGAGCCGGACGTGACCGGCGGCGGGCCGCAGCGTGATCGAGCCGCCCGGCACGGCCCGCGTGTAGGCCGTCACGTCGTCCCCCGACAGGCAGACCGCCTCCACCGAGGGGATCGCCCGGGCGGCGAGGAAGCGCAGCACCGACTGCGCGTCGTACGGCTCCCGGTGGCCGAGCCGCAGGGTCAGCCCGGTCGTGAGGGCGACCGGAGCCCCCTTCTCGTGCATCGGCCCGTTGGTCCTGCGCAGTTCTCCCGGTGCGAAGCCGTACGACTCCTTCATGGCCGCGTTGAACTGCCGCACGCTGCCGAACCCGGCGGCGAACGCGACATCGGTGATCGGCAGGGTGGTCTCGGTGAGCAGTTGCTTGGCGAGCAGCAGCCGCCGGGTGCGGGCGACGGCGAGCGGCCCGGTGCCGAGTTCGGTGGCGAACAGGCGGTGCAGGTGCCGCTCGGTCACGTGCAGGCGCCGGGCCAGCCCGGCGACCCCGGACTCGTCGGCCACCCCGTCGTCGATCAGCCGCAGCGCGCGTCCGACCAGGTCGGCGCGTACGTCCCAGCCGGGGTCGCCGGGGCTGAGCTCCGGACGGCAGCGGCGGCAGGGCCGGAACCCGGCGGCCTCGGCCGCGGCGGCGTGCCGGTAGAAGCGGACGTTGCCCCGGGCGGGGGTGCGGGCGGGGCAGATCGGGCGGCAGTAGATGCCGGTGGTGGTGACAGCCGTGTAGAAACGCCCGTCGAAGCGGGAGTCCCGCGCGGAGACGGCGAGGTAGCACGCGTCGAAGTCGAGCTGTCGTGTGGTCACGCACACGACGTTATGCGCTGGCCACCGATGCGGGCTGGCGGAAATCGGACGCGGCCGTCAGGATGCACCGACAGTGCGGAGGGGTCTCGCGCGAGACCGGGCACGGAAGACGACCCTGTGCCGGGAGTGCTCCCGCGCGAGCTCGGACGCTGGGCCGGAACGCCCGGCGTCACTTGCTGGAGATGCCGACCCCGAGGTCGAACTCGCGGTAGACCCGGGCCCAGAAACCGTCGCGCAGCCACACGCGCGCCTCCGGATAGGGCCGCAGGGAGTGGCCGAGCTCCTTCTCGGCCTCGATGAGCAGTTCGGTGTCGATCACCGTGGGCAGCAGGGGACCCGGCAGCAGGTCGCGGATGTTGTCGCGGCCTCGTGTCAGTATCCATTTCTGCGCCACGTGCTCGCCGACCTCCTCCACGCGGGGCCGGCCAGGGCCCAGCTTGGCGACCTGGCCGACGGGCGTCTTCGGCGGCATCGGCTTGACCGTGCGGCCCGCGAACACCTGGGCGGGCGACGGCGTGGGCACGACGGGCACGGGCACCGGGGCGCGGGTGAAGAACGGACGCAGGAAGTCGGCGCTGATGATCTCGACGGTGTCCGACTCCCAGACGAGCCGCTCGGCCTGGTTGGTCCCGAACGGCGGCTCGACCCCCCACAGGTGGATGCGCACGCCGTACGCCTGTGCGGCCTCCACGGCGGGCACCATGTCCTCGTCTCCGGCGATCAGCACGGTGTCGCTCACGGCGTGGTGGCGGGCGAGGGCCTCGAGGTCGCTGCGGATCTGCGCGTCCACGCCCTTCTGCTGGCCACGGGCGTTCAGGTTGCCCAGCCTGACCTTGACCCAGGGCAGCTGGGCGATCACACGCTGGTCCACCGTGGGCACGCGGTCGCGGGCGGCGTCGTACCAGTAGACGCGCAGCAGCTCACCCGGGATGCGCTCGAGCGCGTGCTTCTGCAGCGCCTGGATCAGCTCGTCCGCGGCGACCCGGTACTCCTTACGCTCCTTGGCGCCTAAGAGAACTTCACCGGCGGCCGCGTAAAGGTAACCGACGTCCACGAGAACGGCATACTTTGCGGCAATGCCATGTGCGCTGAAGTCCGGGATGGCCATGGTGTCCTCCTGGACTCGTCACCAGTTGATCGGCTGACTATATTCCCCCGCTTTCTAGATAGTCCCAACTCTTGAGCCAGTTGACACCCTGTTCCGGCGATGTAATCGGTCCGTAGTCGTCGCGGATGGCGTCGGAAGACGTGTCACCCGCCGGGGAAGAAGGCCCCGCGCCAGGCACCCGGACCGTGCGGGAGTCCCAGGCGCAGCCGATGCGCCGGATTCCTCCAGTTGCCCGGGCTCGGTTCCGGTGCCGCCGGCCGGGCGGCGCGCGCCGCCGCCCGCGCCGCCAGCGCGGCGACGAGGGCGGCGGTCTCCTCGGGGGTGGCGTCCCCCCGGACGATGCTGAGGTACGGCTCGCGACTGGTCACAGCGGAATGTTCCCGTGCTTCTTCGGGGGCAGCGTGGCCCGCTTGTTGCGAAGGGCGCGCAGCGCGCGGACGACCTGGACCCGGGTGTCCGAGGGCCGGATGACCGCGTCCACGTAGCCGCGCTCGGCCGCGAGATACGGGTTGGCCAGCGTGTCCTCGTACTCGCTGATGAAACGGGCCCGCGCCGCGTCCGGGTCGTCGGCGGCGGCCAGCTCGCGCCGATAGAGGATGTTGACCGCGCCCTGCGCTCCCATCACGGCGATCTGGGCGGTGGGCCAGGCCAGGTTGACGTCCGCGCCGAGGTGCTTGGACCCCATGACGTCGTACGCCCCGCCGTACGCCTTGCGGGTGATGACGGTGACCAGCGGCACGGTCGCCTCGGCGTAGGCGTAGAGCAGCTTGGCGCCGCGCCGGATGATGCCGTTCCACTCCTGGTCGGTGCCCGGAAGGAAGCCCGGCACGTCGACGAAGGTCAGCACCGGGATGTTGAAGGCGTCGCAGGTGCGCACGAACCGGGCGGCCTTCTCGGAGGCGGCGATGTCGAGCGTCCCGGCGAAGCTCATCGGCTGGTTGGCGACGACGCCCACAGAACGCCCCTCGACCCGGCCGAAACCGACGACGATGTTCGGCGCGAAGCCCGCGTGGATCTCCAGGAACTCGCCGTCGTCGAGGACGTGCTCGATGACCGTGTGCATGTCGTACGGCTGGTTGGCCGAGTCGGGGATCAGCGTGTCGAGCTCGCGGTCCTCGTCGGTCGTCTCCAGGTCGGCCTCGACGTCGAAGGCGGGCGCGTCGTCCATGTTGTTGGACGGCAGATACGACAGCAGCGCCTTGGCGAAGTCGAGGCAGTCCTGTTCGTCGGACGCCTCGTAGTGGGCGACGCCGGAGCGCGAGTTGTGCGTGTGCGCGCCGCCCAGCTCCTCGAACGTCACCTCCTCGCCGGTCACGGTCTTGATGACGTCCGGCCCGGTGATGAACATGTGCGACTTCTCCTGCACCATCAGGACGAAGTCGGTCAGCGCGGGGGAGTACACGGCGCCGCCCGCGCACGGGCCCATGATCAGCGAGATCTGCGGGACCACGCCGGAGGCGTGCACGTTGCGCTTGAAGATCTCGGCGTACAGGCCGAGGGAGACCACGCCCTCCTGGATGCGCGCGCCGCCCGAGTCGTTGATGCCGATCACCGGGCAGCCGGTCTTCAGCGCGTGGTCCATCACCTTGACGATCTTCTCGCCGAAGACCTCGCCGAGCGAGCCGCCGAACACGGTGAAGTCCTGCGCGAACACCGCGACCGGCCGGCCGTCCACCGTGCCGTACCCGGTCACGACCCCGTCGCCGTACGGGCGCTCGCGGTCGAGGCCGAAGGCGGTCGCCCGGTGCCTGGCCAGCTCGTCGAACTCCACGAAGGAGCCCTCGTCCAGGAAGGCGGCCAGCCGCTCGCGGGCCGTCATCTTGCCCTTGGCGTGCTGTTTCTCCACCGAGCGTTGGGAGCCGGCGTGGGCCGCCTCGCTCCGGCGGCGCTCCAGGTCGGCGATCTTGCCGGCGGTGGTGTGGATGTCGATCTCGGGGGCGCGTTCGGCGCTCATCGCCCGCTCACCGTTCCTCGCATGCTCAGCGGCCCTCGGGTCCCGAACGCCGCTCCGGGTCGCGTCGAATCCATGGCCGACAGGTTAACCAGAGCGGCGCCACGCGGTCGCGCCGGGTCGCGCTCACCGGGATCGCCGTTGCCCGGGCGGGAACTCTCCACAGGAACGCGGCCCGTGTGCCGTTCGTTCGGCTTTACGACGGCTTTATACCAATGGGGGCTCCATGACGGACGCCGTACGCACGCAGGGGTTGTACAAGCGCTTCGGGCACCAGGTGGCGGTCGGCGGGGTCGACCTGGTCGTGCCGAGGGGCAGCTTCGCCGGCCTGGTCGGTCCCAACGGCGCGGGCAAGACGACGACGCTGAGCATGATCACCGGACTGCTGCGTCCGGACGGCGGGCGGATCGAGATCGACGGCCACGACGTGTGGGCCGACCCCGTCAGCGTCAAGGCGCACATCGGCGTGCTGCCCGAGGGCCTGCGGCTGTTCGAACGGCTGTCCGGCCGCGAACTGCTGATGTACGGCGGCCAGTTGCGCGGCATCCCCCTGGACGAGGTCGGCAGGCGCGCCGACGAGCTGCTCAAGGTCATGGACCTGGCCGAGGCGCAGGACAAGCTCGTGGTCGACTACTCCACCGGCATGCGCAAGAAGATCGGCCTCGCGGCGGCGCTGCTGCACAACCCGGGCGTGCTGTTCCTCGACGAGCCGTTCGAGGGCGTCGATCCCGTCTCCGCCAACACGCTGATCGAGGTGCTGCGCAGATACACCGCCTCGGGCTCCACCGTCGTCTTCTCGAGCCATGTGATGGACCTGGTCGAGCGGCTGTGCGACTGGGTGTCGGTGATGAACCGGGGCCTCGTCGTCGCGCAGGGCCCGCTCGACGACGTACGGCGGGGCCGCACGCTCAACGAGGCGTTCCTCGACCTCGTCGGCGTGCGCGGCAACGGGGAGGAGGGCCTGTCGTGGCTCGGGTCCCCGGCATGACCTGGCTGTTCGTCCGGCTGAAGCTCAGCCTGGTGCGCGGGGGCCTGCGCGGCGAGGTCGGCAAGCAGGTCGGTTTCGTCTTCTCGCTGGGCGCCGCCCTCCTCGCCGCCGTCGCGGGGTTCGCGCTGCTGTCCCTCATCCGGTTCGCGCCGTCCGACGTCGCCCTCGACCTCGTGGCGGCGGCGTTCGCGATGTTCGCCGTCGGGTGGATCGTCGTGCCGCTGATGGCCTTCGGCCTGGACGAGACGCTCGACCCGGCCCGGCTGGCCCTGTTCCCGCTGACCACCCGGCAGCTCGCGACCGGCATGCTGGCCGCGTCGGCGACCGGGGTGTGGCCGATCGCCTCGCTGGCCGCGCTGTCCGGCGGCGTGGTCGCGCTCGCCCACGGGCCGGGCGGGGTGCTGCTCGGGGTGCCCGCGGTGGTCCTCCAGTTCGCCTTCTGCCTCACGGCCTCCCGCCTGGTGACCACCGCGCTGTCGGGCGTGCTGCGCAGCCGCAGGGGACGCGACCTGCTCGCGGTCGCCGCCGTCTTCGGCGTGCTGCTCTTCCAGGTGCCCAACCTGCTGATCAACCGGGGGCTTTCCGGCGATCCCACGCGAATTCTGGCGTCGGCGGGGGACGTCCTGCGGTGGACGCCGCCGGGGCTGGCCGCGCACGCGATCGCGGACGGAGGTCTCATCGGCGTCGCCGACCTGATCGTCGTCGCGATGGCGGTCGTCGTGCTGGGGTGGCTGTGGATCGCCGCGCTGCGGCACGCGCTGGTGCGGCCCGACGCCTCCAGCCAGGGCGGCGGCTCCGTCCGGCGGTCCGGACGGGTCCCGCTCGGCCGGTTCCTGCCCGACGGCATGCTCGGCGCCGTCGTCACCAAGGAGCTGAAGTACGCCGCGAGGGAGCCCCGGGGCCGGGTGAACTGGATCGTCGCGCTCTTCGTGAGCGTGGTCATCATGTTCTCCCTGCGGGGGCCGGACGGCACCGGTGGGCCGCAGTTCGTGGTCGGGCCCGTCTGCCTGGCGGCCGTCGTGATCGGGCTGCAGGCGGCCAACTCCTTCGGCATCGACGGCAGGTCGCTGTGGATGAACGCGGTGGTGTTCTCCGCCCCGCGTGACCTGCGTACCGACCTGGCCGGCCGGCACCTGGCCATGGCGGTCATCGGGGTGCCGCTGCTGGCCGCGGTGTCGGTGATCGCCGCCCTGGTGGCGGGCGACGCCGCCTGGGCCCTCGCCGCGGCGCCGGTCGCGTGGGGCGTGCTAGGCGTCGCCATGGGCGTCGGCGCGATCACCAGCGTGACCGCGCCGTACACCTACCCCGACCGCCTGAACGCCTTCAGCGGCGCCGCTCCGGGGCAGGGCGGACAGGCGTTCGCGGCCTCCTTCGCCACGATGCTCGTCACCGGCGTGCTCACGCTGCCGATCGTGCTGCCGGTCCTGTTCGGCCTGGCCTGGTGGGCCGTGTTCGCCGTGCCGTACGGCGTGGCGGCCGCCTGGGCGGGCCGCCGGATCGCCGCCGGCGTCGGCTTCGCCCGCCTTCCCGAACTCCTCACCGCCGTCTCCCGCCCCACCTGACCGGTCGTCCGCCGCTCACCTGGACCCGGAGGTGATCTTGCATCGGGCTCCCGGGCTGCCCTTCACCGGCACGGGAACGTGGCATGCCGCCCGTTCTATTGGGACCCCGAAGCCGTCGCCGACGCCTGCCGGCCGCGTGAGGCCGATCGGTGACCCTCCCCCGGTAACAGAGCGGTCGCGAAGTCCTTGCGGTGATTGCGGGGGATTCGGCCCGCCCCTATAACCGTTTGGACCGTTCTAGGGGAGAAGTGATGCGGGAAAACAGGCGGCTGGGCCGTGTGATCTGGGCGCCGCTGGTGGCGGCGACACTGAGCGGACTGGTCATCGGGGGGCTGGCGCGCCTCCTGATGCGGGGCATCGCGCTGGCCGTCGACGGATCGACCGGCCTGTCCCTGGCGGGCACGGCCGGGATCCTCATCGTGTTCGTCGTGCTGGCCCTGCCGGCCGCGGTGACCGCGACCGCGCGTCCGGCGATCATGCACGCCGGTCGCTGGGTGACCGCCGCCCTCACGGGGCTGATGGCCGCGAGGACGGGGCTCAGCGACGCGAAGATCATCGTCCTGGCCGACGACGACCAGTTGACGCCGATCACCCTGCTGGTCGTCGCGTTCGCCGCGATCGTGGTGGCGCACGGGCAGCTCGTCCAGCACCTCACCCGCCGTTTCAGGGTGCTCAGGGAAGCCCCGGCCCAGGCGCTCCCCACCCCGGACGCGCGACCGGCCTGAGCTGCGCGTTCGAGTGGTCTAGTCCACTTGGTGAGACCGCCCTCGGGCTCCCGAGCGCGATTCGCTAGCCTTCCAAACATGGCCGCCATCGCTCCTGCCGAACGACACAACGCCGTAGCGGAGATGCCGGACGAACTCCGCGCTGACGTGCGCCTATTGGGTGGACTACTGGGTCAGGTGATCGCCGAGCACGGCGGCCCCGACCTCCTCGCCGACGTAGAACGGCTCCGGAAGGCGGTGATCGCGGCCCGGCGTCAGGAGACGACGGCCGACGAGGTCGCCACCCTGGTGGCCGAATGGCCCGTGGACCGCGCCGTGCAGATCGCCCGTGCCTTCACCTGCTACTTCCATCTCGCCAACCTCGCCGAGGAGCACTACCGCATCCGCATCCTGCGGCAGCGCGACAAGGACGACGTGCCGCTGCGCGAGTCCCTCGCGGAGGCCGTGCAACGGCTGCGCGGGGACGACCGGCTCCACGACCTGATCGACGGGCTGGAGTTCCGGCCCGTGCTGACCGCCCACCCCACGGAGGCGCGGCGGCGGGCGATCGTCACCGCCATCCAGCGGATCAGCGCCCAGCTCGACGCCTACAACACCCCCGGCCGGGGCACCGCCGAGCGGGAGGAGGCGCACCGGCGGCTGCTCGAGGAGATCGACATCCTGTGGCGGACCGCCCAGCTCCGCCACACCAAGCTCGACCCGCTGGACGAGGTCCGTACGGCGATGGCGGCGTTCGACGAGACGCTGTTCCGCACGGTGCCGCTGATCTACCGCTCGCTCGACGCGGCGCTCGGGTCCGGCACCGGGACGCGGGAGCCGCTGGCCAAGGCGTACATCCGCTACGGAAGCTGGATCGGCGGCGACCGCGACGGCAACCCCAACGTCACCGCCAAGGTGACCAGGGAGGCCATCCAGATCCAGGCCGAGCACGTGCTGATCGCGCTGGAGAACGCCACCACCCGGATCGGGAGGTCGCTCACCCTCGCCGGCGTCTACACGCCGCCGTCCGCCGAGCTGCGGGCCGCGCTCGCGCAGGCCGAGGACGACCACCCCGACCTGGTGTCGGAGATGGCCACCCGGTCGCCGCGGGAGCCGCACCGCCAGTGGCTGATGTTCGTGGCGGCCAGGATCGCCGCGACCCGCCGCCGCGACCTCGACCTCGCCTACCGCGCGCCCGCCGAGCTGCTGACCGACCTGCGGCTCACGCAGGACTCCCTGCGCGGGGCCGGCGCCGTACGGCAGGCGTACGGCGAGCTGCAGCACCTGATCTGGCAGGTCGAGACGTTCGGCTTCCACCTGGCGGAGCTGGAGGTGCGCCAGCACTCGGCGGTGCACGCGGCGGCGCTGAAGGAGATCGCCTCCGGCACGCCGTCGGAACGCACCGAGGAGGTCCTGGCCACGATCCGGGTGATCGGGTGGATCCAGGAGCGCTTCGGCGTGGCCGCCTGCTCCCGCTACGTCGTCTCGTTCACCCGCTCGTCCGACGACATCGCGGCGGTCTACGAGCTGGCCAGGCACGCCCTGGGCGACCGCGCTCCGGTGCTCGACGTGGTCCCCCTGTTCGAGTCTGGCGAGGACCTCGACAACTCCTCCGCGGTGCTGGAGGGCATGGTCAATTTGGAGCCCGTACGCCGGCGGCTCGCCGAGAACGGGCGGCGCATGGAGGTCATGCTCGGCTACTCCGACTCGGCCAAGGAACTCGGCCCGGCGGCGGCCACCCTGCGCCTGTACGACGCGCAGGCGGCGCTCACCGCCTGGGCCGCGGCCAACGACATCAGGCTGACGCTCTTCCACGGCCGCGGCGGTGCGCTCGGCCGGGGTGGCGGCCCGGCCAACCGCGCCGTGCTCGCCCAGGCCCCCGGCTCGGTCGCCGGCCGGTTCAAGGTCACCGAGCAGGGTGAGGTCATCTTCGCGCGGTACGGCCACTCGGCGATCGCCAAGCGGCACATCGAGCAGGTCACCAACGCCGTGCTGCTCGCGTCCACCTCGGCGGTGGAGTCGAGCACGGCCGCCGCGGCGGCGAAGTTCCGCCGGCTGGCCGACACCGTGGCCGCGGCCTCCGAGCGCGCCTATCGGGCGCTGACCGAGGCCCCGGGCTTCCCCGAGTGGTTCGCGCTGGTCAGCCCGCTCGAGGAGCTCGGCTCGCTGCGGCTCGGCTCCCGGCCCGCGCGGCGCGGCCTCGGCGCGCCGCGCTCCCTGGACGACCTGCGGGCCATCCCGTGGGTGTTCTCGTGGGCCCAGACGCGGGTCAACCTCCCCGGATGGTACGGCCTGGGCAGCGGCCTGGCCGCCGTGGTCACCGACGGCGGCATGGCCGAACTGCGCTCGGCCTACCAGGAGTGGCCGCTGTTCGCCGCGATGCTGGACAACGCGGAGATGTCGCTGGCCAAGACCGACCGCTCCATCGCGTCCCGCTACCTGGCCCTGGGCGGCCGGAGCGACTTCCCGGAGCAGGTCCTGGAGGAGTACGACCTGACGAGGCGGCTGGTGCTGGAGGTGACCGGCCACGCCCGCCTGCTGGAGAACCGGCGCGTGCTGTCGCGGGCCGTGCAGTTGCGCGACCCCTACGTGGACGCGCTCAGCCACCTCCAGCTGCGGGCGCTGTCGGCGCTGCGGGCGGCGGGCGACCTGTCGGAGGAGGAGCGCGAGCGCCTGTCCACGCTGCTGCTGCTCAGCGTGAACGGCGTCGCGGCCGGCCTGCAGAACACCGGCTGACGTGCGAACCGGCCGGGCGCCCGGAATCCGGGCGCCCGGCCGGATCACGGCGTCCCGGCCGCCTGCTCGACCTCGATCCGCCCGACCTCAATCCGCTCCGGGCAGGCGTAGATGTTGAAGCGCTCCTCGCGCAGGAACCCCACGAGCGTGATGCCGAACTCGCGCGCCAGATCGACGGCGAGCGAGGAGGGCGCGGACACGGCGCACACGATCTGGATCCCGGCGCTCGCGGCCTTCTGCATGATCTCGTAGCCGACCCGGCCGCTGACCAGCAGGACATGCCGGTCGAGGGGGGTCCGGCCGCCGAGCAGCGCCCAGCCGACCAGCTTGTCGACGGCGTTGTGCCGCCCCACGTCCTCCCGCACGGCCAGCGGTGTGCCGTCGGGGGTGAACAGCCCGGCGCCGTGCAGCCCGCCCGTCCTGCCGAACACCCCCTGGGCCTCCCGCAGCCGGTCGGGCAGTCCGTACAGGGTCGTGGCCGGCACGGCGACCGGCGGGCGCGCGGCCGGCACGGCGCAGCGGTCGCGCAGGGCGTCGAGGCTCGCCGTGCCGCAGACGCCGCACGCGCTCGACGTCAGGAAGTTCCGCGCCGTGGCGCCGAGGTCGGGGAGCCGGGAGGCGGCGAGCCGCACGGTCACGGTGTTGTAGCGCGCCTCGGGGTCCAGGTCCTCGTCCGTGCAGTAGCCGATGGCGGCGATGTCGCCGGGTCCGGCGATCCCCTCACCGTGCAGGAACCCCGCCGCGAGCTCGAAGTCCGCGCCCGGCGTCCGCATCGTGATCGCCACCGTACGGCTCTCGCCCCCGGCCAGGAGCCGGATCTCCAGCGGTTCCTCCGTGGCGAGGTCGTCACGCCGGTCGCGTACGGCCGATCCGGACACCCTCCGGACGCGTGATCGCGTGACGGGCCCCAAACGGGCAGTGGGCCGCGCCGCGCCGTCCCGTTCCATCAGCTTCCTCCTAGCGGCATGGCTGCCGTTCTATCCCGTACGCAGCCTGCCACGCCACGGTCAGTATGGGTCAGCACGGGTCAGCGGTCGTCCGCCGGGTGGCACGCGGGGAGATCGGGGAGACCGGGGAGACCGGCGCACAGGCGGGTCACGGCGCGCACGACGGCCGCCACGGGGATGTCGGCCATGCAGGCGGGGCCCGCCGGGGAAAGCGGGCATTCGGCCGTCCACCAGCACGGCTGTTCGGTGATGGCCGTGGGCCTGCGGTGCGGGCAGCCGGGCAGCCCCTGCAGGTCGGCCCCCTTCAGTTCGGCGGAGCCCGCCCCATCCCCGGAGCCGATGCCGTACCGGCCGGCCCAGGTGGGCCCGAACAACCCGACGGTGGCCGCTCCGGCCGCCGCGGCCAGCCGCAGCGGCCCGGTGTCTGCGCCCACCACCACGCCGCCGCGGCGCGCCACGGCGGCGAAGCACGCGGCGAGCCCGCGCAGGCCGCACCCCGGCAGGACGGCCACCTCGCGGCCGAAAACGGCGCCCTCCGCAGCGCCCCCCGCGGGGCCCCGCTTGGGCGGCGCGTCGGGCGTGAGCAGGGGATGGCCGCGCCGGGCCAGCAGCGCGGCGAGTCCGCGCCAGCGCCCGGCGGGCCACCGCTTCACGTCCATGCCCGCGTCCGTGATCAGCACGACAGGGGGCCGCGCCGCGACGGCCGGAACGCGGCGGGCGAGCGTGCGCTCGCCGTACGCGATCTCGGCCGGCGTCAGGCGCACGGCAGGACGGGCGCGGGCGTCCTCGGGCCGCAGCAGGCCCTCGGCGAGCAGGATGCGCAGGTAGCGCTCGCCGACCGGCTCGTCGGGGGGCGGGCGGCGCCACAGGTCGGTGACGCAGCGGGCGCCCGAGGCGGCGAGGAGATCCGGAATGCCGTCGTAGCGGGTGGTGGTGATCGCGAGATCCGGACGCCGGGCGGCCAGCGCCTCGGCCACCGCCTCACGCTCCGCGCCCGCGCCGCCGTGGCAGGGGGTGAGCACCCGCGTGACGGCGGGGTCGCCGCGCAGGAGGGCCGCTCCGGGCTCGTGGGTGAGCACGCGCACCGCCCCGCCGGGGTTTCTGCGAGCCAGGCCGTGCACGACGGGCAGGAGCATGATCAGGTCGCCGATCCCGCCGAGCAGGTCGATGACCAGGATCTCCCGGTACGGCTCACGCATCCGGGCGGCCGAGCGGACGGCGCGGGCCGGCGAGCGTCTCGTACAGCGCGCGGTGGGCGGCGGCGACCCGGGACCAGGAGTGGCGGGCGGCGAGCCGCCGGGCCGCCCCGCCCATGCGCCGCCCCGCCCCGGGGTCGTCGAGCAGCGGCGCGACGGCGTCCGCGATGGCGGCGGCGTCGCGGCGGGCCCTGATCACGGCCACGGCCTCTCCGAGCGGGAGGGCGGGGTCGGGCTCGTCCGGCACGGTGACCGCGGTCGGCAGCCCGTGCGCCAGCATCGTGAGCAGCGCGCCGCTCTTGGTCGTCACCCCGGCGGTGAAGGGCAGCACGCCCGCGTCCGCGGCGTGCAGGAACTCCGACACCCGGGCGGCGGGCAGGTGCCCGGTGAACGTCACCGCGTCCGCGACGCCGTGCCGCGCCGCCAGCGCCTCCAGTTCCGCCAGGAAGGCCCGGGCCTCGGCCTCCGGCAGCGCCTGGGAGGTGAAGCCGCCCACGACCAGCAGGCGCAGGCGGGGGCGGGCGGCGCGCAGCGCGGGCAGGGCCTCGACGAGCTGCCGCACGCCCTTCACGGGATGCACGAACCCGAAGAAGGCGAGCAGCGGGTCGTGCGGCCCCATGCCGAGCCGGTCCCGCACCCCCACGCGCGCCTGCCGTCCGCCGCCGTGGTCCACGACGTTCGGGGCCAGCGGCACCTCCACGGCGGCCCTTCCTACGCGCCACCTGACCTGGCGGGCGTGGGAGGCGTTCGTCACGACCACGAGGGCGCTTGCGGGCACCAGCCGCCCGGTCTCCCTGTCCCACAGGCGGGCGCGTTCCAGGGGCCGCCAGACGGGGCCGGGCACCCATCCGGGAGCCGCCCACCAGCCGTACTCGTGCAGGGTGGTCACCAGCGGCGCGCCGGGCGGCAGCAGGGGCGGCAGCAGTCCGGGGAGCCCGGAGAACCGGTAGGCCGAAGGGGCGAACTGCACGTGGACCACGTCCGGGCGCAGCCGCCGCACCCGGCGGGCGGCGTCGAGCGTGGCCGGCAGCCAGTGCCAGGGGGAGCGGGCCCCCGGTGACCCCACGGGCACCCCCACCGCCTCGACTCCGGCGTCGCCGAGCGCGCGGACGAGCCGTTCGACGTAGTCGCCGACGCCGTCGCGGTCGGCGGGCCCGGGACCGTGGACCATGGCCACGCGGATCCGGCCACCCTCGGTCACGGTCACGCCTCCCCTCCTCGGCGTCGCTGCCGGGGAGGTGCCCGAGGGGCTTTCAGGGCAAACCATGCACTTATGGGGTCTTATGTGCCGTTTTCGAGGGGTACGCGCAGGAGATGGAGCATCCCGCGGCGCTCGCAGGCCCACCGGTCCCGTGGCGGGGGCTCGCCCGCGTGCTCGTGATCCGACCCGACAACCTCGGCGACGTCGTGATGGCGGGCCCGGCGCTGCGGGCGCTGCGGCGGGCCGCTCCCCGCGCCCGGCTCGACCTCCTGGCCGCCCCCGCGGGCGCCGCCGCGGCCGCGCTGCTCCCGGAGGTGGACGGCGTGCTCACCGCCTCGGTGTCGTGGCAGAAGACGGGCGGGGAGGACGTCCCGGTCACCGACGACCTGGATCTCGTCGAGCGGATCGGGTGGGGCGGCTACGAGGCGGCGGTGATCCTGACCTCGTTCTCCCAGGCGCCCTGGCCGGCCGCGTACCTCTGCCGGCTCGCCGGGGTGCCCGTACGGGTCGGCATGTCCAAGGAGTTCGGCGGAGCGGGGCTGA
This sequence comes from Microbispora sp. KK1-11, assembly GCF_006874435.1. NCBI lineage: Bacteria > Bacillati > Actinomycetota > Actinomycetes > Streptosporangiales > Streptosporangiaceae > Microbispora > Microbispora sp. KK1-11. The sequence goes on along the minus strand of NZ_VIRJ01000013.1, from coordinate 101,646 downwards.
CCCACTGGGTGCCCTCGCCGCCGGACGAGACCCACCAGGTGGATCGCGCGCTGCACATGCTCGAACGGGCGGGCGTCCCTCCGGTCGAGGGCAGGCTGCGCGTGCGCGTGCCCGCCGAGGCGGCCCTTGCGGCCCGCCGCCTGCTAGACGGCGGACCCGGAGTGGACGGCCGCGGGGACGGCCACACGGACGGTCGCGCGGACGGTCGCGGAAGGCGGCCGTGCGCGCTGATCCTCCCCGGGGCCTCCTGCTCCGCCCGGCGCTACCCCGCCGACCGGTTCGCCCGGGTGGCCGGGCTGCTCACGGCCGCCGGGCTACGGGTCCTCGTGGCGGGCACGGCCAGGGAGGCGCCTCTCGTCGAGGCCACCGGCGCCGGTGTGCCCGGCGCGGTCCTGCTGCCGGGCCGGTTCGACGTACCGGTCCTGGCGGCGCTCGTCGACGCCGTCGACGTGGTCGTGTGCAACAACAGCGGCGGGGCCCACCTGGCCAGCGCGCTCGGCACGCCCGTGGTCGTGCTGTTCGCCGGCACCGAGCAGGTGGAGCAGTATCGGCCGCGGTTCGGCCCGGCGTCGATCCTCACGGTGCCCACCGCGTGCTCGCCCTGCCGCCAGTTCGCCTGCCCCTTCGCCCTCGACTGCCTCGACATCCCGCCCGAGCAGGTCGCCGCCGAGGCGCTGCGCCTGGCCGACGAGCGCGGCGGTCCCTGGTGGCGGACCCCGGCGGGGACGCGGGACGCCCGATGACGACGGCCCCGAGAGCGGCGCGACGATCGCGGCGACGGGCAGATCGCACAACCTGCCGGTGGACGAATCCGGCGGGGGCCGTCCCGGGGGCCGATAGCCTGGGTGCGTGCCCGACTCGCCGTACGCCGATCTCGACCGGCCCCCGCTGTCCGAGACCGCGCTGACCAGGGCGCTGGTGCGCCCAGGCTCGCTGTGGTCGTCCGTACGCGTCGTCGAGCGGACCGGGTCCACCAACGCCGACCTGGCCAGGACCGTGCGCGAGAGCCCGGCAGAGGGCGCCGTGCTGGTCGCGGAGTCGCAGTTCGCCGGCCGGGGCAGGCTCGGGCGCCCGTGGACCGCGCCGCCGCGCTCGGGGCTGACGTTCTCGATGCTGCTGCGGCCGGAGGTGCCGCTCGCCCGGCAGGGCTGGCTGGCGCTGCTGGTCGGTCTCGCCGCCGCCTCGGCCGTACGGCGGGTCGCGGAGGTCGACGTGCGGCTCAAGTGGCCCAACGACCTCATGGTGGGGGAGCGCAAGCTCGCCGGGATCCTGGCCGAGCGGGTGGACCGCATGGTGATCGTCGGCATGGGGCTCAACGTCTCGCTGCGGCCGGAGGAACTGCCCGTCGAACGGGCCACGTCCCTCGCCGTCGAGAACGCCGCCTGCACCGACCGCGACCCGCTGCTGCGCGCGATCCTGCGCGAGGTCGAGTCGCACTACCGCGAGTGGAAGGCCGCCGACGGCGACGCGGACGCCTCGGGCCTGCGTGCCGCCTACCTCGCCCGGTCGTCCACCGTGGGGCAGGAGGTCAGGATCGAACTGCCCGGCGAGCGGGTGCTGACCGGCCTGGCGACCGGCGTCGACGCGTCCGGCCACCTGCTCGTACGCGCCGAGGACGGAGAGCACACGCTCAGCGCGGGCGACGTCGTCCACGTCCGCCGCGACACGTCCCGGGAGAACGGCGCCGCGGGCTGAGCGAACGCATGCAATCCACCGGCGATCGTGTCACGATTTGCGCCATGGGTCTTCCCGATCAATACCTGGCCGACGGCGAGCGGGTCGTTCTATCGTTCCATCCGCACTGGAAGCGGCTGATCCTTCCGGTCCTCGCCCTCATCGTCGTGCTGGCCGCCGCCGTCGCGGCCTTCGTCTTCATCCCCGGCGACTACGAGTACGCGGGGTACGCCCGCGGCGCGGTGGCCGTGGTCGCCTTCGTGGCGCTGGTCCTGTGGACGATCATCCCCTATCTGCGCTGGGTGACGACGTCCTACACGCTGACCTCGCACCGCTTCGCGATCAGCACGGGAGTGCTGAACAAGTCGGAGGACGACATCCCGCTGGCCAAGGTGAGCAGCGTGAGCTCCGACCAGCGGCTCGTGGAGCGCATCCTGGGATGCGGCACGCTCCGGGTCGAGTCGGCGTCGGAGAAGGGCGACATCGACTACCGCGACATCCCCCAGATCCAGCGGGTACGGCACGAGCTGTTCCGGCTGGTGGAGGACGCCGCGGACGGGAACATCGACGGGGAATGAACGCGGCGCGCCCCACGCGCCGTGCGGGGGAGGGGGACGTGGACAGTAGCGGGCGGCCCGGCGCCGACGACATGCGGCGGCTGTTCCTGGGGCCGGCGCCGGCCTACACCCGGAGGCAGGTCGCCGAGGCGGCAGGCATCCCGCAGGACCTGGCGGCGCGAATCTGGCGGGCCCTCGGCTTCGCCACGTTCGCCGACGACGCCGTGGCGTTCACCGAGGCCGACCTGGCGGCCCTGCACCGCATCCGCGACCTGCTCGACACGGAGAGGCTCGACGAGCGGACCGTCATCCGCATGGCCAGGGCCCTCGGCCGTACGACCGCGCGGCTCGCCCAGTGGCAGGCCGAGATCATGGTCGACGCGTTGATCGAGCCCGGCGCGCGGGCGGGGGAGGACGCGCTGCGGCAGGTGATGGACACGGTCAGCCGCCTGCTGCCGGACTTCGAGCAGACGCTGGTGCACGTCTGGCGCTCCCAGCTCGCCGCGACCGCGAGCCGGCTGGTCTCCCTCGCCGAGCCCGGCGAGGACGTCTCGCCGACCCGGCCGAGGCTCGGGGTCGGGTTCGCCGACCTCGTCGCCTTCACCCGCGTGTCCCGGGAGCTGGACGAGCTGGCGCTGGCCGATCTGGTCGAGGGGTTCGAGTCGCGGGCCTCCGACGTGATCGCCGCCCACGACGGCCGGCTGGTCAAGACGCTCGGCGACGAGGTGCTCTTCACCGCCGCCGACCCGAGGACCGCGGCCCTCATCGCGCTCGACCTGCTCGACGAGCTCAAACGGGACGCCGAGGGGCCCGACGTGCGGGTCGGGCTGGCGTACGGCCCGGTGCTCCCGGCGATGGGCGACGTCTTCGGCACGACCGTCAACCTGGCGGCCCGGCTGACGGCCATCGCCAGGCCCGGCACGATCCTGGCCGACAGCGAGCTGGCCGCGGGCCTCGCCGGGGCGCCCGGCGTCGACCTGGTCAAACTCCGCCGCCGTCCCGCCCGTGGGCTCGGCGTGGTGGAGCCGTATGTTCTGAGGAGATCCAGCCGAGAAAGTTGAGGTGCAGGACATGCCGTACGAAGTCCAGGGCGTGGTGGCGCGCGGCAAGGGAGAGGCGGTGACGCTGGAGACGGTCGTCGTGCCGGACCCGGGGCCGGGCGAGGCGGTCGTGAACGTGCAGGCCTGCGGGGTCTGCCACACCGACCTCCACTACCGGGAGGGCGGCATCAACGACGAGTTCCCGTTCCTGCTGGGCCACGAGGCCGCGGGCGTCGTCGAGGCGGTCGGCGAGGGCGTGACCGAGGTCGAGCCCGGCGACTACGTGATCCTCAACTGGCGGGCGGTGTGCGGGCAGTGCCGCGCGTGCCTGCGGGGCCGGCCGTGGTACTGCTTCAACACCCACAACGCGGCGCAGAAGATGACCCTGGCCGACGGCACCGTGCTCAGCCCCGCGCTCGGCATCGGGGCCTTCCTGGAGAAGACCCTGGTCGCGGCCGGGCAGTGCACGAAGGTCAACCCGGCGGCCAAGCCCGCCGTCGCCGGCCTGCTCGGCTGCGGCGTGATGGCGGGCCTCGGGGCCGCGATCAACACCGGCGGCGTGACCCGGGGCGACACGGTCGCGGTGATCGGCTGCGGCGGCGTGGGCAACGCCGCCATCGCGGGCGCGCACCTCGCCGGAGCCCGGACGATCGTCGCGGTCGACGTGGACGACCGCAAGCTCGACTGGGCCCGGGGCTTCGGCGCCACGCACACCGTCAACTCGCGCGATACCGACCCGGTGGAGGCCGTCCGCGAGCTGACCGGCGGGTTCGGCGCCGACGTCGTGATCGAGGCGGTGGGCCGTCCCGAGACGTACAAGCAGGCCTTCTACGCCCGCGACCTGGCCGGGACCGTCGTGCTCGTCGGCGTGCCGACGCCGGAGATGCAGCTGGAACTGCCGCTGCTCGACGTCTTCGGCCGCGGCGGCGCGCTCAAGTCCTCCTGGTACGGCGACTGCCTGCCCAGCCGTGACTTCCCCATGCTGATCGACCTCTACCTGCAGGGACGGCTCGACCTCGACGGGTTCGTCTCCGAGACCATCGGCCTCGACCAGGTCGAGGAGGCGTTCGGCAAGATGCACCGCGGGGAGGTGCTGAGGTCGGTCGTGGTGCTCTGACGCTCACACGAGGGGTGGCGCTTCCATCGCGGAGTGCCGCCCCTTCTCTTTCTGTGCCTTGGATCACATAGGCAAGCCTTACCAAAGTGGGTTATCTTAGGTATGCCTAACCTTCCTCATGATCCCTGAGAGGCGACCCATGTACGTCTGCATCTGCCGCGCTGTCACCGAGAGCGAGGTGCACGACTGCATCGCCGAGGGGGCGAGGACGGCCCGCCAGGTGCGGGACGCCACCGGTGCAGGGGGGGACTGCGCGTCCTGCGTCCGGAAGATCTGTGCGATCCTGAAACGGTCAGAGGACCTGGTCACCAGCGCATAGATCGAGGAAGCTTATGCAGGGCGACAAAGAGATCATCGCGCTGCTCAACGAGCAGCTCACCTCCGAGCTGACCGCCATCAACCAGTACTTCCTGCACGCCAAGCTGCAGGAGAACTGGGGATATACGAAGCTCGCCGCCATCACGCGGGCGGAGTCCATCGACGAGATGCGGCACGCGGAGGAACTCACCGACCGGATCCTGTTCCTGGAGGGTCTGCCGAACTATCAGAAGCTGAACACCCTGCACATCGGCCAGACCGTCAGGGAGCAGCTTCAGGCCGACCTGGAGCTGGAGCTGGGCGTGGTCAAGCGCCTGCGGCCCGGCATCGCCCTCATGCGGGAGCGGGGGGACATCACCTCGGCCACGCTCTTCGAGCGCATCCTGGCCGACGAGGAGCACCACATCGACTACCTGGAGACCGAGCTGGGCCTCCTGGAGAGCCTGGGCGAGCAGCTGTACCTCCAGCGGTACGCGGAGCCGCCGTCGCCCTCCTGAGCCGGCGCTCTCCCGGCCGTCGCTCCCGGCGACGCGGGAAATCAGATGGACAACGCCCGTCGTCATCGTTTCGGCGGGCGTTTTTCGTGCCATTATCCACTTTCCAGCGACGAAGTTCGGAATGGTCGAAATTAAGGCGGAAGATCACGTCGCTTGCGTGCTGACTATCCCGGATTTATCAGTGTTTGCCCAGGTCAATTGATGAGTCAACGACAAGTCAAAAGGCGCGCTGTAGCCGGGAAACGATCGCACAAGGTCCTACGATCGCACCATGACCTGCGTACTTCTCGCCGAGGATGACACCTCGATTTCCGAGCCGCTGGCGCGAGCCCTGCGCCGGGAGGGCTATCAGGTGGAGGTGAGCCCCGATGGCCCGCAGGCCCTGGAGAGGGCCTTGTCGGGGGGCGTCGACCTGATTGTTCTCGACCTCGGCCTTCCAGAGATGGACGGGCTGGAGGTCGCTCGCCGCATTCGCGCGGAGGGACACGGGACTCCGGTCCTGATCCTCACCGCCCGTGTCGACGAAGTCGACACCGTCGTCGGTCTCGATGCCGGGGCCGACGACTACGTCACCAAGCCGTTCCGCCTCGCAGAACTGCTCGCCCGCGTGCGGGCACTGCTCCGGCGCGGAACATCGGAGACCCCGGTGGTGCAAGGCGTCCGCATCGACGCCGACTCCCGCCGGGCCTGGATGGGAGACAAGGAACTGCACCTGACCACCAAGGAGTTCGATTTGCTGCGCGTGCTCGTACGGGACGCGGGCAAGGTCGTCACCCGCGAGCAGATCATGCGCGAGGTGTGGGACACGAACTGGTGGGGGTCGACGAAGACACTGGACATGCACATCTCGTGGCTGCGCCGCAAGCTCGGCGACGACGCGGCCAAGCCGCGCTACATCACGACCGTCCGAGGGGTCGGCTTCCGTTTCGAGCGCGAGTAGCCGTCGTGGGGCGGTTGCGGGGGAGGGGCTAGCACGTGCGCCGGCGCCTGCTTTCCTCCATGCTGCTCGTCGCGGTCATCGCGGTACTGCTGTTAGGCGTGCCCCTGGGTGTGGTCGTCGTGCGCTTGATCAGCGACGAGGTCGCCCAGGAGCTCAGAACGGACGCGAGCCGGCTGCTGCTGGGAGTGGAGTACTCCCTCAGCCAGGGGCAGGGGATCAGTCCGGACCAGCTCGCGCGGAACTACCCGGACCGATACCTCCAGGTGTTCGTCCGCGGGAAACCGCCGATCGTCGTGGGCTCGCCTCCGCCGGCCGGCCGTGATCTGACCGAGGAGGCGCGCTCCGAGAACGGTTACGTACGCGTCAGCCGCGACGCGGCCCAGATCCATCAGGACACCCAGGCGCGGCTGGTGCTCATCATCGCGCTCGCCGTCGTGGCCCTCGGGGCCGCGATCGGGCTGGCCACCGTCACCTCGCGTCGCCTGAGCCTGCCGCTCCAAGATCTCACCAGGATCGCCGAGCGGCTGGGCTCGGGCGACGCGAGGCCGAGCAGGCACCGCTACGGGATCCCTGAGCTGGATCTCGTGGCCGAGGTGCTGGACCGCAGCGCGCTGCGGATCTCCGACCTGCTCGCGCGGGAGCGCGAGTTCGCGACCGACGCCTCCCATCAGCTGCGTACGCCGCTGACCGGGCTGAGCATGCGCCTGGAGGAGATCGTCGCGGCGGCCGACCAGCCCGAGGTGGTCCGGGAGGAGGGCGAGGCCGCGGTCGTGCAGGTCGAGCGGCTGACCGCCGTGATCGACGAACTGCTGGCCGCCGCCCGCCGCCAGCGTCACGCGCAGGCGGAGCCGGTCGACGTGGACGACGTGGTGGGGCAGCAGATCACCGAGTGGGAGCCGGCGTTCCGCCGGGCCCACCGGTCGCTGGTGCTCGCAGGAGACCGGGGCCTCAGCGCGCTCGGCACGACCGGCGGGCTCAGCCAGGTGCTGTCCACCCTGTTGGAGAACTCACTCAAGCACGGCGACGGCGTGCTGACGATCAACACATCGAGTACGGGCAGGTCTGTGGTGATCGAGGTGGCCGACGAGGGCCCGGGCATCCCGGAGGCCCTCGGCCACCGGGTGTTCGAGCGTAGCGTGAGCGGGGGAGGCGGCACGGGCCTCGGGCTCACCCTCGCCCGCGCCCTGGTGGCGGCCGACGGCGGGCGGCTGGAGCTGGTCAAGCGCCGCCCGGCGACCTTCGCCATCTTCTTACGTCACACCCGCGACAGCGGCCGTCACCGCGTGGTGAGCGGCCCCGCCTGACGGCTCGGCGGAGGGGTCAGCTGGTGGTGAGGGGGTCGGGCTGTGCCTTCACGTCGGAGTGAGGCCGCGCGCCGACCCTCTCGACGGCTCCCTCTGCGGTCCCCGCAGCGGCTCCCACGGTGGGCTCCTCGGCCAGCTCAGGGGCCGCGAGGAACACCCACTTCTTGTACGACCACAGCCGGAACAGGGTGCCGAGCCCCACGCCGACGAACTGGGCGATGTTGTAGCTCACCGCGTCGTGCAGGCCCAGCGAGTAGGTCACGAAGCCGATGAGGAGCAGCGGGGGCAGCAACCCGAAGCCGTTCAGCACGAAGAACAGGACGTACTCACGCGCCAGGCCGCTCTGCTCCCGATGACGGTAGGTCCAGAAGCGGTTTCCCAGGTACGCGAACGTGGCGGCGACGATCGTGGCCACGACCTTCGAGAACAGCGGGCCCATGCCGACGCCGAACCGCAGCACGTTCGTGCCGCCGAAGTCGATGACGAACGCGATCGCGCCCACCAGGCCAAACTTGATCAACTCGTGGATGAGCGCGGCGAACCGCTCGTAGGCACGTCGTAGCAACTGCACGTCCCGCACGGTCCTTCCTGATCGGCGGCCATGGTCGGCGGCGAAGTCTTCTCAGGCTACCGGTAGCACGCACAAATCGGGGTCTTGCCGCAACCTTCGCCCGCTTCGTCCCAGGTCATCAAAGAACATTTCAAGAAAAATACTGCTATCTGGGATGAGTGGGCCCTCTTCGCACTACGCTCTCGCCCGACCAGGATCACTTCGGTCGGGGACGCACGCGTTCTGGAGGGGTGGCCTTTCTCGTGTTGCGCAGACTCACGGCCCTCGGTCTCGGCCTCGTCCTGCTCGCGGGGTGTGGGACCGAGGGCCTGCGCGAGACCCCGGCCGAGCCGGGCGCCACGTCCCCGGCGACGGTCGAGATCACCACGGCCGACGCGCAGGCGGCCTTCGACGGCCTCGGCGACCTGTCCGGTGCCTGGAAGGACCGGGACTGCGCCGAGATCGAGCAGCTCACGACCGGTGTGGAGAGCACCGTCGGGAGCCGTGTCTGCGCGGCCGCCCGCGAGGGCCGCCCGGCGCCCGCCTTCCGGGCCTATCGGGATCCGGAGTTCCTGCTGCCCGCCCGGCAGGACGGCGAGGACGGCGCCTGGTTCGCCGTGCTGGCCCGCAAGCCCGAGCCGGCCTACTTCGTCTTCGTGCGGGCGGACGGCCGATGGCGGCTCGGCGCCGGGCCGATCCCGCTCGTCGGCAAGGCGCCCGAGGTGGAGGGCGGCGGGGACGGCGAGGCGATCGACGCCGCGGCCGACCCGGACGCGGCCGTCGGGGCGCGGCTCGCGCCCACCCGGCACGTCGCGTTCCTGACCGATCCCGGCGGAGTGAACGGGGACGGGGTCAGCGGCGTGCGCTTCGCCTCCGGCGATCCCATGCGCCGCCTTCTCGCGGAACTGGTCCGCGCCTCCGGCAGGGTCCGTCCCGATCACCTGTCCACCGACGTCCGCATCGAGGGACCGGCCCGCGCGCTCGCGCTGCCCGGAGGCGGGTCGCTGGTGTTCCACGCGCTGCGCGTCGTCTTCACCCAGAGGCCGGGCTCGGGCCGTCACTCCCTCGCGCATCCCCGCTATCGAGCCGCCGACGTACGCGCCTTCACGGGCGGCGCGGCCACGACCGTCACCGGCAGCGAGATCCTGGTGCTGGCCACCAGGGTGGCGAAGGACAGCAGGATGACGACGGTCGGCATGCGCCGGGTCCTCGCCGACCTCGCCGAGGGCTCCGACTGACGGTTCTTCGCGCGCAATAGGTAGGCTGACGTGTCGTGAACAGCCCGAACGTTCCCCCTCCCACGCCCGTGACCGCGCCCGTGGTGGGCATGGTCGGCGCGGGCCAGCTGGCGAGGATGACGCAGCAGGCCGCGATCGCGCTCGGCATCGACCTGCGCGTGCTCGCGAACACCCGTGACGAGAGCGCCGCCAAGGTGATCGTGGACACCCGGCTCGGCGACTACCGCGACCTCGCCGATCTCCGGGAGTTCGCGAAGGGGTGCGACGCCGTCACCTTCGACCACGAGCACGTGCCGACCGAGCACATCCGGGCCCTGGCCGCCGACGGTCACGCCGTGCACCCCGGGGCGGACGCCCTGGTCCACGCGCAGGACAAGGCGGTCATGCGGGAGCGGCTCACCGCGATCGGCGCGCCCTGCCCGGCCTGGGCCCGCGTCGAGGACCTGGCCGGTGTGGAGACGTTCGCCGAGGAGCACGGCTGGCCGGTCGTGCTGAAGGCCGTGCGCGGCGGCTACGACGGCCGGGGCGTGTGGGTCTGCGAGACCCCCGACGAGGCGCGCGAGGTGCTCGGCGCCGGAGTGGCCCTGCTGGCCGAGGCGTTCGTCCCGTTCGAGCGGGAGGTCGCCGTGCTGGTGGCCCGCTCCCCGCACGGCCAGGGCGTCAGCTATCCCGTGGTCGAGACCGTGCAGAAGGACGGCATCTGCGTCGAGGTCATCGCTCCCGCGCCCGGCCTGGGCGAGGAGGAGGCGGCGGACGCCCAGCGTGTCGCGCTCACGATCGCCCGCGACCTCGGCGTGACCGGGCTCCTCGCGGTCGAGATGTTCGTCACCAAGTCCGGGTTCGTGGTCAACGAGCTGGCCATGCGCCCGCACAACAGCGGCCACTGGACGATCGAGGGCGCCCGCACCTCGCAGTTCGAGCAGCACCTGCGGGCCGTGCTCAACCTGCCGCTCGGGTCGCCGTCGATGACCGCGCCGGTCGTCGTCATGGCCAACCTGCTCGGCGGGCCCGACCCCGACGTGTACTCCCGGTATGAGCACGTGATGGCCAACGACCCGGGCATCAGGATTCACTTCTACGGCAAGGACGTCCGGCCCGGCCGCAAGATCGGGCACGTCACCGCACTCGGCACCGACCTCGACGAGGTGCGGGCCCGTGCTCACCACGCCGTCACCTGCCTGAGAGGACCTGTGGATGCCTGACGTCGGGATCGTCATGGGGAGCGACTCGGACTGGCCGGTGATGCGGCAGGCCGCCGAGGCGGTCGCGGAGTTCGGCGTGTCCTTCGAGGCCGACGTGGTGTCGGCGCACCGCATGCCCGCGGAGATGATCGAGTACGGCTCCCGCGCCGCCGGGCGCGGGCTGAAGGTGATCATCGCGGGTGCGGGCGGCGCGGCCCACCTGCCGGGCATGCTGGCCTCGGTCACCCCGCTGCCCGTGATCGGCGTCCCGGTGCCGCTGAAGTATCTGGACGGCATGGACTCGCTGTTGTCGATCGTCCAGATGCCGGCCGGGGTGCCCGTGGCGACCGTCGCCGTCGGCGGGGCCCGCAACGCGGGGCTGCTCGCCGTACGGATCCTGGCGGCGTCGGACGAGGGGCTGCGCCGGCGGATGGAGGAGTTCCAGGTCACCCTGCGGGACCAGGCGCACGCCAAGGGCGAGCGCCTGCGCGCCGAGGCGGCCCAGCTCGGTCAGTAGGCCCGGCTCGGAAAGCAGGCCCGGCGGTCAGCGGCCCGTCGCGCGGCGGGTGAGCCGGGAGGGCAGCCACGCCGACACGGCCAGCGCGAGCACGGTGAAGCCGACGGACCACCAGAACGTGTGGCCGAAGGCCGCCGCGGTGTCCGGCCGCCCGCCGGGATGACGGGCGAGCTCGCTGTCGAGGACCACGGCCAGCACGGCGGTGCCGAACGAGCCGCCGATCTGCTGCGTGGTCCTCGTGATCACGCTGGCGTGCGGCACCCGGTCACGAGCGAGTCCCTCGTACGCGCTGGTCATGATGGGAATCGTCACGGCGCCGAGGCCGATGCCGCGCACGACCAGCGCGGCGATGAGCCACCACGTCCCGGTGCCAGGTCCGGCCCAGGCGAACGGCAGCGTCCCGAGTGCCGTGACCGTCAGGCCCGCGGCGGTGATCGGGCGCGCGCCCAGGCGGTCGGTGAGCGTGCCGGCCGGTCCCCTGCTCAGCAGCACGCCGATGCCCTGCGGGGCGAGCAGGAGGCCGGCCGTGAGCGCGTCCCTGCCGCCCACCTGCTGGAAATAGAGCGGGATCAGCAGCATCGCGCCGTACAGGACGAAGCCCGACAGGAACATCAGCGCGCTCGCCGCGCTGAACGAGGAGCTCCGCAGCAGTCGCACGTCGACGAGCGGGGTGCCGTCCGTCCTGAGTGCTCGTACGGCGAAGCAGGCGACGAGCGCGGCGCCCGCGACGAGCGGCAGGAGCACCCCGGCGTGGCCGAAGCCGCCGCCTGCGCCGACCCGGGAGAGCCCGAAGATGATCCCGGCGATGCCGGGGCACAGCAGGGCGAGGCCGACCCAGTCGAGCGCCGCGCCGCGGTCGCGTTCCCCCGAGGGCATGAACCGCCAGGCCAGCGCGAGCCCGGCCAGGCAGAACGGCACGTTGACCCAGAAGATCCAGCGCCACGTGAGGTGCTGGACGATCAGGCCGCCGACGACAGGGCCGAGCACCGGACCCAACAGGGCGGGCAGCGCGATGACAGCGGTGGCGCGGCCGAGTGAACGCCCGTTCGCTGCCTGGACCAGGAGCGTCTGCATGACGGGCAGCATGAGACCGCCGCCCGCGCCCTGCACCACCCGGAAGGCGATCAGCGTCGCCGCGTCCGGGGCGAGGCTCGCGCCGACGGATCCGGCCAGGAAGAGCGCCAGCGCGGACAGCCAGACGTTCTTGCCGCCGAAACGGCCGGTCAGCCAGTTCGTCGTCGGCACCGCCATGCCGAGGGCGAGCAGGTAGCCCGTGGTGATCCACTGGACGGTCGAGACCGGCACGCGCAGTTGCCGCCCCAAGGTCTCCAGTGCGATGTTGACGATCGTCGTGTCGAAGACGACGGCGAGGGCGCCGGTCATCATGACGAGCGAGAGCCGGACGAATCCCGGGTCGAGGTGGTCCCGGGCGGCGGGCGGCCGCAGAGTGCTCACGTTGACCTCCGGACAGTGATTAGATGCACTTGTGTATCTAATCCGCCGGGCATCGCACCGTCAATAAGATGCGCTCGTGTATCTTGAGGGGGAGTCGTGCCAGAGAAGACCGCAAGCCGGCGGCGCGGGGCCGAGCTGGAGGAGGCGTTGCTGGACGCCGCCTGGGACGAGCTGGTGAGCCTCGGCTATGGCGGCTTCACGTTCGAGGGCGTGGCCGCGCGTGCCCAGACCAGCCGGCCGGTCGTCCACCGGCGCTGGACCAGCCGGGCGGATTTGGCGATAGCCGCGATCAGTCACTACGGCCGGAAGAACCCGTTCACGGCGCCCGACACCGGATCTCTCCGCGACGATCTCGTGGCCCTGCTGCGCTGGCTGTCGGAGCGGCGCGTCGAGTTGGCGGTGGTGATGAGCATGCAGATGAGCGAATACTTCGCGGAGACCGACTCCACCTTGGCCGACCTGCGGGAGCGGCTCCTGGCGGAACGCGGGGGACCCCGCCTTATGGAGCAGGTCCTCGACCGCGCCGCCGCGCGCGGGGAGATCGACCCTCGGCGCATCACCGCGCGGCTGGCGGACCTGCCGGTCGACCTGATCCGTCACGAACTCCTGATGACCGGGCGGCCGGTCTCCGAGGAGGTCATCGCCGAGATCGTCGACGACGTCTTCCTGCCCCTCGTCCGTCTCAGGACAGGGTGACGGCGCTCCTCGGCCGCTCCGGCCGTACCCGGACGAGAACGGCCGGCGGGGCCGGCGGGGAGATCAGGGGCGGCCGAGGGCGCGGTAGTCCCAGCCGGCTTCGCGCCAGGTGTCCGCGTCGAGCGCGTTGCGGCCGTCGACGATGGTGCGGGCGGTGACGACCGCGCCAAGCTCCTCGGGGTCGAGGGCGACGAACTCCTGCCACTCGGTGAGCAACAGCACGACCTCGGCCCCCTGAGCGGCCTCCAGGGCCGACCCGGCGTACCCGAGATGGGGGTGGGCCGCCCGCGCGTTCGACAGGGCGGCCGGGTCGTAGACCGTGACCTGCCCGCCCAGCTCGGCGATCTTCACGGCCACGTCGAGCGCCGGCGAGTCGCGGATGTCGTCGGAGTTGGGTTTGAACGCCGCTCCCAGCACCGCGACCCTGCGGCCGTCGAACGCCCCGCCCAGGAGGTCGCGGGTGAGGTCGACCGTCCGGGCGCGGCGGCGCAGGTTGATCTCGTCGACCTCGCGGAGGAAGGCGAGCGCCTGGTGGGCGCCGAGCTCGTCGGCCCTGGCCGTGAACGCCCTGATGTCCTTGGGCAGGCAGCCGCCGCCGAAGCCGAGCCCGGCGTTGAGGTATCTGCCGCCGATCCGCTCGTCGTACGACAGCGCCTGCGACAACTGGGTGACGTCGCCGCCGGCGGCCTCGCAGACCTCGGCCATGGCGTTGATGAACGAGATCTTCGTGGCCAGGAACGCGTTCGCGGCCGACTTCACCAGCTCGGCCGTGGGGAAGTCGGTCACCACGATCGGCACCTCGCCCAGGGGCGCGTAGACGTCCCGCAGGACCTTCTCGGCCCGCTCGGAGGCGACCCCGAGCACGATCCGGTCGGGACGGAGCGTGTCCTGCACGGCGAAGCCCTCACGCAGGAACTCGGGGTTCCAGGCCAGCTCGACCTGCATCCCGGCGGGCGCGAGCCGTACGAGCTTGTCCGCGAGGCGCTCGGCGGTGCCGACCGGCACCGTGGACTTGCCCACGACCAGGCACTCGCGGTCGAGGTGGGGGGCCAGCGACTCGACGACCGCGTCGAGGAAGGAGACGTCGGCGGCCTGCTCGCCCTTCTTCTGGGGCGTGCCCACACAGATGAAGTGGACGTCGCCGAACTGCGCCGCCTCCTCGTAGGAGGTGGTGAAACGCAGCCTGCCCGAGTCGAGGTTGCGGCGGAGGAGCTCCTGCAGGCCGGGCTCGTGAATCGGCAGCTCGCCGCGCTGCAGTCGTTCGATCTTGCTCTGATCCACGTCCAGACCGAGCACTTCGAAGCCCAGTTCGGCCATGCACGCCGCGTGCGTAGCACCCAGGTATCCGGTCCCCAGCACAGTGAGGCGGTACGGCACGGCATGCTCCCCTCTTACCGACTCTTTGTGATCTGGCATGGTACCGGCCCAGTCAACTGCCCTGTGAGCCACCTGGGCAAACCGGCGCCTTTGGCCCCACGGTACGGCTCCGGACGTGCCCGGTCGACGCCAGGCGGCCACTTCCTCGCCCCTGTCAGGGTGTCGTGTCAAGGACGGGGTCGTACTGACTGGTAACTTTCTAGTCGGACGTCCTAGTATCGGCGCTATGAGCTTCCCTCTCTACGCCCCCGCTGAGGAGCACGAGATGCTCCGCGAGACGGTCCGGGCCCTCGCCGACGAGAAGATCGCCCCGCGTGCCGCGGCGGCCGATGAGAACGAGGAGTTCCCCTGGGAGGTCTACAAGGACCTCGTCGCGGCCGATCTGCACGCCGTCCACATCCCCGAGGCGTACGGCGGGGCGGGCGCCGACGCGCTCGCGACCGTGATCGTCATCGAGGAGGTCGCCCGCGCGTGCGCCTCGTCCTCGCTGATCCCGGCCGTCAACAAGCTGGGCACCGTGCCGCTGCTGCTGTCGGCGTCCGAGGAGCTCAAGCAGCGCTACCTGACGCCGGTCGCGCGCGGGGAGGCCATGTTCTCCTACGCCCTGTCGGAGCCGGAGGCCGGCTCCGACGCCGCCGCGATGAAGACCAGGGCCGAGCGCGACGGCGACCACTACGTGCTCAACGGCACCAAGATGTGGATTACCAACGCGGGCGTCTCGGAGTACTACACCGTCATGGCCGTGACCGACCCCTCGGCCGGCGCCCGCGGCATCTCGGCGTTCGTGGTGGAGAAGGACGACGAGGGCGTCTCGTTCGGGGCCAAGGAGAAGAAGCTCGGCATCAAGGGCTCGCCCACCCGTCAGGTCATCCTGGAGAACGTCCGCATCCCGGCCTCGCGGATGATCGGCGAGCCGGGCACCGGGTTCAAGACCGCCCTGGCCACGCTCGACCACACCCGCATCACGATCGCCGCGCAGGCGCTCGGCATCGCCCAGGGCGCGCTCGACTACGCGCTCGGCTACGTCAAGGAGCGCAAGCAGTTCGGCAAGCCGATCGCCGACTTCCAGGGCCTGCAGTTCATGCTCGCCGACATGGCGATGAAGCTGGAGGCCGCCCGCCAGCTCACCTACGCCGCCGCCGCCAAGTCGGAGCTGGCCATGAACGGCACCCCGGTCAAGGACCTCACGTTCTTCTCCAGCGCCGCCAAGTGCGCCGCATCCGACGCCGCCATGGAGATCACCGTCGACGCCGTCCAGCTGCTGGGCGGGTACGGCTACACGCGGGACTTCCCGGTCGAGCGCATGATGCGCGACGCCAAGATCACCCAGATTTACGAGGGCACCAACCAGATCCAGCGCATGGTCATGGCCCGCCAGCTCCTCAAGTAGTCCTTGACGTGGGAGAACCCGGTCCGTTGGTGCTTTGCGGACCGGGTTCCGGTTGTGGTCGCCTCAGCGGCCCACTGAAGGAGCGGCACGACGCGTTCCCGGTCGTTCTTCGGCAGCGCGTGGACGTGGTCGGCGCCCGGCTTCTCGATCTGTCGGCGTGGCCGCATTCGTGGGCTGTGTGTGGAACTTTCAGGTTGTCCTCCTGAACCGCGGCCGGGTCGTCACGGGGCGGCCAATGCTTGACCTGGAGACGCACCAAGTCAGGGGGGCCAAGTTTCTTCGGTTCCGCCTGGCCGCCCGCCTCCGCGCGACTGCGGCGCCTTGACTCGGGTGAAGCGTCCGGTCAGGCTCCTCGGTTGTTGACCGACGGATCGATTGACGGGAGCGTCGATGATGGGTGCTCAACGGCGGCGGAAGCTGCGATCGGCCACGACGCTCGGCGTAGCGGTGTCCTTCGTGGCGGGGACATTGACCACCCAGGCGGCCCTGGACCCGGCTGCGGCGGCAGCGGGTCCTACGTTGTCGGTGGACCTGTCCGCCGCCCGGCACCCGATCAGTCCGGACATCTACGGCATGAACGGCGCCGACCCGGCGTTCGCCGCCGAGATCGGCCTGCCGGTGGCGCGCTGGGGCGGCAACGCGACCACGCGTTACAACTTCAAGAACCACACCTACAACACGGGAAGCGACTGGTACTTCGAGAACATCGTCGCCGGGCCCGACAACACGGTCGAGGCGTTCGTCAAGACCAACCAGGACCGCGGCAGCAAACAGGTCGTCACCGTGCCGATGAGCGGGTGGGTGGCCAAGGACTCGCCCGCCCAGCACCCGTTCGCCTGCGGATTCCCGGCCAGCCGGTTCCCCGCTCAGGACGGATTCGACCAGTGGGACGCCGGCTGCGGCAACGGCAGGCTCAACAACGCGAACCTCACCGGGGCGGTGCCTGAGGACACCTCGATCCCGGTGGACGCCTCGTTCGACGGCGAGATGGTGTCGCATCTCGTGAGCCAGTTCGGTACGGCGGCGCGCGGCGGCGTGTCGATCTACGAGCTCGACAACGAGCCGGTGTTGTGGAACTCCACGCATCGCGACGTGCACCCCGAGGCGGTCTCGTACGACGAGCTGGGCAGCAAGAGCACCGCGACCGCCGCGGCCATCAAGGCCGCGGACCCGAGCGCGGCGGTGCTCGGCCCGTCCGGATGGGGATACTGCGAGTGGGTCGCGTCCGGGGTGGACGGATGTGCGCCGGGCGCCGACGCGGCCGCGCACGGCGGGCTCAACCTGTCGCAGTGGTTCCTGAAGAACATGAAGGACTACAGCGACGCGCACGGCGGCAAGCGCATGCTCAACTACTTCGACCAGCACTACTACCCCCAGATCAACGGCGGGAAGGACCCCGAGTCCAACGCGTGGCGGCTGCGGTCCACGCGTTCGCTGTGGGACCCGACGTACGTCGAGGAGTCCTGGATCGGCCCCACGGGCGTGAACGCGCCGCCGCTGCAGTTCATCCGCAAGATGAAGGAGTGGGTCGCGCAGTACTACCCCGGCACGAAGACCGCGATCACCGAGTACAACTGGGGCGCGCTGGACGACATCAACGGCGCCCTGGCGCAGGCCGACGTTCTCGGCATCTTCGGGCGTGAGGGTCTCGACCTCGCGACCATCTGGGGCGAACCTCAGCCGACGCAGCCCGGCGCCTACGCGTTCCGGATGTACCGCAACTATGACGGCGCGGGGAGCCGGTTCGGCGACGTGAGCGTGTCGGCGGCCAGCAGCGATCAAGGGCAGCTGGCGGTGTACGGGGCGCAGCGCTCGCGCGACAAGGCGTTGACCCTGATGGTCATCAACAAGACCGGCGGTGAGCTGACCTCACCGTTGTCGATCGCCGGACTGCACGGCAACGCCAGGGCGCAGCGGTTCACCTACAGCCCGGCCGATCTCGACTCGATCGTGCGCGGTGACGATCTCATGGTGCACCAGGGCCGGGTCACTGCGACGTACCCGGCTAATTCGATCACCCTGCTGGTCTTGCCAGGGCATCGGCGTTGATGGTTCCCGGGAGGGAGCGGCGCAGTCGGCCCAGGTGGGCCAAGAGCACGTCGCAGAACACCCGGATCTGCGAGGGCACCGACCGGATCCAGCGCATGGTTACGGCCCGCCGGCTCCTCACGTAGCGGCTCGGTGTGCGAAACCCCGTCTGCCGTTCAGGGCGGGCGGGGTCGGCCTGCATCGGCCCGAGCACGAGCCGCGCGGCGGCCACGGTGTGGTCGATGCCGGCCGCGAGGGGGGCGAGGTTGCGAGCCTCCACGGTGGTGTATTCGGCCAGGGATCCGTCACGGGTCCAGTCGGTCGGTCCGAACACCCGCTGGCCCACGGTTGAGGCCGGTCGTTCCGTAGCCCAGCTCGACCACGACTCCGGACAGCTCGTGCCCGGGGATGCCGGGTGTCCGGTCGCGGCCGGCGCGATCGGACCACGTTGCCGGCCAGTCGAGCTCTCCGGGGGTGAACCCCGCGGCGTGCACGCGCACGATGACGTCGTTCTCCGCGGGGTGGGGGTAAGGCATGTCGGTCAGGGTGAGGCCGCCGACGTCCGCGTCACGATCTCGTACGGTGATCGCTCGCATGCTCGAATCCTTTCAAGAACGTTCCTGGATCGGGACGGCACGCTCGCGGTCGCCGTTCATCGCGTGGCCTCGTGATGTCCGGTCAACTCGGCCAGGGTGAGCCGACGATGAGCTCGACCGTCTTCATGCGCTGGAAGCCGGGGATGAAGTGCTCGAGCACGTCGGAGTTCACGGTGCCGTTCGTGGTTTCCGGGCGGTTCTTGAGCCCGTCGACGTAGGTTCGCAGGAACTCGTTCTTGAAGTCCCCTCGTGGGTGAACGGCGAGGATCGCGCTCAGCTGATCGTGTTCCAGTCCGTCCAGGCCGAAGCCGATCACGTCGGTCAGGACGCCGAGGTGCGTGCACGCGATTTCCGGGGCCATCCGGTCAGGGATGCCCGGCGTGGTGTGGAGCGCGATCGCCGTCCAGACGGTCTCGGCTGCGGCCGTCGAGAAGCCCCGGTCGAGGAGGAACTTGCGCGCATGGTCGGCGCCGTCCACTTCGAAGCGCTGCTCGACCTCGGGGAAGGGAGTCAGGAGGCCGCTGTCGTGGAACATGGCCGCCAAGTAGAGCAGCTCCGGATCCGGTTCCACATCGAGCTTGTGCGCGTGAATCAGGCCGAAGAAGAAGACCCGCCGGGAGTGGTGGTAGATGAGGGGGCTGGTCGTCTCCTGGACGAGCCTGGTCGCTTCGGCGACCGCCGCTGTCTCAGGAATCTCCAACCCCGCGATGACCTCTGGCATGACCCCTGACCTTCCGGGAAGTATGTCGGGCTGTGTATCGTGTGTCCGATTTCAATGCTTCCCGTCGATCGGCGTGCGGCGCCGCCTTCGTCCGGCCAGGAATCACCTATATCCGGACAGGACGAAATCTCAGCCGGGTGCTCCACCGCGCCCGGCACCACGTCACGTAGCCGGGTCCGGCGCGTGGCCTCGACGCCCGCTGCAGGTTGAGGACCCAGGAGGATCCCCGTGATCTCCGATGACGGTGTGCTACCAATGAACCGTGTCCATGCCTCCCGCGTCGCCGGCCCGACAACGGTCAGTGCCGGTGGCGTACGGCCGGTCGCCGAGTGGATCCGGCTCCGGTGAGGCCGGGGTGGCGGACGCTGCTCCCCGTCGCGTCGCGATCCTCGTCTACGACGGAGTGACGTTGCTGGACGTCGCCGGTCCCGCGGAGGTGTTCAAGGAGGCGAACCGGGTCGGTGCCGACTACCGGATCGTGCTGCTGTCGCCGACCGGTGCGGACGTCACGTCGAACCTCGGGGTCCGGATCGCGGTGGACGGCGCCGTCTCCTCGGAGACGGCTCTCGACACGTTGCTGGTGGCCGGGTCCGATCTCTATCCGCGCGCCCGTGTCCCCGGCGACCTGGCGGACGCCGCGCGGATATCGGCGGCTGCGGCCGGCCGGGTCGCGTCGATCTGCACCGGGGCGTTCGTCCTCGCCGCCGCCGGCCTCCTCGACGGCAAGCGCGCGACCACCCACTGGAAGGTCGCGCACGAGCTCGCCGCCCGGTGTCCGGCGTGCCGCGTCGAGCCCGACGCGATCTACGTTCGTGACGGCACCACGTACACGTCGGCAGGAGTGGCGGCCGGCATCGATCTGGCGCTCGCCCTCGTCGAAGAGGACCACGGGCCCGACCTCGCACGCGACGTCGCCCGCGCCTTGGTGGTGTACATGCAGCGTGCGGGTGGCCAGTCCCAGTTCTCGGCACCGCTGCAAGGACCGCCGCCCCGCTCGTCGGCTCTGCGTGAAGTCACGGACCTGGTGACGGCGAACCCCTGCGGGGACCACTCACTCGGTGAGCTCGCGAAGCACCTCAACGTGAGCACCCGGCACCTCACCCGACTTTTCCGCGACGAGCTGTCCACGACACCGGCCCGCTACGTGGAGAACATCCGATTCGACATGGCCAGGGCGCTGCTCGATCAAGGACACACCGCGACGCAGGCCGCGGCCCTCGCCGGGTTCCCCAGTTACGAAAGCATGCGACGGGTCTTCGCCAGGAAGCTGTCGATCAGCCCCGCCGCCTACCAACGCCGGTTCAGCACGGCCCGCCGCGTCGACGCGGGTTAGGCGCGAGCCGGGTGGCGCCGCCGCATCGGTCGGCGACGACGTCCGCCTGAGATGCCTGGCCTCCACTGAATGGGTCGAATCAGAAGAATTCGGGGCAAATGTGATCTCAATGTCATAAAGATCCGCGATCGTGGAGGAGTGCGAAGGTGGCTCGGTGATCAGGTGAGGAAGCGGCTGGGCACGTTCGGTCTGATCGGGCCTTCTATCGCGCAGTGTGCCGTGGGCGCCGCGCTGGCCTGGATCGTCGCCGTTCATCTGCTCGGCCACGCCCACCCTCTCTTCGCGCCCATCTCTGTGATGATCTGCGTGGGCGTCGGGCTGGGGCAGCGGCTGCGCAGGGTGGCCGAGCTGGTGATCGGTGTCAGTCTGGGCGTGGGCATCGGCGACCTGCTGGTGTCCTGGATCGGCTCGGGCCCCTGGCAGCTGGCGCTCGTGATCGCGCTGGCGATGACCGTCGCGTGGGTACTGAACAGCGGCGAGCTGTTCGTGTCGCAGGCCGGGTCGTCCGCGGTGCTGGTCGCCATGCTGGTGCCGGGCGAGGACGGCGGCGGGCTGGACCGGATGGCCGATGCGCTCACCGGCGGCATCGTCGGCATCGTCGCGGTCGCACTGCTGCCCGCCAGTCCCCTCGCCATCGCGGGCAGACATCTGTCCGGCGTGCTCGACGCCTTCTCCACCGTGCTGGAACAGACGGCGGAGGCGATCGAAAAGGGAGATATGGATCTGGCCGCCGAAGCACTGGAGTGCGGACGCAGGACCCAGACCGCGGTCGAGGATTTCGCGGCGGCGCTGGAGAACAGCAAGGAGATCATCAGGATCTCGCCGCTGCGCTGGCATCACAGGGCCAGACTGGCCAGGTACACGACCGTCGCCCTACCGGTGGATCTGGCGCTGCGCAACGCACGCGTTCTGGTCCGCCGCACACTCGCGGCGATGGGGGAGGCGAGCCCGCCACCGCTCGCCCTGGCCGAGTTGCTGCGCGAGGTCTCGGAGGCGGCGCTGCTGCTCCAGCTCGAACTGGGGGCTGGGCGCGAACCGATGTTGGCCAGGCAGGCGTTGCTCGCCGTCGCCGCACGGGAGCGGCCCAAGACCCTGGGCTTCTCGGCGAACGTCATCATCGCGCAGTTGCGCTCCATCGCCGTCGATCTGCTGGAGGCGACCGGGATGGATCACGACGAGGCCTCGGCCACGCTGACCCCGCTGAACGAGCTGAGCGACGAGAGCATGCGCGGCTGAGGTCGAACGCCCTCGGGCTCCTCGACGTGGCCGAAATGTCCGCTGTGCCCAGGTGTCGCGGGCAGCCAGGGCCGGACGAGCCGGTATCGCCGATGCCCCGTCAGAGTGGTCCACATCGGCGACGGTGAAGGCCGCGGAAGAACTCCCCGCACGCGGGGAATGGCCTGCATGTCCGGGAACCATCCGCGGCCACGTGCTCGCCCGTCCCTGCCCTGCGTCATCCGGTCCGTGGTCGTGCGCGCTCTACGTGTCAGTCCACGGTGTCAGACGTTCAGGTCGGGACGTTGGCGCATGCGCCCGTCCGCGCCGAGTTCGAGGACCGTGTCGATGCCGATCCGTTCGAGGAACGTGAAGTCGTGGCTGACGACGAGGAGGGCTCCGCGGTAGGCGTCGAGCGCTTCTGCGAGTTGCTCGACGCTCGCGATGTCGAGGTTGTTGGTGGGTTCGTCGAGGATCAACAGCTGGGCGGGCGGCTCGGCCAGAAGGAGTTTCGCGAGCGAGACCCGGAAGCGTTCGCCGCCCGAGAGGGTGCTGACGGGACGGTCGACGCTGTCCCCGCGGAGGAGCAGACGGGCGAGCTGGTTGCGGATCGTTCCGGCCGTTGTGCCGGGAGCGACCGACTGCACGTTCGCCATGGCGCTCGCGTCTTCATCGAGTCCGTCGAGGCGCTGGGGCAGGTAACCGATGAGATCGGTCAGGAGCCTCCCGTGCGCTCGGCCCGGAGCCGGCGTTCCGCCCTGGACGAGCTGCTCGACCAACGTCGACTTCCCGGCCCCGTTCGGCCCGACGAGGGCCACCCGCTCCGGTCCCTGGATGACCACGGTGCGGTCTTCGTCGTGGAGCTCGGCGAGGCGACGGCCACGCGGTACGTCGGGATCGGGAAGCGTGAGGTTGATGTGCGCGTCCTCGCGGACGCGTGCGTCGGCGGCGTCCACGGCGGCCTGAGCGGCCTGGACCTTGTCGTCGAGGGTGGAGCGCAGCGATCCGGCGGATGCCTGCGCCTTGCTGGCGCGGTTGCCGGCCAGGATCTTCGGGATGCCTCCGTCCTTCTGTGTCTTCTTGGCGGTGCGCTCTCTGCGGGCGAGCTTGGTCTCGGCCTCGACCCGCTGGCGTTTTTCGACCTTGAGCGCCTGCTGGGCCGAACGGGCGGCCTGAACGGCGGCGGCCTGCTCCTGCTCCAGGTGCTCCTTCCACGCGCTGTAGGGGCCACCGAAGGTGTCGAGGTTTCCGGCGTGGAGCTCGGCGGTGTTCTCCATGTGCTCAAGAAGTTCGAGGTCGTGGCTGACGACGACGAGGGTCCCGGGCCATTCGTCCACGAACTCGGCGAGCTTGGCTCGGGTGGGCCGGTCAAGGTTGTTGGTGGGCTCGTCGAGCAGCGTGATCGCAGTGCGGCGGATGCGCAGGCCGGTGATGGCGATGAGCATCGCCTCCCCGCCGGAGACCTCGGCGATCCGGCGGTCCAGATCCTTGGCGGTGAAGCCGATCTGGTGCAGCGCCTCGTCGGCTCGTGCCTCGATGTCCCAGTCGTCGCCGATGGTGTCGAAGTGCCGCTGGTCGACGTCGCCGGCCTCGATCGCCTTCATCGCCGCGAGGACGCCGTCGATGCCGAGGAGCCCGGCGATGGTCGTCTCCTGATGGAGGGTGAGCGTCTGCGGCAGGTAGCCGACCTCGCCGATCGTGTCGATCCGGCCGGCTGTCGGGGTCAGGATTCCGGCGATCAGCCGCAGCAGGGTCGACTTCCCGGCGCCGTTGCGGCCGATGAGGCCGGTGCGGCCGGTCGTGAACGTGCCGTTGACGCCGGAGAGCGCGACGCTGCCGTCGGGCCATTCGAACGTCAGGTCGCGGAGGGTGATGGCGGATTTGGTGGACATCGCTGGTGGTTCTCTTCTTTCTGCCCGTCACCGCGGACGGGTGTGATGGGGATCAGTGCTCACAGCGAGGTGATGAGGCGCCGGGACCGGAATGCGAGGGCCGGCACGCCTGTCTTCCATCGCGCGACGACGACGGGTACGGGTGGCCAGGTGCCGGTGCGGCAACGGAGTCGATCACGGCAACGGAAGCCCGCCGACATGCGACAACGGGCGGGCCCGCTGTCGGAGCGAAGAGAAGCCGGAGAGACGGCGAGATCGACATCAGGTGCGTTCGCGGGCACGGACTCGTAACCGAGGTCGGTGCGGTGCGAACGTGCCGGTGAGGTTCACGCAGGAAGGTCAACGCCATGAATCGGCGGACCGACGGCCCTGCGGGGAGTGAATAGTCGTCACCGATGAGGGAGCGACGCTCCCCACAGGTGAAAGCCACCGGCAGTTCGGTGGCTAGATTCTGTCGACCTCAATCTCCATGGGCCGGATCCTACCAGTCGTGAGGGTCCTCTCTTTTCCTGTCGCGACAGGAGGCGGCCGAGGCTCTTCGGCATCGGGGCACACCTGCGCGGGCTGATGAACGCCCAGCGACGGGCCGTGAGCGCCGAGCGGAGCCGCGCGGACCGGGGCGAGCCTGGACGGCGACGGTCAGCTCGGGCAGGCGTCGCGGCAGCCGCCGAAGCGCTCGGCGTCCGGCCGGGTGAAGCGGGTCTCCTGCGTCCCCCGCACCGCCTCGGTCATCGTCTTCTTCCAGATCAGGCCGGGAACCGACGTGCCGTCCACGTGTGAGTAGCGGCGGCCGCCGATGGTGACGTCGATCAACGGGTAGCGGATCGTGCTGCGAGAGTCGCCGAGGCTGACGGCCGAGGCCAGGCCGGGGGTGTAGCCGGCGTACCAGGCGGTGCTGAAGATGTCGCCGTCGCCGGGCATGCCCGCCGCCTCGCGGCCGATGCCCTTGAGCGCGCTCTTGGCCAGAACGTCCTTCAGCACGCCGGTGACCGCGTCGGCGACCGCCGGGTCCAGGACCTGCGCGCAGTGCGCAGGGAAGGTACGTGCGGCGCCCGAGCCGTCCCGGATCTCCGTGATCACCCTCGGCTCGCAGAAGCGCCCGCGGGCGGCGAGGCTCGCGTACGAGTTGGCCACCGAGACGGGATCGGCCTCGGTAACGCCCAGGGGGAAGGTCTCGAACTCCTGGAGCGGCTTCCCGTCGAAGCTTTTGAGCCCGAGCCGCTGGGCCATCTGGACGGTCTCGCACAGGCCCACCTTCTCCTGAAGTCGCATGAAGAAGGTGTTCACCGCGTCCCGGGTGCCCGACCGCAAGGTGACGAGCCGGACTCCGCCCTTCTTCCGGTTGTGGATGCTGTGGTACGGATCTGCGACAGGCCGGCCCGCGCAGTTCTTGAACTTAGCGAAGATCGAGGGGCGGTACTCGTCCGAGACCACGAACCCGTCGTCGTACCGGAAACCGGCGGCGAGCGCGGCGGCCAGGGCGTAAGGCATTGCCGTCGTGCCCTGGTGGAGGCCCGGCCCGTCGGCGGGATCACGGCTGGTGACCATGGCCTTGACGGTCCCCTCGCCCGGAGTGATCATGACCTGCGTGGCGATCTGCGGGTCGTCGCGGTGGACGTAGGCGTCGACGGCCCGTTGCGCCGCCCGCTGGAGCCGCTGGTCGATCGTCGTCTGAATCGTCAGACCGTCGCGGGTGAGCAGTCCCGGGTCCTCGGCGACAATCCGCTCTCTGACATACCGGCAGAGGTAGGCATATCCGCTGTCCGTGCAGTCGCCGGAGAACTCCTCGATGACGGCGCCCTCGGCGTCCAGCAGCACGCTTTTCCGGGCCACGGGGGAAGCGGAGGCCGCGGCGGTGGAAACGGAGGCGACGGGCTTCTCGTCGACACCGCCACCCGCCGGGTTCCGCAACAGCAGGAGAACCACGATCACCGCACCCGCCGCGGCGACGCCCAGGAAAACCAGAAATGCCTTCATCGTCGCCCTTCGGTCGCCCAAGGCCGCGTTTCCGCCACGCTCCGATTGCCTCGCCGGCCCGAACGTCCATCCATGATGCAGTCCCTGCACCACGCCGGCAAAATTCGCGCGGGCACCATGGTGGTCCATTCCTTGGCCAGGTGATTCCGCTGATGACGACCGCAGGCGGCGCGTCATTACAGGGACATAGGTTTTCGGCCCTGCCGATGAACGATTCAAGCGGCCGATCGATCCGCCGGGCGGGAATTCGCGCCACCAGCCTCGGGCGGAACAATGTGACAGGCGTCTACTGCCTGCCGGTGCTGCCCTCCTACCAGACCACGTATCAGTGGGGCCGGGAGTTACGGCGCAGTGGTCAGCGCATTCTTGTGGCCGTTCACTTCCGTTCGTCCCCGATACATCGGAGCGTGTAGCCGTCGTGTATCCGGCGTCCCGCGGCGGTTCCTAGCGTGATGGGCGACCCGCCCGCCCGACCGGGGATGAGGACGCCCGTGGCCTATCTCTTCGCCTTCTGCCGGCTGCTCACGGGGATCGTCTTCCTCACGTCCGCCATGAGCAAGCTGCGCGGGCGGGCGGCGTACGAGGAGTTCACGGTGGCCACTCGCGCCCTCACGCGGCTGCCGGCCCGGCCCGTCGCGGTCCTCGTCGTCGCCGCCGAGGTCGCCGTCGCGCCGCTGCTGGCCTGGCCGCCCACCATGCTCGCCGGCTTCTGCGTCGCGCTCGGGCTGCTCGTGGCCTTCACCGTGGCCATCGTGGTCGCCCTGGGGCGCGGCAGGCGGGTTCCCTGCCGCTGCTTCGGCGCCTCCGCCGTTCCGGTGGGCCCCGGTCATCTCGCGCGCAACGCCGTGCTCATCGTGGCAGCGGCGGCCGGAGCGATCCAGGCCGGGACCGGAGTCGTCCCCGTGGGCCTCGGGGCGGCCGGGCTCGCCGGGGTCGCCGGGGTCGCCCTTGCGGCCGGAGCCGCGGCGGTCCTGCTTTCCGCGATCGGCGAGATCGCCGGTCTCTTCACCAGTTCACCCTGACGGAGGTAGTCCCTCATGCCGTTTCTGACAGCGCTCGTCCTGGGCGTCGGCGTCCTGTGCCTGATCGACCTGGTGCTGACGGTCGGGGTGATCCGGCGGTTGCGGGCGCACGAGGAGATGCTGTCGGAGAGGCCGGTGGTGTCCCCGTCGATCGTGCTCCCACCCGGGGCGATGATCGGCGGCTTCTCCGCGGTGAGCACCGACGGCGTCCACGTCTCCGACGAGACGCTGACCGAGCCGGTCCTCGTCGGCGTCTTCTCGCCCGGCTGCTCGGCCTGCCACGACCGCCTGCCGCAGTTCGCCGAGCGCGCGCGATCCTTCCCCGGAGGACGCGGCAACGTGCTCGCCGTGCTCGTCGGTACGGAGGAGGAGGTGGCGGACGAACGGCGGACGCTGGAGCCGGTCGCCCTGGTGCTGATCGAGGAGTACGGCACCGGCCTCACGAAGGCGTTGCAGGTGAACGGCTTCCCGTCCCTCGCCCTGGTCGACGTGCGCGGAAGGGTCGTCGCCAGCGGGACCACTCTCGAGGACCTCGACAAGATTCCCGTACACGCGTGACGGCGCGGGTGCGGGGCCTCGCCGGAGCGCGGGGGGTGGTCACCGCTCTCGGCATGGCCTGGCGGGCGAGCAGGGGGCTGACCATCGCCTTCGCCGTCCTCAGCATGCTCATGGCCGTCCTGCCGGTGACGATCGCCTGGTGCACCAAGCTGGTCCTCGACGAGATCGCCGGCGGCCGGCCCGGGGCCGGTGTGACGGCGGCGCTGGGCGCCGTGCTCGCCGGGTGCGGGCTGCTGACGGCGCTCGGGCCGCAGATCGTCCAGTACGTAAGGGACGAGAGCGGGCGCAGGATCGGGCTCGTCGCCCAGGACAGCCTCTTCAGGGCCACCGAGCGGTTCGTCGGCCTCGCCAGGTTCGAGGACCCCGCGTTCCTCGACCGGATCCGCATGGCCCAGCAGTACGGCGGGGCGACCCCGGGCATGGTGGTCTCCGCCGCCCTGGGCGCCGCCAGAACGGTGATGACCGGTGCCGGGTTCCTCGTCTCCCTCGTGACGATAAGCCCGTGGATGGCCGCCCTCGTGGTCGGCGCCGCGGCGCCGTCTCTGGCCGCGGAGCTCTGGCTGTCCCGGCGGCGTGCCGCGATGCTGTGGGGCATCGGCCCGGTCGAGCGCCGCGAGTTCTTCTTCGGGGAGCTTCTCGTCAACGTCCAGGCGGCCAAGGAGCTGAGGCTCTTCGGCATCGGGGCGCACCTGCGCGGGCTGATGAACGCCCAGCGGCGGGCCGCGAACGCCGAGCGGAGCCGCACCGACCGGCGCGAGCTGGGCGTCCAGGCCGTCACCGGGACCACGGCGGCGCTGGCGGCCGGGGGCGGCCTGCTGTGGGTTCTCGTCTCCGCGGCGAACGGCACGGGCGGGGTCGGCGACGTCGCGCTGTTCGTCGCCGCCGTCGCCGGAGTCCAGGCGGCGGCGAGCGGCCTCGTCGTCGAACTCGTCACCGCGCATCAGCAGGTGCTGTTGTTCGGCCACTACCTCGCCGTCCTGGACGCCGAGCCGGACCTGCCGGTCCCGGCCCGGCCCCGGCGGGCCGGCCCGCTGCGCCGGGGGATCGAGCTGAAGGACGTGTGGTTCCGCTACTCGCCCGGCCATCCCTGGGCCCTGCGCGGCGTCAGCCTGACCATCCCGTACGGCAGCGCGGTGGCGCTCGCCGGGAGGAACGGCGCGGGCAAGAGCACGGTGGTCAAGCTCCTGTGCCGGATGTACGACCCGGAACGCGGCTCGGTCCTGTGGGACGGGATCGATCTCAGAGAGCTGGACCCGGCGGAGCTTCGCGCCCGGATCGGGGCGGTGTTCCAGGACTACATGGAGTACGACATGACCGCGGCCGAGAACATCGGCCTGGGCGATCTCGCCGCGCTGGACGACCGGGGGAGGATCGAGGCGGCGGCGCGGCGGGCGGGCGTGCACGGCGTCGTGAGCGGCCTGCCCGGGGGGTACGACACCATGCTGTCCCGCATCTTCGCCGGCACCGCCGAGAACGGCACCGCCGAGAACGGCACCGCGGAGGACGGTCTCTCGGAGGACGGCGGCGGCGTGGGCGTCCACCTGTCGGGCGGGCAGTGGCAGCGGCTCGCCCTCGCCCGCGCCTACCTGCGGGGCGAGCGGGACCTGCTGATCCTGGACGAGCCCAGCTCGGGCCTCGACGCCGAGGCGGAGCACGAGATCCATCAGGGCCTGCGGGAGCACCGCCGCGGCCGTACGAGCCTGCTGATCAGCCATCGGCTCGGCGCCGTGCGCGACGCGGACCACATCGTGGTCCTCGACGGCGGACAGGTCGCCGAGCAGGGCACGCACATTGGGCTGCTCGCGTGCGGCGGGATCTACGCCCACCTGTTCGCCCTGCAGGCGGAGGGATACCGGCAGCGGGAGGACCGGGACGCCGGCGCCCCGCGCGACCGGCTCTCGGGGGCGCGATGACACCCGTCCTGCTCGTCCTGCTCGCATCGGCGCTCGGAGGCGGCGTCGTGATGGCGGCCAGGCGGACCCTGCGCGTCGTCGAGGTGCACGGGGAGAGCATGGCGCCCGGTCTGCGGCCCGGTGACCGGGTTCTCGTACGCAGGCTGCGACAGGGCCGACCCGGCCGGCGCGTCCGGCGCGGGGACATCGTGGTCATCTCCCGCGTGGGCCCGGGGGAGGGCGTCGCGCTCGGCGGCGGCACGAACCTGGTGATCAAGCGGGCCGCGGCCGTGGCAGGGGATCCGATCCCTCCGGGATTCGAGGCGTTGGGAGAGGCCCGGGTGCCGCCGGGGCGGCTGCTCGTCCTCGGGGACAACCCGTCGCGCAGCACCGACTCCCGGCAGTGGGGGCTCCTCCCGGAAAGCAGGATCACGGGTGTCGTGCTCCGGCGGATGAACGCGTGAACCAGGCGAAGCCGATACAGGAATTCGTGTATCTGAGTCGTACGTCCGTGAGCGAAGCCGCTCCTAATGTCGGTCACCGAAAAGGAGTCCTTCAGAAGGAGGAACTGAATGACACGGACGATTCAGCGGCTGGCGGACCGGATGGTCGCCCGGCTGGTCCCGGCCACCCGCGCGGAGGCGGTCAACTGCTGGTACGAGTACTCGGGGACCTGCGTCCGCCGCTACTGCTGCACCGGGTCGGGCATCCCCAGTGGCTACTGCACTCCGTGGCAATACACCTGCTGAACGGGTACAGCGGAGCGCCCTGTTTACGCAAAGGGCGCTCCGCTCTCGCGTCGCCACCCTAAATCAATACCGCCGAATTCCCGCTCTCGTGTTTTCCCGCGGTTCTGGCGATCTCCATGGCGTACAGGCGGGTGAGGTCGTTCATCCGGTAGTGGTCGGGAGCGACCGACTTCATCAGGCGGAGATCGGCCAGCCTGCCGAGCGCCGCCCACGCCGTGCGCCGGTCGCACCCGAGGAGCCCTGCCGCGGTCGCCGACCCGCAGTCGGCCATCCCTCGCTCGCCGAGGCGGTGGAACAGGGCGAGCGCGCTGCCGTCCGCCGTCCCCCCGCACTGCCGCAGGGCCTGGTAGTCGAGGTCGAGGGCGCTCCGCACGGAAAGGTCACCGCAGGTCAGGAGGTCGAGCCGGTGCTCCTCGTCGGCCAGCATGTCGGCGAACGCCGCCAGCGTCCACTCCTGCCTGACCGCCAGTCGCTTGCCCGCGATCCGCAGCGCGAGCGGCAGGTTGTCGCAGAGCCGGGCCACCCTCCTCACCTGCTCGGGATCGAGCCGGTCCCGGCCGCAGAGCCGGGACAGCAGCTCGTACGCCGCATCGTCCGTCAGGGGAGCGAGCGGCAGATGGTCGACATCGTCGAGCGCCGCGAGCACCCTCCTGCTGGTGATGACGAACCGGCAGTCCGGGCAGGCGCCGATCAGAGAACGCAATTGCCCCTCGTCGGTCACGTTGTCGAGGAGGACGAGCACGCGCCTGTCGGTCGTGGCGGTCCTGAACTGGAGCACCGCGTCGTCGAGGTCCGGAGCGATCTGCTCGCCCGCCGGCCCCAGCAGGCTCAGCAGCCGCGCCAGCGTCTCGTACGCGCCGGGCCGGGGAAGGGACCGCAGATCGACGTGGAGCACGCCGCCGGGGAAATCCGGCGCCGCCATCCGGACGGCATGCAGGGCCAGGGCCGACTTGCCCACCCCCGCGGGGCCGTGAACGGCGACGGGCCGCGGGGGAGAGGCGGCGATCGCGGCCACGAGCTCATCCAGCTCCAGGTCCCGGCCCACGAGACTCACGAGACTTCCGGGACCCGTGACCGGCGTCGGCGCCGCCTTCGGCCCCGCTTCCGGCCCTGCTTCCGGCCCTGCTTCCTGCGGGGGCGCCGGGCGGGAGGGGCCGGGGGCGGGGAGCAGAGGAACCGCGCAGAGCGCGGGGTCCCGGTTGAGTATGCTCCGGTGCAGCTCGGCCAGCTCCGGCCCGGGCTCGACGCCCAGTTCCTCCGCCAGGAACGTGCGCGCCTGCCCATAGGCGGACAGCGCGGCCGCGGAGTCGCCGGTGCGATACAACGCGAGCATGAGGCTGCCCCACAGCCGCTCCCTGGTGGGATGAGCGGCCACCGTCTCACGGAGCTCCGGCACCGCGTCGGCGTGCTCGCCCAGCATGAGCCGGGCCTCGGCCTGTGCCTCCAGAGCCAGGCAGCGCTGCTCGGCGAGCGCGTCCAGGCGCGGGCCGAGCGCCGCCGACCTGGGCACGTCCTCGGCCGGCGCGCCCCGCCACCGGGTGAGGGCCGCCGACAGGTGCCGAAGCGCCGCCTCCGCCCGCCCGGCGGACAGGGCCTTCCTGCCCTGCCGCAGGGCATCGGCGAACTCGGTCACGTCGAGCTCGCCGGCGTGCACGGTGAGGACGTAGCCGGGCGGCCGGGCCGCCAGCCGGTCGCCTTCGCCGAGCGTGCCCCGCAGCCGGTTGACGTAGGTGCGGACGTTGGCGACGGCGGAGCGCGGCGGCTCCTCGTCCCACACGGCCGTGACCAGCCGGTCGATCGACACGACCCGGTTGGGTTCGAGCAGCAGCGCGGTCAGCAGGGCGCGCTGCTTGGGCGAGCCGAGTGGGACCGGCCTGCCGTTCCTCCTGACCTCGACCGGGCCCAGCACCCCGAACCGGAGGCTCAATCCGCCCTCCGCAAGCCCGAGGGGGCGGACGTACGCGTCCAACCGCATGATCGGTGCACGAGGGGACCTCCATAGGCGTCGGGATCCCCATGAAGATCCCTGCCCGTCGCGAACCCACACAAGGTCGGCGAGCGTCCGGAACAGTTCCGGATCGCGCCTACCGGGGGCAAGTGCGTGATTAGGGGGGAACCAGGCGGGAACCGACTACCGCATGACGGGTACGGGCGACGGGGGCCTGTCCGACCGCGTTCTCCAGGTGGCGACCCGCCTGTTCGCCGGGCTGGGTTACGACGGCACGGACATGCGGCAGATCGCCGACGCCGCGGGCGCGGATGTGGCCTACGTCAGGCGGCAGTTCGGCGACAAGCGGGAGATCTACCTCGAGGTCATGGACCGCATGAACAGCGCGCACAACGCCGTCCTGGAAAAAGGGATCAAGGACATCGTCGGTGCCCCGCCCGAGCAGAAGATCGTCGCCCTGCACCGGCTCCTCGACCTATACGTCGACTTCTGCTGCCGCCAGCCGGAGTATCCGGCGCTCTACACCCACAGGTGGCTCTCCGACGCCACCGACATCCCCGAGCTGGAGCCGATGTACGCCGCGCCGGCGGCGCAGTTCGTGATCGACACCATCACTCCCCTGGTGACCGCCCCGGACGTGGACGTGGACTACACCATCAACTCGGTGATCTGGTGCGTGCACAGCTTCGTGCAGAGCGGCGTCTACGACCGGTCGGGCCGCCGCTACGACCACGACCATCCCGGCGCGCTGTGGCGCTTCCGCAGTTACCTGCATCAGATGGTCCACCGCACGCTCCGCCTGCCGGGGGAGCCCCCGCCGATGCAGCGCCCCTCTCGCAGGTGAGACGGAGATCGTCTCCTTCGCGTGACCTCCGATCAGGGGAAACCCCTGTTGACGAGTTCCGCCTCCTGGTCTAACTTCGTCTCTGTAAGGGACGAAGTTAGTCCGTCGTCATGGGCGTGGTAGTAATGAGAACCGCGGAGGAGGCCGTACAGACAGAGTTGGTGCACCATGACCGAGCGCTACCTCGGCGTCGTC
Organism: Microbispora sp. KK1-11; assembly: GCF_006874435.1. Lineage (NCBI taxonomy): Bacteria > Bacillati > Actinomycetota > Actinomycetes > Streptosporangiales > Streptosporangiaceae > Microbispora > Microbispora sp. KK1-11. The sequence goes on along the minus strand of NZ_VIRJ01000013.1, from coordinate 68,825 downwards.
GGCGTCGGCGAGGCGCTGGGCGTGAGCAGGCACGCGGTGCACAAGTGGCGCTCCCGCTATCCAGGCGATTCGGAGCACCCGTTCCCCGAGCCCGATGTCGAGGTCGACGGCACGCCCGGCTGGCGGCCTGACCGCCTGGCGGAGATCATCGAGTGGCGCAACGGCCTGCCGGGCCGTGGCGCCGGCGGCGGACGTCCTACCGCCGCACGACAGGAATACCTGAAAGAAGCGGCGGCGCGAGGCATGGACCGGGACGAAGCGCTGCGCGCGCTCGTCACGTTGTCCGAAGAGTTTCCCGAGATGACCGAGCCGGAAATCTGCGCCTGGCTCATCGGGCACTGGCGGAGATAGCACTCCCCCCGATCAATCCCATCACGAAGGCGATGACGCATGCCCGAAATCGGCGGCGAGACCGCACCCGGATTCGAAGCGGTACGTGAGGCGTTCGCGGCCAACCTGGCCGGCGGACAGGAAGTGGGCGCCGCTGTCGCCGTCTACCTGCACGGCCGGAAGGTCGTCGACCTGTGGGGCGGGATCGCCGACCCCGGGACCGGCCGCCCCTGGGAGCGCGACACCCTGCAGGTGGTGTTCTCCACCACCAAGGGCGTCACCGCCGCCTGCGCGCACCTGCTCGCCGAGCGCGGCGAACTGGACCTGGACGCACCCGTCGCCGACTACTGGCCGGAGTTCGCGGCATGCGGAAAGGACCGGATCCCGGTCCGCTGGCTGCTCACCCATCAGGCCGGGCTGCCCGCGCTCGATCACCCGATCACTCCGGCGGAGGCGATCGCCTGGGACCCCATGGTGACCGCACTGGCCGCCCAGCGGCCGTTCTGGGAGCCGGGCACCGATCACGGCTACCACGCCCACACGTACGGCTGGCTGGTCGGCGAAGTCGTCCGCCGGGTGACCGGCCGCAGTCTCGGCACGTTCCTCGCCGAGGAGATCGCGGCACCGCTCGGCCTGGACCTGTGGATCGGGCTGCCGGAATCCGAGCAGGACCGGGTCAGCCGGATCGTCGCCGCCCCGATCGACCTCGGCGCGTTGGCCGGGATCGATCTGGACGCCCTGCCCGAGCCCGCGCGCGAGGTGATGAGGGCCTACGCCGATCCCACGTCGCTGACGATGCGGGCGATGACCGTCGTCACGCCGATGCTGAACCACGACGACCCCGCCGAGCAGCTCGCGGAGATGCCGTCCACCAACGGCATCTGCACCGCCCGCGCGCTGGCCCGCTTCTACGCCGCGCTCATCGGCGAGGTCGACGGGCATCGCGTCCTCTCACCCGCGACTCTGACGGCGGCGACCGCCGAGCAGGTGAGCGGTGTGGACCGCGTCCTGCGCGTGCCCGTCCGGATCGCCACCGGTTTCGGCCTGCCGACACCCGACGCCTTCTGGCACAGCCCGACCGCCTTCGGATTCCCCGGCTACGGCGGCTCGCTCGGCTTCGCCGACCCGGAGACCGGCCTGGCCTTCGGCTACGTCATGAACCACATCCGGGAAGGCGTACCGGACCGGAGGGCCGCCACGCTCCTCGACGCGGTCCGCGACGCGATCAGGGCCGGAGCTCGGTAGCCGCGGGGTCCGAGGCCGCCGCGGGCCGGGGCGGTCACTTCTTGCAGATGTTCTGCGTGGCGGTGCGGGCGGAGGGGGTCGCCTGCGGCGTGGGCGTCGCCGGCGTGGCGGAGCCCTCCGGCGCGGCCACCGTCACCTTCTTCACGTCGTGGTTCTTCTGGCCCACGACGACCTCGATGCCGGTCACGTCGGGTTGCTCGCGCAACTCGGCCCCCGGGATGGCGGCGGCCACCGTACGCGCCGAGTCCTCGCGGCCGGGCGGGTAGCGGATGACCGTGGTGACGAAGTCGCGGCGGGCCGTGTCGCCCGGGGCCGACGGCACCATGAACCCGGCCTCGACGAGGCGGGCCTTCGTGGTCGCGCCCAGGCCGGTGACGAGCGTGCCGTTGAGCACCTTGACCGAGATGCGGCCCGGCGGGATCGTCAGCGCCGTGGGAGAGGCCGTGGGCCCTGCCGAGGGGGAGGCGCTCGCCGACGCCGCGGGGCCGCCCGAAGGAGACGCCGAGGCCTTGGCGGACGGCTTGACGAGGGGCTGGTCGGCGTCGATCCGCTGGAACAGGTCACGGGCGGACGCCTTGTCCCACAGCACCGCGGACTCGCCCGTGGGCGTGTGGTAGTTCACGTCGGCCAGCGGCACGGTCGCGAACGAGACGTCGTCGGTCGAGACGTCCTTGAACTGGTTCACCATGCCGAGCAGGTCCTTCTGCAGGGCCGCGTCCACGGTGAGCGTCTTGAACGTGGAGTCGAGGAATCCGGCGAGCTTGGCCGGGTTGGCCAGCGTGCCACCGCTGAGCGCCTTGCCGAGCAGTGCGGAGACGACCTGCTGCTGCCGGTCGATCCGGTCGAGGTCGGAGCGCGCGGTGGCCCTCGTGCGGGCGTACGCGAGCGCGTTGACGCCGTCCAGCGTGTACGTCCCCGGCTGCAGGTTCAGCTTGGTCTTCGGGTCGTCGATGGGCACCGGCGTGCAGACGGTGACGCCGCCCAGCGACTCCACCACGTCGATGAACCCGAGCACGTTGACCTCGACGTAGTGGTTGATGCTCAGGCCCGTCGCCTGCTCCACCGTCTTCACGGCCAGCTTGGCGCCGCCGAACTGGTACGCCGAGTTGATCTTGTGCTCGCCCTGGCCGGGGATCGTCGTCCACGTGTCCCGCGGCAGGCTGACCACGGTCACCCTGCGGTGGTCCTCCGACAGGTGGATCACCATCATCGTGTCGGTGCGCTGCCCGACGTCGCGGCCGAGATGGAGCTGGTTCTGCTGGCGCTTGGTCAGGTTGTCGCGCTTGTCCACGCCCACCAGCAGGATGTTCATCGCGCCCGTGGATTCGGCCTGGCTCGTTCCGGCGTCCACCGAGTGGATCCGGTTGAGCGCGTAGTTCGGCGCCAGCCACGCGACGCCCGAGCCGATCAGCACGACTCCGGACAGCGAGCCCGAAATGACCAGGGATCGGAGGTTCGTCCTCCGCCGGCGGACGCGTTGCGCCGTCAGCCTCACCCCGCCGTACCCGTCGCCCCCTACGCGGACGCCGGAGTCCTCCTCATGGTCGCCGGGCATTCCCGTCCTCCGGTTGCCGTCTCCACCCCTCCGTACAGTAGCGTGAGCGCCGCCATGAAGCCCTTTCCCGACTCGCGACAGTCGAGCCAGAATCCCGCGCGGCCCTGGCCGCCGGTTTCGGTGATCATGCCGGTGCTCAACGAGGAGCGGCACCTGCGCGACGCTGTACGGCAGGTCCTCGAACAGGACTACGAGGGCCCTCTCGAGGTCGTCATCAGCGTGGGCCCCTCCCATGACCGCACGCAGGAGGTCGCGGACGCCATCGCGGCCGAGGACCGCCGTGTCGTCGTCGTGCCCAACCCCACGGGCCGCACCCCCAACGCGCTGAACGCCGCCATCGCGGCGTCCCGCAACCCCATCATCGCGCGGGTCGACGGGCACGCCATCCTGCCCCGCGACTACCTCCGTACGGCCGTGGAGACGCTGGAGCAGACCGGCGCCGACAACGTCGGCGGCATCATGGCCGCCGAGGGGATCACGCCGTTCGAGCAGGCGGTGGCCTGCGCCATGACCTCGAAGATCGGCGTGGGCAACGCGCGGTTCCACACGGGTGGGGAGGCGGGCCCGGCCGACACCGTCTACCTGGGCGTCTTCCGCCGCAGCGCCCTCGACCGGGTGGGCGGCTACGACGAGCACTTCCTGCGCGCGCAGGACTGGGAGATGAACCACCGCATCCGGGAGACCGGCGGGCTGGTGTGGTTCCAGCCGAGGATGCGCGTCACCTACCGTCCCCGGCCCAACGTGCGCGCCCTGGCCAAGCAGTACTTCCACTACGGCCGCTGGCGGCGGGTCGTCTCCCGCACCCACCAGGGCACGATCAACCTGCGCTACCTCGCCCCGCCCGCCGCCGTGGCGGCGATGGCGCTGGGCCTGGTGGTCTCGCCCTTCTTCTGGCCGGGCCTGATCATCCCCGGGGGCTATCTCGTGGCGATCCTCGCGGGCTCGGTCCTCACCGGTCGCGGGCTGCCCGGCGCCGCGCTCGTACGCCTGCCGGTGGTGTACGCCACCATGCACGTCTCGTGGGGGACGGGCTTCCTGACCAGCCCTCCGAAGCTCAGCAAGCCCCGTCCCAAGCCCGAACGGGCGAGGTTAGAGGACCTCTTCGAAGACTGAGGTGTCCAGCGTGAAGCCGATCGGGTGGGGGACGTGGATCTCCCGCCCGAACGGCACCGTCGAGGTCACCTGATACCGGCCCTCCTTGGGGTCGCTGTAGACCGTGACCGACGCGGGCCTCGTCAGCGGGTCCACGAGGAGCATCACCGGGACCCCGCCCCCGGCGTAGATCGCCGGCTTCTTGAGGCGGTCGTCCTCCGCGCTCCCCTTCGAGACCACCTCGGCCACCAGCAGCAGCCCCGAGGAGAGCAGCTCACGCTCCTCCCAAAGAGGACAACCTCCCGGGGCGAGCACGAGATCCGGCACCACCGGCTCGTTGGTCCCGTCGAGGCACACGCCCACGTTTCCCGCCCATCCCTGACAGCCACGGCCGTCCATGAGCGGCAGGAGTGCCTCGAACAACCGCATCGCCGCCGACGCGTGTTCGGGAGCGTCCCGTAGGCGGGTGACGAGCCGTCCGTCGATCACCTCTGTCCGCAGGCCGGGCAGCGGAGGCAGCGCATCGAACAGTTCGCGCGGGGTTCTGGGCAGCGGCCGGCCGGGCACCGGCGCCAGAGCAGGCCTGGGCGGTGCTTCGGCGGCATCCATAGGGCTCTCCTCGGCGTGTTCAGTCACGGGCGGAAGGGGCGAGGGCTTCGAGGCCGAGGGAGCGGGCGCGGGCCTCGGCGCGGGCGGCGGCACGCCGTACGGCCTCCTCGAAGCGGGCCAGCGGATCGGGGTGGTCGGCGCCGAGCAGGTAGGCGCGCAGGGCCCGCCGGGCCGCGGCCATGTCGTCCTCTCCGGGCACGTCGAGGCGGCGCAGGATGTCGGGAAGCTCCGCCAGGTCTGGCCCCAGCAGGTACGCCGCCCCCGCGGCCGGGTAGCGCTCGCGGAACCGGTCCGCGGGAAGGCCCGCCACGTTGGCCACGACGTACGGCTTGCCGCTGGCCACGAAGTCCGACACCACGCTGGAGATGTCGGAGACCAGCACGTCGGCCTCGTTGAAGCACTCGTACAGCGACGGCTTCCGGCCGGTCACGACGACGTGGGACATCCCCGCGCTCTCCTGCAGCAGGGCCGTGATCTTGCGGTGCGCCGCCCTGGCCGCCGGCGAGCGGTGACCGGTGAGCGGGTGGGGCTTGTAGATCACCCGCACCCGTCGGTCGAGCAGGGCGCGCACGATCGCGGGTCCCATGGCGACGAGCGAGCTGTGGAACAGGTCGTCGCTCCACCCCTCCCATGTCGGCGCGTACAGGACGGTCCGGTGCGGCGCCGCCCCCTCGGCGTACGGGCTGGTGCGCGACACCTCGGCGAGCTGGGGGCGGCCGACCTCCTCGACGGCCTCGTCCCGCACGCCCACCTGGGCGCGCAGGTAGCGGTCCCGCCCGGCGGGCCCGGCCACCCAGACCTCGTCGTACACCTTCGTGTACGGGTTGAAGGACGCCTCCTTGTCGCTGTCGCCGTGGCCGATGAACACGCTCCGCACGCCCGGCACCCGGAGCATGTGGATGTTGTTGCCGACGTTGGCGGGGAACAGCGCGACCCGCACGCCGTCGAGCGCGCGGAAGTTCATGAGGTCGACCGACGAGGGGATGCACACCACCGGCAGCGTCGTCGTGCCGAGGGCGGTGGCCAGCGGCCGGTCACGCAGCACCACCAGCGTCCTCGGTGTGATCCGCTCCAGCGTGCCGAGCCACATGGTGGCCTGGTAGACCGCCGTGACCGGCCCCGAGAAGTACATGACGACCTCGGGCCGGTAGGCCGCGACCCAGTCGTCCACGGCGGCGAGGACCCGCCGCCGGTCGCCCAGGTGCCTGGCCCGCCTCGCGTGGGCCAGCAGCGCGACCACGGCGGTGATCTCCAGCACCAGGGCCGCGACGGCGCCCGCCACGCCCGTCCAGCCCAGGCCCAGGGGCGCCGTCGCCGCCGCGGGCACGACCGCGAGCGCGTCGAGGTGGAGCAGCCGGGCGCCCCGCCAGGTGAGCAGCGCGCGGGGCGGCGCGGGCGGGATCCGCAGCGCGGGCAGCTCGATGTTGCGGGTCACCACCGGCATCTGGTTGTGCCGGCGGTCGACGTGCTCGGCGAGCCACGTCTGCACGGCCCGCAGGCCGTGGAACAGGAACAGCCCGGCCGCGAGCGCCGCGAACCACAGTGGCCGGCCCGGAGCCAGCCGCGCCAGCAGCACGACGGCGGCCGTCTCACGCGACAGGAAGCGGACCGTGGCCCCGAGGTGGGCCCGGCTCAGCGCCCCCGCCGCCCGGCCGGGCAGCGCGGCCTCCGCGGCGTACGACAGCGGCACGAGCACCGCGAAGGTCGCGGGCAGCGGCCACACGGCGGCCGCGAGCAGGGCCGGGTACGACGCGAGCGTGAGCGCGGTGAACGCGCCCCTGCGCCCACCGGCCAGGTTTCTCAGGGCCGGCCGCCGGGCCAGTGCGACCAGTGTGTTCGGGGCGCTGCGCCCCTTGATGTTTCCCCCCATGGGCGAGCGCCCGTCCCTCCGTGTAGTCGCGGGTGCCATCGCGACGTGCTGGTTGCGTTCATCGGCTGAGCCGTACGTCCACGACCTGTCCCGTGAGGCGGGACAGCAGCACGTCGATGCTGGTGCGGGCGACGGCGGTGGGGGAGAGAAGCGTTCCGGCGGGTTCCTCGCCGAACGCGCGCAGCCGCATGGGGGTGGCGGTGCGCTCGGGGTTGACGCAGTTGACGCGGACACCCTGGCAGGCCCACTCGTCGGCGAGCGCCTGGGTGAGGTTGACGACGGCGGCCTTCGTGGAGGAGTAGAGGCTGTAGTCGGCCCGGCCGCGGGTGTAGGACGAGGAGGTGTAGAGGAGCAGGTGGCCGCGGGTCTCCATCAGGTACTTCACGGAGGCGCGGGCGATGTTGACCGGTCCGAGGTAGTTGACGCCGATGGTCTCCTCGATCGTGTGCTGCCCGGCCTCGCCGAGCTTGCCCATGTGCAGCACGCCCGCCGTGTTGACCACGTAGTCGATCCGGCCGGTCTCGGCGTACACCCGGGCGAGCGCGTCCTCCACGGCGGCGACGTCCTCGACGCGCACGCCGTTCTGGCTGCGGGAGAACGAGTGGACGCTCGCGCCGTATCTGCCGGCCAGCGCGACGATGTCCGCGCCGATGCCGTAGCTGCCGCCGAAGACCACGAGCGTGCGGCCCTCGAGCCCGGCCCGGTAGGCCTCCTCGTCCAGCGCGGGCGCCGTGTTCTCGGCGAGCTGGAAGAGCTTGTCGGCGATGAAGACGTCGACCGGATGGGTGACCTTCATGTTGTGTTCGCTGCCGGGCACGATGTAGATCGGCACGTCGGGCAGGTAGCGCAGCACGACGCCGCAGTCGTCCGTCGTGGGCAGCGAGGGGAACTCCGGGTCGGCCAGGGCCCGCTCGTACGCCGCCCGGATCACCGACAGCCGGAAGCACTGCGGGGTCTGCCCCCGGCGCAGCCGGGAACGGTCGGGGATGTCGCGGATGATCTCGCCTCGCGGGCCGGGAGCGGCCACCACGATCGTGTCGGAGGAGGGGATCGCCACCTCGACCGCCTCGTAGCGTTCGAGCGCGGCCACGCACTCGCTGATGATGCGGGGCTCGATCAGCGGCCGTACGGCGTCGTGCAGCAGCACGTCGCACTCCTGCTCGCCGAGCGCGCACAGCGCCCGCCAGGTCGTCTCGGTGCGGCTCGCGCCTCCTTCGAGCACCCGGCCGACCTTGGTGTAGCCGTTCCTCCTGACGAGCTCCTCGGCCTCGACGACGAAGCCGGGGGCCATCAGGACGACGACCTCGTCGATCTCCGGGTGGCCGTCGAACACGTCGAGGGTGTGCTCCAGAATCGTCTTCCCGGCGATCTTCAGAAGCTGTTTCGGGGTGTTGAGGCCCACGCGCTGACCGACTCCGCCGGCCAGCACCACCCCCACCCTGCGCAGACGCGATTCGGCGATCATGATGTCCTCCCCGGAGGAGACCATACCCGTGCCGGAAGCCGGAGAAGGTGATTGCCACCTAGTGATCACTCGGTTACTTTGCGAGGTGAGCACGTGCGGTCGACGTGAAGCGGGTTTCCATATGGGGGCGGATCCGAGCAAGCCCGGTACGTCACGGGACACAGAGACGGTGGCGGTCGTCCTCGCGACCTCGCCGGCCGCCGGGCTGCCCTGGTCCGACGGCGCCCGGTCCGACGGCAGCCTCCTGGAGCGGCTCACCGCCCAGCTCCTCACGCTGCCGGTCCGCGAGGTGCTGGTCGTGGTGCGGAGCCAGGACGCCCAGGCAGGAGGGTGGGAGAAGGGCGCGGAGAGCGGCCCGCGGCATCAGATCTGCGTCAGCGACGGGCTCGCCGAGGACCTGCGGATCGTGGCCAAGACGGCCCGCGCCTCGACCTCGCCGGTCGCCGTGCTGGCGGCCGACGTGGTCGCGCACACCGAGGCGCTGTCGCTGCTGCTCGAACATCCCGCGCGCCCGACCGGCGCGATCGTCGCCAGCGGCGACCCGGCCCCGCTGCGGCCGCCCGTACGGACCGAGTGGGGCCGCGTCGTGTCCGCGGGCACGTCCTTCCACGAGGTCGAGTGGGCCAACGGCACGTTCCGCGGCGTCCTCCAGGTCGGGGAGGCCCACCTGGCCGGGCTGGCCGACATCGCCGAGGAGCTGGCCGACCTTGCCCAGCGCCGCCACCTCGGGCGGGTCGGCGACGGCGAGGTTCCCGAGCTGCTGCTCACGGGCCTGGTGCGGGCGGGCGTGCAGGTGCACGCCGTCGCGCTGAACTCCCTGCACTGCGGGCGGGCCGGCACGCGCCCGGCCGCCGAGCGGGCGGTGCGCGAGCTGGCCGACGTCGACGAGGCGCAGGCCAGGCTCGACGCCGCGGTGAAGAGCGGCGACGGCTTCTTCACCACTTACTGCGTCAGCTCGTGGTCGCGTCATCTCATCCGTCCGGCCGCCCGTCTCGGCCTGACCCCGAACACGGTCACCGGCATCTCGGTCGGGTTCGCCGCCATCGCCGCGATCTGGTTCTCCGACGGCCGCCGGGCGGGGCTCGTGGTCGGCGCCGTCGCGCTCTACCTGTCGTTCGTGCTCGACTGCCTGGACGGGCAGCTCGCCCGGTACACGCGTCGCTTCTCCCCGCTCGGGAGCTGGCTCGACGCGATCTGCGACCGGCTCAAGGAATACCTGGTGTACGTCGGCCTGGCGGCCGGATACCTGGCCGGCTCCCGGGAGCCGTGGGAGATCTGGGCCCTGGCGGTGGGCGCGATGGTCCTCCAGACGATCCGCCACATGGTCGACTTCTCCTACGCGGGAGCGGTGGCCGACCGGGCCAGGGCGGCGGGCCTGAGGGCGGCCGCTCCGCGTCCGATGGGCGTGCCCTGGGACGAGGCGCCCGCGGCGGCCGCCGCGAAGGGCACCGGATCGGTGCTGGCACTGTCGCGGCGGCTCGACGCGCTGAGCGGCGCGAGGGGCGTGGCCTACTGGGCGAAGAAGATGATCGTCCTGCCGATTGGGGAGCGCATGGCGCTGATCTCGGTGACGGCCGCGCTGTTCGACGCGCGGGTGACGTTCCTCGCGCTGCTGGGCTGGGGCGCGGTGGCCCTGGCCTACACGGCCGCCGGGCGGATGGCGAGGTCCTTCGCATGAGCGAGCGTAGCGAATCGGTGAACACAGCGTCTGGCGAGGTGCTGACTTGCGCGCCTCCGGCACGACCCAGCTCCGAGCCGAGGGTGAGGAGGTGGCATGAGCGAGCGTAGCGAGCGAATCAGTGAACACAGCGTCTGGCGAGGTGCTGACTTGCGCGCCTCCGGCACGACCCAGCTCCGAGCCGAAGGCGAGGAGGTGGCATGAGCCGGCGCCCGCGCGAGGCCGGCGGGAAGTCCCGGGGCGCGATCTCCGTGCACATGACCCCGGTGCCGCGCAGCGCCGTGGTGGCCTACCGCGACGACGGCCCGCTGTCGAAGGCGATGGGGCTGCTCGTGGCCGGGCAGCTCCCGCCGCTGCCGCCCGCGGTCGCGGGCGCCTTCGTGACCGCCGTGCTGCTGGTGCTCGGCATCGCCGGGGCCGACGACTTCGCGGTCTTCGCCCCGGCGGTCGCCCTGCTGCTGGCCGGCGCGGGCAGCGCCCACCGGCACGACGGCCGGCTCGACTGGCTGGCGCCCCCGATCCTGCGGCTGACCGAGTATGGCTTCATCGCCTCGGCCGGGTTCGCCCGCTCCGTCCCGCCGGCGCTCGTCGTCGCGCTGCTCGGCGCGATGGCCTTCCACCACTACGACACGGTCTACCGGCTGCGCCAGCACGTGTATCCGCCGCCGTGGCTGGCGACGGCCGGGCTGGGCTGGGACGGCCGGATGCTCGTCGTCGCCCTCGGCGGCCTGCTCGACGTGATGACCGCCGTGTTCGTGCTCCTCGCGCTCTATCTCTGGGGCCTGTTCGGCTGGGAGAGCCTGACCTGCTGGCTCGCCGCCCCCCGCACGCCCGACGAGGCCGTGGAACCGGCACCCCAGGATTAACGTCAGACCAACGGTGGATTACCCAACCGGGGTGCCGAGCCAACTAACCTTTGGGGTTACTGTCTGACGCTCGACCTCAAGGAGTGCGGGAAATTGCTCGGAATGGTGCTGGCCGCCGGAGCCGGACGTCGCCTGCGGCCGTACACCGACACGCTGCCGAAGGCGCTGGTGCCGGTCGACGGTGAGACCACGATCCTCGACATCGCCCTGCGTAACCTGGCGGCCGTGGACCTCCGCGAGGTCGTGGTGATCGTCGGCTACCAGGCCCAGGCCGTAAGGGAACGGCAGGCCGACCTGGAGCGGCGCCACGGGGTGAAGCTCACGCTTGTCCACAACGACAAGGCCGAGGAGTGGAACAACGCCTACTCGCTGTGGTGCGCCCGCGACTACTTCTCCCAGGGCGCGCTGCTGGTCAACGGCGACACCGTCCACCCCGTGTCGGTGGAGCGGACCCTGCTGGCCGCCGAGGACACCTCGGACATTCTGCTCGCCGTCGACGACGTGAAGTCGCTGGCGGACGAGGAGATGAAGGTCACACTGGAGGACGGCCGGCTGAAGCGGATCACCAAGCTGATGGACCCGGCCGAGGCGTACGGCGAGTACATCGGCGCCACGCTGATCCGGCCGGGCGCGGCGGAGCGGCTCGCCGACGCGCTGAAGGCCACGTTCGAGCGCGACCCGCAGCTCTACTACGAGGACGGCTACCAGGAGATGGTCGAGCGCGGCGAGAAGATCGCCGTGGCGCCGATCGGCAAGGTCGAGTGGGTCGAGGTGGACAACCACGACGACCTCGCGAAGGCCCGTGAGATCGCATGTCGTTACTGATTTCCGCGGTCTTCTGAGGAGTTCGCATGCCGATTCTGGCAAGGATGCTCCCCGCGCCTCTCACGATGGAGGTGCGGCGGGGCGCGATCGCGCAGCTCGGCACCCTGCTGGCCGACAGCAGGGTGGCCACCTCCGGCCGGGTCGCGGTCGCGGTCGGCGTCGGGCAGGGCGACCGCATCGCGGAGGTCATCGCGCCGTCGCTGGGTGAGGCCAAGGTGCTCCGGGTGGCGGACGGCACCGTGGACGCGGCCGTGTCACTCGGCGCGGACCTGCGCAAGGGCAACTACGAGGCGGTGGTCGGCGTCGGCGGCGGCAGGACGATCGACGCCACCAAGTACGCCGCGTCGCTCGCCGGCATTCCCATGGTCGCCGTCGCCACCAACCTGTCGCACGACGGCATCTGCTCGCCGGTGGCCTCGCTGCTGTACGAGGGCGGCAAGGGCTCGTTCGGCGTCCCCATGCCGCTGGCGATCATGGTGGACCTCGAGTTCGTCCACGACGCCCCGCCCTCGCTCGTCCGGTCCGGGATCGGCGACGTGCTCAGCAACCTGTCGGCCATCGAGGACTGGCAGCTCGGCAACACCGAGCGGGGCGAGCCCATCGACGGGCTGGCGATCTCCATGTCGCGCACCGCGGCCGAGGCCGTGCTAGGCCGGCCGGACTCGATCGAGTCGGACGCGTTCCTGACCGTGCTCGCCGAGGCGCTGATCCTGTCGGGGATGTCGATGGTCATCGCGGGGTCAAGCCGTCCGGCGAGTGGCGGCGATCATGAGATCCTTCATGCTGTGGACCAGCTTTTCCCCGGCACTTCCAATCACGGTGAGCTGGCCGGCATCGGTGCGGCGTTCTGCTACTTCCTCCGTGAGGACGCGCACAGGCTCGGCCAGGTGACCGGCTGCCTCGAACGGCACGGCCTGCCCGTCGTGCCCGGCGACGTCGGCCTGACGACCGAACAATTCACGGCCGCGGTGATGCTGGCCCCCAGCACCCGGCCCGGCCGCTACACCATCCTTGAGCACCTCCGGCTGTCGGAGCACGAGGTCCGGGAAAGAGTTGAGGACTATGTCCGCGCCGTCGGTCGCTGAGCTTCGCGCGGTCGCCCAGCCGCAGACCACCATGGACCGCCGCAGCGGCGAGCACTGGGCCGGCCTGCTGTACATGCGGCGCCTGTCCATCTACGCCACCTGGCTGCTGGCCAAGACCCCGATCTCACCGAACCAGGTCACCGGCCTGATGATCGTGTGCGGGGTGGCGGCGGGCGCCGTGCTCGCCCTCCCCGGCTTCTGGGCGGCGCTGGGCGCGGCCCTGCTCATCCAGGTCTACCTGCTGCTCGACTGCTCCGACGGGGAGCTGGCCCGGTGGACCGGCCGCACCTCGATCACCGGGGTCTACCTCGACCGGGTCGGGCACTACTTCGCCGAGGCGGCGCTGCTGATCGGGCTGGGCTTCCGGGCCTCGGAGACCCTGCCCGACTGGTACACCGTGATCGGCGTGGCGGCGGCGCTCGGCGCGATTCTGATCAAGTCGGAGACCGACCTGGTCGACGTCGCGCGCGCTCGGTCGGGCCTGGTGGCGACCACCGAGGCGGCGGCGCAGCAGTTCACCTCGCCGCGGCTCGCGCTGGCCCGCAGGGGCGCGGCGGCGCTGCGGTTCCACCGGGTGATCCAGGCCGTCGAGCTGTCGCTGATCGTCGTGGTCGCGGCGGTGCTCGACAACTGGTTCTCCGCCACCCGGATCCTCGTGGTCGCCTGCGTCGTCATCGCGGTGGTCCAGCTCTTGCTGCACCTGGTCAGCATCCTCGCCTCCCGGCGGCTGTCATGAGCGCGCCGGTTCCCGCGCGGCGTGCCGATCGGCCGTACATTCGCGGTTGGGTAGGGGTTTGGTGGCAGTTCCGATACCCTTATTCCACGGTAAACCAGGCAGATTCCGGATTGCCCGGCCATACAGACTCGGTGATCATGAAGTCGTGTGTAGTGCGCCCCACGTCGAGGCGATGACGCGGTGAAAATCTCCTGTGTCATCCTCACCATGGGCAACAGGATCGCCGAGCTCGACCGGGCCGTGGAATCCGCGCTCACGCAGACCGACGGCGACATCGAGGTGGTCATCGTCGGCAACGGCGCGGACGTGCCGGAGCTGACCGCCCAGCCGCTCCCCGGCTCCGCCGCGACGATCAAGACCGTACGGCTGGAGCACAACGCTGGCATCCCCGAGGGGCGCAACCGCGGCGTGCAGGAGTGCTCGGGCGACATCGTCCTGTTCCTTGACGACGACGGCTGGTACGCCAACTCCAAGGTCGCCGCGCACGTCCGCGAGCGGTTCACGCACGAGCCCGACCTCGCGGTGATCAGCTTCCGCGTGATGGACCCCGAGGGCGGCTCGGTGCAGCGGCGGCACGTGCCCCGCCTGCGGGCCGGCGACCCCGAGCGGTCCTCCCCGGTGACGACCTTCCTCGGCGGTGCCTGCGCGATCCGCAAGTCGGCGTTCCTGCAGGTCGGCGGGTTGCCCGAGCGGTTCTTCTACGCCCACGAGGAGACCGACCTCGCCTGGCGCCTGCTGGGCGAGGGCTACCGCATCGAGTACGACGCCGAGCCGGTCATGTACCATCCGCTGGTGCTGCCGTCCCGGCACACGGACTTCTATCGGCTGAACGCCCGCAACCGCGTCTGGCTGGCCCGGCGCAACCTGCCGTGGCCGCTCGCGATGTTCTACCTGCTCAACTGGGTCGTGCTCACGCTCGTACGCGAGCGGTCGATGCCCGCGATCAAGGCGTGGTTCCGCGGCTTCTTCGAAGGGCTGCGCGAGCCCGCGGGCGAGCGCCGTCCGATGGCCTGGCGCACCGCCTGGCGCATGCTCCGCCTCGGCCGCCCTCCCATCGTCTAGCGATTCGCCGTTCTCGCCCCGGCGACGGCCGGCGCGGGCCGGCGCCGGCGTACGCGGTGACCGGGGCACGCGGCCGGAGCGCTGGGGTGCCGACACCTAGGGCAACCGTAGCCAGCCCCAAACTGTAGGATTTCGGGCGTTTGCTCTGCCTGATCTTCTGGGGTGTGGGTTTGCCCGTTTTTCATCGCGAACGGCTCCGCGTCTTCGTCGACTCTCCGGTCTTCCAACGTGCGGTCATCGCCGTCATCGCGCTGAACGGGATCGCGCTCGGGCTGGAGACGTCGCCGGAACTGGCCGACCGCCACGCGACGGCCTTTCTCGTGATCGACCGGGTCATCCTCGCCGTTTTCGTCGTCGAGATCCTCCTGCGGATCGTCGCGCACGGCAAGGCGTTCTTCCGCGACCCCTGGAGCTGGTTCGACCTGGTCATCGTCGCCGTGGCCCTCGTGCCGGCCTCGGAGTCGTTGTCGATCCTGCGGCTCTTCCGGTTCTTGCGCGTCCTGCGGCTGATCTCCGTGGTGCCGGGCATGCGACGGGTGGTCTCGGCGCTGTTCGCCGCGATTCCGGGACTGGCCTCGGCAGTGGTCCTCCTGCTGCTGTCGCTCTACACGGCGTCCGTGATCGGCGAACAGCTCTTCCGCGAAGCGGCCCCGCAGTACTTCGGAGATCTCGGGAAGTCGCTGTTCACCATGTTCACGGTGCTCACGGTCGAGAACTGGCCGCAGGTGGCCGAGGACGTGATGGCCAAGGAGCCGCTGGCGTGGATCTTCTTCGCCACGTTCATCGTGATCACGGCGTTCTTCGTCCTCAACCTGCTCATCGGTGTGATCGTCTCCGCGATGGAGGCGGAGGTCAACGCCCAGCGGTGGAAGGAGGACCAGGAGTTGGAGCTGGAGCAGCACACCGCGGTCATGAACGAGATCAGGGCGCTGAGCGAGAAGGTCGACCGGCTGGCGGCCGGCCCGCCGGTGCCCGTGGAGCGGCCAAGATCCGTGACAGGCCGGGCGCACGCCCGATATGTACGAACGTACACGTGGGGCCGTGGTGGACTACTTCGCAGGCGACCCCCGTACAAACCGCGAGCGGATGCTCGCCGGTGACCTCTACATCGCCGACGACCCCGAGAGCGCCAGGCGCGCGGGCCGCCGCGGCCGAGGCGATCGTCGCGTTGATCCACGGGGACCTGCAGCGGTTCCGGACCCTGACACGAGCCGCCGTCGCCCGTCTCGTGTGCGACGGCTGAGCGTGATCACGCCGCGTCAGCGGGCCGCGTGACGGGCGGTGCGGACCGCCAGGGCGGCGAAGAGCAGGGCCGCGGCGAGGCCGGCCACGGCGAGCGGGGACGGACCGGCGGTCAGCCCCTCCACACGGACCGCGCCCATGTAGTCGACGGCCGCCGTCCCGTTGACGGCGAGGTACCACAGGCCGAGGTAGACGACCTGGAAGACCCGGTGCGTACGGCAGGCCGCGCCGAGCGCCAGGGCGAGCGAGGGCACCAGGAGCGCGCCGCCCGCCCATGACCCCACTCCGGGCCAGTCGGCGGCGACCGCCATGCGGACGAGGGGTCCCACGCCCGTCACGGCCGTGAGGACGACCCCGGCCGCCCACTCCGCGAGCAGCCCGCGCCAGGGTGCGGGATAGGCGCCGAGCAGCCCCTCCACGCCGTACTCCACCCGCTGGGTTCCCAGCCGCGACCAGACCAGCACCGGCCATATCCAGGCGAACGGGAGCATGGTCGCGGGGTCCGGCGTGGCGAAGGCGGCCGCCGTCACCCCGGCGGCCACGAGCCACCACAAGCGCGAGACGCCCTGGAGGAGGATGCGCAGCTCACCGGAGAGAAGCCGCCGCAACGCCCGGCCCGGACGCGGCGCGACCCGGGGCGCGGTCCGGAGGGTCGTCAGGAAGGCCGGTCGCCTGCCCTCGGCGGTGACGCCCGGCTCGTACGGCGTGACGGCCGGGGCGGTGAGCCGGCGCGCCGGGTCGAACCGGGCGAACCAGAGGCACGGCAGCAGCGCCAGGACGACCGCCATTAGGACCACCAGGAGCCGCCCGCCGAGGAACGCGCCGGCGACGGAGAAACCGTCCCAGTGGAAGGTGCGCAGCGGCCTGGCGACGGAGGTCAGGCCGAGGCTGAACTCCCGGCCGTGCACGTCGACGCCTTGGGCGGCGAGGGCGGCGCGCATCGAGTCGGCGGCCCCCTGAGTAGCAGCGTGAACCCCGAGCCCGCCGAGAGGCGCCCTCCGCGACTGTCCGCCGATCAGGAGGACCAGGGAGACGACGAACCAGACCACGTTTCCCACGCCGCCCCGAAGCAGCGGCACGGTCTCGAACAGCACCGCGGCCGCGGCCGTCAGCGCCAGCGGGGGCAGTGTGATCGTCACGAAGGGCAGCAGGAGCGCGACCGGGTCCACGGCTCCGGACTCGCCGCGGGCGAGCTGCATGATGAGCGCGGTCACCGCGAGCACGCCGGCCATCGAGGCGAGCACCAGGAAGTCGCTGAGGAACTTTCCCAGCAGGTAGGCGGACGTGCGCAGTGGCGTGGCGGCGACGAGCTGGCCCACGCGGGTGCGCTCATCCCGGCCGATCGCGTCGCGTACCAGGTAGAACCCGCCCAGAGTGAGCCAGAGGGCACCGGCGAGCGCGGTCGCCGTCCCGACCCAGGCGCTGGTGTAGACGCCGCGGTAGCCTCCGACGTCGAGGATCACCCACCGGGAGTCCGCGGGCGGGACGGCCAGCCGGGCAAGGCCGACAGCCGCCAGCAGGATCACGGCGTACGCGGGCCGCCGGACCCGCTCCCGGAAGTCGGCGACGGCGAGCGCGATCGTCGCCCGCGCCGTGACACGTGCCGTCATCGGGCCGCCTCCCGGACGCCGCCGCCCACGACGGCGAGGTACAGGTCCTCCAGGTCGGGGGGCACCCGTACGGCGCCGGCGACCGGCGGCGTGTCCGACAGGAGCCGCAGGCGGACGCCGTCCACCGTGCGGATCACGCGGCTGACCGGGTGGCGCTCCCGCAGGGCGGCGGCCTCGGAGGGCCCGGCGACCGTCTCCCAGACGTGGCCGTCGACCTCAGCGAGCAGCGCCTCGGGGGTGCCGCGCCGCAACAGCCGTCCCGCGGTCACGACGGCGACGTCGGACGCGACGGACTCGATGTCGGACACGATGTGCGTGGACAGCAGGACCACCCGGTCCTCCGCCAGGTCGGCGAGCATGGCGCGGAACCGCACCCGCTCCTCGGGGTCGAGCCCCGCCGTCGGCTCGTCCACGATCAGCACCCTCGGGTCGGCCAGCAGGGCCTGGGCGATGCCGACCCGGCGCAGCATGCCGCCGGAGTATTTGCCGAGGGGCGTGCGGACCGCCTCCGTGAGGTTGACCAGTTCGAGCAGCTCGTCGATGCGCGCCCGTGCCGCACGCGCCGCCAGCCCCTTGAGCGCGGCGAGGTAGGAGAGGAACTCCCGCGCGGTCAGGTGCGGGTAGACGCCGAAGTCCTGCGGGAGGTAGCCGAGGACCCCGCGCAGCGCGTCGGGCCGGGACACCACGTCGGTCCCGTCGAACAGGACCCTGCCGCTGGTCGGCCGGGTGACCGTCGCGCAGATGCGCATCAGCGTCGACTTCCCCGCGCCGTTCGGGCCGAGCAGGGCGAGCAGTCCCGGGCCGCACCGCAGGGTGACGCCGTCGACCGCGCGCTTGCCGCCCTTGTAGGTCTTGGTGACGTCCACCAGTTCGAGGGCCGGAGTATCGATCATCTCGTTCCTCACCCGGGCAGCCCGCGCAGATCGGTCGTGCGTCCGTCGCGCAGCACCCTGACCTCGCGGGGCACCTCGACCCTGAACCGGGCCGAGCAGTCGGCCCACCCGGAGCATCCGGCGTTGAGATCGAGCGTGTTCCCGTCGAGGGTCTGGCTGGAATGGGGGTTGGTGCCGTGCACGTCGAACCACAGGGTGACCTTGATGTCCTTCCTGTCCGTCGCGACGAGGTCGGCCGGGGTGTCGTGTGCCCGTACGTTCAGCGTCCTGCCGCTGAACGAGAAGGTCTGGGACACCGGTGTGGCCTTCGACGCGTCCGCGCAGCCGCTCAGAACCGCCGCCGCGAGCACCGTCAAGGCACACCACACCGTCTTGCGCGTAGTCATCGGATCCTCCGGGGTGAAACCGTCCCGAGCAGGATCCGCTGTGGGCGGCCGGGCGGGCATCTGCCGTTCGGCAGATATCCGGGGCCCGATGACGCGCCGCTCAGCGGCCGGCGCGGCTCGTTCCCCGGGTGCCCACCGGAACGGGGAGGACGGCGCTGACTTGCCACCCCGCCGCCTGGCGCCCGGCGTTGAGCGCGCCCCCGAGCGCCCGCACCCGCTCGGCCAGGCCGATCAGGCCGGTGCCTCCGCCGTGCCGGTCGTCTCCCGCGAGGCCGTTCGGACGGGCGCCGCCGCCGTCGTCGGTGACCGACACCCGCAAGGCCGCACCGTCGACCGCGCCCTCGACGGGAGCGACCGCGACCATCACGCGGGTCGCGGAGGAGGCGTGCCGCCGCACGTTGGTCAGCGCCTCGAGCACGACGGCGTACGCCGTGCTCCCGATCTCGGGGGCCACCGGGAGGACGAGGTCGCCCGGCATGTCGAGCCTGGCCGGGATCCTTCCGGTGGCCGAGAAACGGCCGACGAGGTCGGGCAGGTCGGCCAGGCCGTAGACGCGGGTCGGCGGCGGCTCCTCCGCCGCCCGCTCGTCCGGGTCGCGCAGCGCGCTCACCATGCGGTCCATGGACGCCAGCGCGCGCAGCCCCGCCTCCTCGACGCGTGCGGCGAGCTCGCGCGCCTGCCGCGGATCGAGCTCGCCGAGCTGCGCCGCCTGCGCCTCCAGGACGATCCCTGTGACCTCGTGGGCGACGAAGTCATGCAGGTCGCGGGCCGTCTCCAGCCGCTGGGCCCGCCGCGCGTCCGCCACCGCGCGCACCCGACGGTCGTCCAGCGACCTGAGGTACAGCGCGACGGCGGCCACGGCGACCACGGCGATGAACGACAGGAGGCAGGCGATGACCGAGGCCTCCGCCGTCGGGCGGGGCATGCGCAGCGTCAGCCGCAACGGCAGCGCGACGGCCGCCGCGACCCCGAGCGCCGTCCCGATGAGCGCCGCCCGCCGCCCCGGCAGCCGCCGTACGACCCGTCCGAACAGGAGCAGCAGTGCCCCCGTCTCGACGGGCAGCCACAGCCCGGCGAACTGGTGCCGCCCCTGGTAGGCGAACGTGACCGCGTAGGAGACCAGCACGACGACGGTCGCCGCCGTGTCGAGGCCGATCCGCCGGTAGGGCCAGCGGGTCAGCGCGACGGCGACGGCCAGGGCGGCCGACAGGGCGACGACGAGCGCGTGCGGGGGAGCGAGGATCGCCGGCGCCGGCACCGTCACCACGACCACGGCGCACAGGAAGGCGCGCATCCGGGACCTCGTCATGCCACCGAGGGTACGCACGCGGCGGAGACCGTCACCGCGCCCTGTTCACCGCGCCGTGTTCACCGCGCCCTGTTCACCGCGCCCTGGCGTACCCCAGCTCCCAGGCGCGTACGGCGATGCCGACCCGGTTGCGCACGCCGAACTTGCGCTGGATGCTCGCCACGTGGGTCTTGACCGTGCCCGGCGAGATGAACAGCTCGGCGGCGATGTCGGCGTTGGTCTTCCCCTCGGCCACCTGGCCGGCGATCTCGATCTCGCGCTCGGTCAGCGGTTCCGGCGGCGGCGTGTGCCGGGGACCGTCGCCCGTGACGTGCTTCAGCAGCCGCACCGTGACCGAGGGACTGATCAGAGTGTCGCCGGCCACGGCGGCCCGGACCGCCTCGACCAGGAGCGCGGGGCCAGAGCGCTTGACCAGGAACCCGGACGCGCCGTGCCGCAGCGCCGGGTAGACGTACTCGTCCAGGTCGAAGGTCGTCACCACCACGACCTTCGTCGGCACCGATGCGCCGGGGCCGGCGAGAGCCCGGGTCACCTCGAGCCCGTCCATTCTGGGCATGCGGACGTCGACGAGAGCCACGTCCGGCTGGAAGCGCCGGGCCATCTCCACCGCGGCGACTCCGTCGGCGGCCTCGCAGACGACCTGGATGTCCGGCTGGCTCTCCAGGATGCGGCGCAGGCCCCGCCGCACCATCTCCTGGTCGTCGGCGATCAGGACACGAATCACCCGCCGATTCTTCCAGCCCCGCCGGGAGCGGCTCGCGGCGGCGTCACGCCCGTCCCGGCTCCTCGAACGTCATCGACACGTGCTCGGCCGCGGCCGACATCAGGGCCCGCCGGGGCAGGCCGAGCTCGCTCAGCTCCTTGGCGATCGGGTGGTTGCCGAGACGGATGAGCGCGCCGCCCGGCCGCCAGCGGATGCCCCGGGCCCGCACCGTCCAGGGGATGCGGCGGGTGACCCCGTCCAGATGGGCGTAGGCGTCCGGCACGGGCAGCGCCCCGCCGAGCAGCGGCGCGGGCGCCGCCGGGATGCCCGGCCTGATCAGCAGGTCGACGACCATCCGGCCGTCCCTGCGCAGCAGACACCGCTTGTACGGCGAGCCCAGCCGCAGATCCACGTCGGCCAGCTCCTTGGGGAAGCCCCAGATGGCCCGCCCGGCCTCCAGTGTGAACGCCTGGTCGACCGGCAGCCAGTGGACGAAGGCGCCCGACCCCGCCCCGCGCAGATCCTTCAGCCCGGCCAGCGGCCCGCGCCTCGGCGGGGGGCCCGCGTCGGCCGGCCGTACGAGGAAGGTGACCCCGAACTCGTTGTAGGAGCCCAGGTCGGAGTCGTGGTAACGCACGAACACCAGCGAGCACAGGGCCTTGCCCGGCAGGACCTCGGTGACGTCCATCCTGGAGTACGCGAGGACCGCGCGGGCGGCGTCGGCCCGCACCAGGTAGGCGGCGAGGCAGACCGAGGCGTCGCGGACCTCCACCGGCGTCTCGACCCTGCGACCCTGGACGACGTGGCTTGCCATGTTTCCAGTACAGCAAGCCCGGCGGCCGGGCGACAGCCGTACGGCGGCAAGGTTGTCCCACACCTGCTTTCCGGCGGATGTCGATATCCGGGGCGGCCGTTCGTGTAGAGGGTGGGAGGGCCCGCGCCGGGCGGGCCTGGCCGAGGAGGTGTACGAGACCATGAGGCACTATCTGCTCAGCATCCAGCAGCCCGACGGCGGGACGCCCCCGCCGGAGGTCCTGGAGCCGATCATGCGGGACCTGGCGGTCCTCAACGAGGAACTGCGCGCCGCGGGCGCGTGGGTCTTCTCCGGCGGGCTGCACGATCCGGGCACGGCGACCGTGGTGCGGGTGCGCGACGGGGAGGAGCTCGTCACCGACGGCCCGTACACCGAGGGCAAGGAGCACGTCGGCGGGCTGACGATCATCAAGGCGCCCGACCTCGACGCGGCGCTCGAGTGGGGTCGCAGGCTCGCCCGCGCGACCACGCTCCCGGTGGAGGTGCGCCCCTTCGCGGGCGTCGTGGAGGGCGATGACGACCGGCGGTAGGGACCCCGACGTCGAGCGGGTGTTCCGCGAGGAGTACGGCAGGGCCGTCGCGGTCCTGGTCCGCCACTTCGGCGACATCGACGTCGCCGAGGAGGCGGTCCAGGACGCGTTCGCCGAGGCGGTGCGGCGCTGGCCGCGCGACGGGACGCCGCCGAGCCCGGCCGGCTGGATCATCACGACCGCCCGCAACCGGGTGATCGACCGCCACCGGCGGGAGTCCCTGCGTGCGGACCGGCACGCGCGGGCGGCCCTGCTGCACGCCCCTGACGACGCTGACGACGAACCGGCCGAGGAGGGTCCCGTGCACGACGACCGGCTCCGCCTGATCTTCACCTGCTGCCATCCCGCGCTCGCCCCGGCCGCCCGGGTCGCGCTGACGCTGCGCCTGCTCGGCGGCCTCACCACGGCCGAGATCGCGCGGGCGTTCCTGGTCCCCGAGCCGACCATGGCCCAGCGGCTGGTCAGGGCCAAGGCCAAGATCCGCGATGCGGGGATCCCGTACCGCGTTCCGCGGGAGGCCGACCTGCCGGACCGCCTCAGGGCCGTGCTGGCCGTCGTCTACCTGATCTTCACCGAGGGGCACACGGCGAGCGCGGGCGACCGGCTGGCCCGCGACGACCTGTGCGCGGAGGCCGTCAGGCTCGGCCGCCTGCTGGCCGCGCTGATGCCAGACGAGCCGGAGGTGATGGGGCTGCTCGCGCTCATGCTGCTCGTCCACGCGCGGCGCGACGCCCGCACCACCCCGGCCGGCGACCTCGTGCCGCTGCCGGAGCAGGACCGCGACCGGTGGGACCGCGCGCTCGTCGCCGAGGGCCAGGACATCGTGCGCGCGTGCCTGCGGCGCGGCCGGCCCGGGCCCTACCAGATCCAGGCGGCGATCAACGCGGTCCACGCCGACGCGCCGATCGCCGCCGCCACCGACTGGAGGCAGATCCTGAGCCTGTACGACCACCTGCTCGCCCTCGCCCCGAACCCGGTCGTCGCGTTGAACCGGGCCGTCGCGGTGGCCGAGGTGGACGGGCCGGAGGCCGCGCTCGCCCTCCTGGACGATCTCCGTCTGGACGGCTACCACCTGTTCCACGCGGTCAGGGCCGACCTGCTGCGGCGGCTCGGCCGGGCCGGGGAGGCCGCGCGGGCGTACGAGGCGGCGATCGCCCGCACCAGGAACGCCTCCGAGCGGGCCTTCCTCGACCGCCGCCTGCGTCAGGTGCGGGAATCGAGGTAGAGCAGGACGGCCAGCACGCGGCGGTGGTCCTCCTCCGTGCCGGGCAGGCCGAGCTCGGCGGGGGTCCTCTCGCGGACTAAGCGGCGGTCGTCGACGGCGCCCAGAGCGACACGTCGGCCGTCTGGGTGTTCCTGCTCTTCGTGCTCGGCAACCTGGTCGGCACGCTGCTGCCCGGGCCGGCCCTGCTCCGCGCCCGCGTGGTGCCGATCTGGGCCGCCGCCGGGATCACGGCATGGCCGCCGCTGCACGTGATCGGGCTCGTGGCCGGCACGGGTCGCTAGACGTTCTGCCCCGACAGGTTGGTCAGGCGGCCGGCGGGAGAGCGGTCCGTCAGGGCGGCGACGGAGCTCGGAGCCTGGGCCCACCGCTCGAGCAGGGCGACGAACTCCCCGGCCACGGCGGGCCAGTGGTAGTGGTTCAGCGCCTCGACGTAACCCCGCGCGCCCATCGCGGCACGCCGTTCGGCGTCCTCGCGCAGGCGGAGCACGCACTGCACGACCGCGTCGGCAACCGCGCCGGCCTCGCCGAACGGGACGATCGTCCCGCAGTCGACCCGCCCGACCAGGGACGCCGCCCTCGGCAGCGGGGTCGTGACGACGGGGATGCCGCGGGCCATGTATTCGATGACCTTCGTGGGCGTCGATTCGCGATAGTTGGGCACGTCGTGCAGCAGGGACAGCCCGGCCAGGGCCCCTTCGGCCATCCGCAGCGCGTGGTTGTTGGGGACGTACCCGAACCAGTCGAGCAGCCCCGCGCGCTGCGCGTCGCGCAGCATCGGCCGCACCGCGGCGTCGGCTGGTCCGATGAGATCCAGGCGGATGCCGTACGGCCGGAGCCGCCGGGCGATCTCCACCATCTCGGCCGCGCCGCGCGCGAGGGAGATGTGGCCCACGTAGACGACCCGGTGGTCCCCCGGCGGCGCGGGCGGCGTCTGCGGCACGTACGTGTGGTTGGGCACCACGGGATGCGCGCCGGGGAAGCGCTCCCGGTAGGACTCCTCGGCGAGGATGAGGTGGAGGCGCCGCTCCGCCCGGCCCTCGACCGCGCGGATCAGCGGCGGCAGGACGCTCCGCACCGGCCCCGGCAGGTACGTCTTGGCGTTCAGCGCGCCGATCGTGTCCTCGTGCACGTCCCAGACCGTGGGCGGCCGTTTGCGCGGCAGCGCGAGCAGCAGCTCGATGTCGTGCACGAGCAGCAGGTCGGCGTCTCGCGCCGCCGTGCGCAGGGCGGAGGTGGCGGCCCGCAGCGCCTTGCCGCGGTGCAGCCCCACGGCCCTCGGCACGTCGACGGCCCGGATGCCCGGCCGCGGCGTCACGTTGCAGTGCGTGAACGGCGCGACGAAGGTGACCTCGTGCCCGGCGTCGAGCAGCGCCCGGATCTGCCGGTGGGTGATCCGGGCGTCCTCGGGGTGATGGACTGTCGTGCCGACGCATACCCTCATATGGGGAGGCTGACCGCACCGTCCGAAATGACCGGATGCGCCGGGTGAATGCCCCTCGAAATGCCGCTTAACTTCCGGTGCTCGCCGGCTGCGGCGTCCGCCCGCTCGGCCTCCGGTACAACCAGGTCAGCCGGGGCTCGAGCAGCCACTTGAACGCCGTACGGGTGATCGGCAGGCACAGCACGATGGCCAGCGCGAAGCAGGAGCACGCGATGGCCGCCACGCCGAGCGGGCCGTACAGCCAGGAGAAGCTGAGCCAGCCCATCTCCTTGGCGATCATCACCGGCACGCCGTGCAGCAGGTAGCAGTAGAGCGTGCGGGTGCCGAGGTCGGTGAACCAGGTCTGCCGCCGGGGGATCAGCGACATCACGGCCGCCGACATGGCCAGCGCGGCCACCAGCAGGCCTGTCCGCAGCAGCATGCCCTTCCACCAGACCAGGTGGAGGTCCTTGTAGCTGTCCTTGTAGTAGATCGGGCCGAGCTTGATCGAGTAGTTCTTCACCAGGAAGATCGCCACACCCGCGGCGCCCACCAGGACGACCGCCGACAGCACCATCACCCAGCGCTGCTTGAGGAAGTCGAAGACCTCCGGCTTGAGCACGAGGCCGAGGACGAAGAACGGCATCAGGCCGAAGAAGCGGTCCATGCTGAAGTCGCCGGACAACTCGGAGAACCCGGCGAACAGGTATACGGCGACCGAGATGACGAACGGGTACTTCATTCGCTTCCACACGGGTGTGGACAGTCGCCAGAACAGCAGCGCGAGCAGATACCAGTTCAACCAGGCGGGATCTGTGATCGTGATGCTGAACTTGTGTCCGAAGGCGGTGCGCAACAAGGCGTACCCCAGCTCGACGATCACGTACGGCACGAGGAACGTGTCGACCAGTTTGTTGGTCTTCGCGTTGGAGTTCCAGAAGTTCCTGGACAGGTAGCCGCTGATGATGACGAACAGCGGCATGTGGAAGACGTAGATGAACAGGTACGCCGCCCGCGAGGAGTCGGCCGCCAGCGTCGGGACCAGCGAGTGCCCGATCGGCACCAGGGCGATGCCGACGAACTTCACGTTGTCCAGGTAGGGGTCACGCGGCTTCTTGGCCCGGGGCGCGGGCTCCTGCTCGGGCTCCTCCTCCAGGCCGTCATGCTGCCCCGTACCCCTGGCGAACGGGTCGTCCGGCCGGACGGGCACCTCGGCCCAGGCGGGCAGCGGAGCGCGCAGCGGCCTGCCGAGCGGACCGGTCTGGCGGGGGTCGGTCGCGCCGCCGGGGCCTTCCTGGGAGCGCCGCCAGGGGTCCCACTGGGCGGGGTCGCCGGCCTCCTGGCCGGGCCACGCGGGAGCCGGCGCCTCCGGCGCGGGGCTGAAGGCCGCGTTCGGAGCGGCCCCGGAGAAGGCGTCCGGCAGGCCCCGCCCGCCGCGCGGGCCGTGGGTGGTCTCGGGGAACGGCGCGCCGCCGAAGGGGTCGTCCGGTGTGAAGGCGGGGCCGGCGCCGGACGGGGGAGTGTCGAGGAAGGGGTTCGCCGTCCTGCCGGCGGCCGCCGGCGGCTCCGGGAAGCCCGGGGGTTCGGAAAAGCCTGGAGGTTCGGGGAAGCCGGAGAATCGCGTCCCGAGCGGCTCCGGCCCGGCGCCGAAGGCGGGGGTGGGGAAGGCCGGTGACTCGCCGAAGGGAGGCGTGGGGACGTCGGAGCCGTCCTGCGGGCTGGGGGCGGACGACCGCCGGGTGGCGCCGGGGAAGGCGTCCGCGAGGTTGCGGGGACCGTGCTCGGGGAACGTCTGCGGCCACGCGGGGGCGTCGGCGTCGCTCGCGTTCACTGCGGGACGCTCTGCGCCCAGACGATCTTTGTCCTTACGATCCGGGCCCCGGCCGGCGGAGAAGTAGTCGAAGCCCTCCGGCTGCGGGGCGGACGCGGGCGGCATGCCCAGGCGGGAGGCGCCCGGCTGGCGCGGCTTCCGTACGGGCAGGGGCTGCTTCTCGTACGGCGAGGCGCCTGCGGGCGCGGAACCGGTCGGCGCGGCGCTGCTCGACGAGATACCGGGCGCCCCGGCGCTGCGCGGCTTGCGCACGGGCAGGGGCTGCTTCTCGTACGGCGAGGCGCCTGCGGACGCGGAACCGGTCGGCGCGGCGCTGCTGGGCGCGGCGCTGGGGCCCTCGGAGCTCCCCGCTTCGGCGGCCGCGCCTGCCGCGCTCCCCGAGCCTGTCGTGCTGCCCGGGGCCGTCTCGCCGTTCTCGTGGCGCCCGTGCGCCGGTGCGATCGCGCCCTCGTCGCCGGGAGCCGGAAGACTCCCCTCGTGGCGCCCGTGCTCGTGCCGCTCGTGGGGCTGGGAGCCGGGCCGGCCCGCGCCCTGCTCCGTCTCCGGACCGCCCGCGGTCTTCGGCTCCCGCCGCGGCAGACCGCCGTCCGGAGCGGGCCAGTCTCCGGTGATGCGGCCTATCACTCCGGTGGGAGCCTCTTCGGCATCGGGGTCGTTGCCTTGCGGAGATCCGGGAACCGGGGGGTGATGGCGGGTGTCACTCACGGGAGAAACGCTCAGCTATCTGTTGGAGGCTCGGGGGAACGGCCACGCCTGGCGTAGCGTCGCCGCGTCCTTTCGGACACTAGCGAAGGCGCCCCGGCGCATCAGCCCGAACGGGCGAACAGGGCGCGTTCGCCAGGTGTTCACCCTAACGTTCTTGGACGCTGATGTCGCCTCTGAGGCCGAACGTTACTCCTGTGACACTGTCGGTTCTGTTGTCAGACCGCCGGAGACGGGCCGGGCCGGGGCCCTCCGTCCTCATAGGACGGTTCGGGAGCCCCGGCCAGGTTGCGGGCAGGATGCGGGCAAAGTGTGCCGCGGGTCAGCTCGCGCAGATGTTGGTCTCGGAGGTCACCGCGTTGTCCCCGACCTGCAGGGGGACGCGCACGCCCTTCCAGTCAGCGCCGACGACGAGCTGGATGATCGGCCCGCGCACCTTGCCCTTGGGCGCGTCCGGCGGGGGCGAGGACGGCGTGAACGGCGTGACCGGGCCGCTCGCCGCCTTGCCGGTCTCCGGGCTGACAGGGTTGAGCAGCTTGCCGACCAGGATCTTCGAGTAGTTCCAGCCCTGACCGGTGTAGCGGACCATGGTCTTCGGCTGGTCGGTGCCGTCGGGCTTCCTGGCGTCGCCGACGCCGACGACGTTGAAGCCGAGACCGGTCAGCTCATCGGCGACCTCCTTGGCCCGCCCGGGGGTGTTGGTGCCGTTGAACACCTGCACCTTGACCTGCTGCGGCTTGGTGACCACTGGCCCGGTCGGCGAAGCGGCCGCGCTCGGGGCGGCGCTGGCGGTGGGGGTCACCTCGGTGTCGTTGGCGATGGCCCTGAAGAGGTTGCCCGCGGCCGGCTGCTTCCACTGCACGCGGTTCTTGTCGGCGACGTACGGCTCCCACGGCACGGTGGTGGCCTTGAAGCCCTTCGCCGAGAGCTTCTGCGCGCTCTGCGCGATCTTGATGAGCTCCTCGGTGTTGAGCGCGTCGTCCATCGTGACGGACTTGGCCGCGGCGGCGATGAAGTTCTGCAGCTTGCCGACGTCGGTGAGCAGGGCGCTGCTGGTCGCCTTCTTCACGACCTGTGAGATGAAGACCTGCTGGCGCTTGATGCGGGAGATGTCGCTGCCGTCGCCGAGGCCGTAACGCAGCCGCACGTAGCCGAGCGCCGCCTCGCCCTTCACGATCTGCTTGCCCGCAGGCAGCGTGAGCTTCGACTTCTTGTCGTTGACGGCCTGCGGCAGACAGATCTCGATGCCGCCCAGCGCGTTCACGATGTTCTTGAAGCCGGTGAAGTCCACCTTCACGTAGTGCTGGACGCGGATCCCGGTGAGGCTCTCGATGGTCCGGCGCGTGCAGATCATCCCGCCGTCGGAGAACGCGGAGTTGATCATCCCGAGGTGCGCCGGGATGAGCGTCCTGTTCCTGTTGTAACAGGCGGGGATCATCACCATGGAGTCGCGGGGGAAGCTGAGTAGTGTCGCCCCGTCGCGGTTGGGCGACACGTGCAGCAGCATGATCGTGTCGGTGCGCTCACCATCGTTGACCAGGTGCTGGCCGTACTTCTTGTTGTCTCCCGCGCGGGTGTCGGAGCCCACGAGCAGCACGTTGATCGCGCCGGTCTCGTTGACGGGGCGGTTCTTGTCGAGGTCGTCGGTCGACGCGCCTCTGTTGATCAGCCCGATCGTGCTCCGGTAGACCTTGTAGGCCGTCAGCGTGCCGATGACCAGCACGCACGTGAGCACGACGCTGATCCAGCCGCCGATCCCCAGCCCGGACCGGCCGCCGCCCCCGCTGCGCCGGCGGGGCGGCCTGCCGTCCGGAGGGAGGTCGCCGCCGCCTCCGGACGCGCGGCTGGGAGCGGTGGGGGGGCGCGCCGTAGCCGCTCTCCTCGTCGTCACCGCCGCGCCTGCGGCCGCGCCGCCGCGGCGGCTCCTCCTCATAGAGGGGTTCGGGCGGCCCGCTCGGCTCGGCGCGCCGCCCGCCTCGGCGGCGTCCCTCGTCGTACGTTTCCGGCGGGTAGTCGTCTCTGGGCGGTCGCTGCCCGCCTCGTCTCCCCGGCATCTCCGCGTAGCCCGCGGGGCGGTGGCCACCGGCATGTCGGCGTACCCGGCGGGCGCGGGAGCCCCTCTGCGGCCCCGGGGAGGCTCGAAGGCGCCGTCGTACGCGCCGTCTTCCCGGGGACCCCAGACCCTCTGGTCGGCCGGAGCCTGCGGAGGGCTGGAACGCGCGGCGACGCGCCTGCGCTCGCTCACCGCACGCCTGCCCGGCGAGCGGCGGCCGTACGGCACGGTGTGGCGGCCGGACGAGTGGGCGAGAGGCCGGAATGATTACTGGTTCGCTCGCACACTTGTCCTCCTTGCCTGGCGATCACATGTCGCGCTCCGAGGGTAGGTCACTGGAGCGTCTGCGGGCGCCGCGATTGGGGGGATCCGGGCCGCGATCATGCCGTGCCACGTCCCCCTGATCCAGGGGCAGAGCATACTAAACACCGACATTTTGGGTATGGGATTGAGTTTCCCTTTACCTGGATTTGATGTTTCGAGGGCCGTTTGGCCAGGTCAGCCGGTCATATCCGTCGGCGGAACCCCAGACGGACAGAGCGGCGGCCAGGCAGGCAAGGGGCACCACGGGCAGGACGTAGCGGTAATCGAACTGGGCCGTGGCGGGTGGGACGAGCAGCAGCGCCCAGGCCGTCGCCCAGGCGATGCCCCAATTCGAGGGGGTCCGGTTCGAGGGGGCCCGTCTCCCGGGCGGCCGTCGTGTCCGCGCCGACCGTGCCCGCACGGCCCAGACGGTCGGGGGCACCAGGAGGATCACCAGCAGCGCCGTCCCCGGCAGCCGTGCGACGTCCTGGTAGGCCCGCACCAGGCCGGCGAACGGCTCGGAGATGCGCAGCGTGAGGGACCCGTGATCGTAACGCTGCGCGAACTCCTTGCCCACCACGGCGGGGTTCCGCCCGGGCGGCGGCGGCACGGTGTCCGGAAACTCGTAGTACCCGTACGTCTCAGCGTCCGGATAGACGGGCCGCCCGAGCGTGAACGACCTGCCGAGCTCGGTCAGCGTGCTCCGGAGATAGTCGAGCGGCTGGCTGCGGATCGCGAGCGAGGCGAACCTCCCGGCCAGGGTGTCGGTCTCCTTGGTGAACGTGATGCCGGGCAGCCGGACCAGCGGAGATTCGGCGTTCCAGATGTACTCCTGGGACGCCGGCCGGGACGTGGGAGGCCGGGAGTCGCACAACACGGCGAGGTCGGCCGGCGGCTTCATTACCGAACAGTCGGCGAACGCCATCGTGCGGGCGTAGAGAAAGACGCCGTTCGAGCCGACCAGCCCGACGCGCTGGTAGGTCGCGTAGAACCAGCCCGCGTAACCCGCGACCGGCAGGAGCGCGGCCACCAGGAAGGGCACGGTGAGCCTGGCCGCCGCCCGCCCCGGGCGGCCCGCCCCGCTCGCGCCACGCACGCCGTACGCGAGCAGGACGAGCGCGAAGACGGCGATCAGCGGCAGCCCGACGGTCCTGGTCAGCGTGGCGGCGGCCAGCACGAGGCCGAGTGCGGCGGCCGAGCGCGGCGTCAGCGGGCGGCGCATCGCCAGGCACGCCGCTCCCACGACCAGGAACGTGAACAGCGAGTCGGAGACGAGCAGATGCTCCAGCTCGATCTGGTACGCGTCGAGCAGCACCGGGACGCAGGCCAGGACGGCCGCCCACGAAGGACCGCCGCGCCGCAGGACGGTCACGTAGACCATCACGCCCACGAGCAGCCCCAGCACGTGCTGCACGGTCACGACCAGGGCGAAGCTGTGGAACGCCTCCAGGAGCCTCAGGAACATCGAGTAGCCCGCCGGGCGGACGAGGTCGGGCCTCGGCCGCATGGCCGTCACGACGTACGTGTAGGAGTCGGGGAACCACAGCGCGGGCCGGTAGCCGAGGGCGGTGACCAGCCGCAGGAGCGCCCCCAGCCCGAAGACCACGAGGAACCACCGATGCCTGCGCGCCCACCCGGGGAGATCCGCACGCGCCCAGGCCACCGGATGAAACGGATCGCGAGGCGCCAGACGCCCACGGACCCGGTTCGCGAGCCGTCCCTCCCCAGGTGCCGGGGACGGCGGCTCGCCGGGCCGGGCGGGTCCCGGCCGTGCGTGCGGGTGACCGTCCCCCTCCGGCCAGGGCGCCGCGCCCGGGCTGTCCGACACCCTCATGTACCCCCCTGCCTGCCTCCCGGCGTACGCTACCGGCTCCTCACGACCCCTGTGCGGGGACCGCACGCGCCTGTGGACAACCGCGACGCGCGCAGCGGGCGGGCTCCCCGATGAAGGCGGGGCGCTGGGGTGGGCCGCTAGTCTCGGGTGCATTCCAGTGCACAGATCCGGCCGCTCACGTGGCCGCACACGGCTGCCGTCGGAGCAGGAGGCGGCGGGCAGGACGCTCGCGGCCGTCTCCGTCGTGCCCGCGCTCGCGCTGAGCGGCTGGCTGCTCGCCGGGCTGCCGCTGCTGCTGCTCGGGTGGTTCCGGCCGCTGCCCATGGCGCTGCTCGGCGGCGCCGCCGCCCTCCTGCTGTGCGCGGCGGGCCTGCGCCGCCTGCCCGCGACCGTCACACCGCACCGCTGGGCGACGGCGGCCACACTCGCCGTGGCACTCGGTTCGGGAGTGTTCAACGGGCTCCTGCACGGCGAGCAGCTGATCGTCCGGCGTGACCCGTCGACCTACGCGCAGTACGCCGTCTGGCTCGCCCGGCACGGGTCGCTGCCGATCCCGGTGGGGGACTTCGGCGGTCCCGACCCCGCGCTCCGCTTCGACAGCATGGGCGTCTACATGACCGGCGGCGGGATCGTCCCCCAGTTCATGGCCGGGCCGCCGATGACCTACGCGATCGGCCACTGGCTGGGCGGCGTCCCGGGCCTGCTGCTCGTGCCGCCCGTGCTGGGCGCGCTCGCGGTGCTCACCGTCGCAGGGACCGCCGCGCGGCTCGCGGGCGCGCGCTGGGCGCCCCTGGCCGCCCTCGTGTTCGCGGTCAGCCTGCCGATCCTCTACACGTCGCGGACGACGTTCAGCGAGATCCCTTCGCTGATCCTGCTGTTCGGCGCGATGAACCTGCTGCTCGACGCCCGGGCCCGGCTCAGGGCGGCACTGCCCGGCGCGGGCTTCCCGTCCGCCGCGCTCGCGGGGCTGTCGTTCGGGCTGGCGCTGCTGGTGCGCATCGACGGCCTGCGCGACGTGCTGCCCGTGCTGGCATTCTCCGGGGCGCTCATTGCGCTCCGGCGGATCCCCCGCGCGAGGCCCTTCCCCGAGGGGCGGCTGGGCGTTCCTCTGCTGACCGGACTGGTCGTGGGCGGCCTGTGGGGGTTCGCCGGCGGCTACGTCCTCGCCCGGCCATACCTGGAGTATCTGTCGGGCTCACTCATGCCCCTGCTCGCGATCTGCGCGCTCGTCGTGGCGCTCACGGTCGCCGGCACGGCTCTCGCGCCCTGGATCGCCGTCCGCGCGCGCCGGCTCCTCACGGGAGCCGGGTGGCTGCCGAACGCCGCCGCGGCCCTGGTCGTGCTGGTCATGGCGGGCTTCGCCGTACGGCCCTGGGTGCAGACCGTGCGTCGCTACGCGGTCACGCCCGAGGACAGGCTCACGGCCGACTTCATCGAGAAGACGCAGGTCGCGAACGGCCTTGCCAAGGACATGTCCCGGCTGTACTACGAGCACTCCCTCGACTGGGTCTTCTGGTACGTCGGGATCCCCGCCGTCGTGCTGGCGACCGTGGCGGCGGCCGTGCTCGCCCGCCGCCTGGCCAGGGGCGGGGAGTTCGGGTGGCTGCTGCCGCTGGCCGTGATCGGGTGGACGACGGTGACGACGCTCTGGCGCCCCGCGATCACCCCCGACCACCCCTTCGCCTCCCGCAGGCTGGTGCCGATCGTCATCCCCGGGCTGGTGCTGCTCGCCGTCTGGGGGCTGCGGTGGCTCTCGCGGCGTCTCGCGCGTACGCGCTGGTTCGCCGCCCGCCGGGGACGCTCGCGGGCCGCCGTCGCGGCGGGGGCGCTGCTGCTGGCGGTCCCGCCCGCGATCACCTCGATCGGCACCGCGTTCACGCCGGTCAACAGGGGAGAGGCCGCGGCGGTGGCGGGCCTGTGCCGGGCGATCCCGGCGAACGCCGCCGTGCTCATCGCCGAACGCGTCACGGGCGACCGGCTCACGCAGGTCGTCCGCGGCCAGTGCGGGCTGCCGACGGCCCGGGTGGTGAACCCCCCGCGCCGCGACGTGCCGCGCCGGGCCGACGTCCTGCGTCTGGTCGAGGCCGTCCGGCGCACCGGCCGCGTGCCCGTGCTGCTCGCCGCCGAGCCCGAGCAGCTCATGGCGTACGGCCCGGCGACCCGGGTGATGAGCCTGCACACCCGGCAGGACGAACGCTCGCTGGTGGACCCGCCCAACGGCACCTGGTCGCTCAACATCGACGTCTGGATGGCCGAACCCACGCGATAAATCTAGGGTTCGGCGTGTGAATTCTCCTGCGATGGAGGAATTGTCCTTCGGCGACGATCGGCAGGAGCCGGAATCCGGGAGGGGCCCTCTCCGGAAATCGCTGGTCATCGGCGGGCTGGTGGTCGTGCTCCTCGCCGGACTCGGGGTCGCCGCGTGGCCGTTCTACGAGCACTCCCGCTGGCCGCTGCCCCCGCCCGTAACCTCCGCCCCGCCCACCGGGAGGATGTCGGTCTTCCTGTGCGCGGACGGTTCGGACGAGTACGCGCCGAACTGCCTGTACGGCGCCGCTACCGCCGATGACAGGCGGAAGATCGAGGCCGTGCTCAGGTCGCTCCCGGAGCTTCGCGGTCTCTCCTTCGAGACGAAGGAACAGGCGTACGAGAAATTCCGGAAGAGTGCCCGTGATGACCCGGCGGGCCTGGAGTTCGTGCGGAAAACGAGAGCCGACGAGATGCTCGACTCCTACCAAGGCGCCCTCGGTCCCGGGGACTGGGAGGCGATCCGGCTCCGCATCGACGACTTGCGAGGCGTCTTGGCCACAGGGATCTACGGCGACAGCCTCTGGAGAGGGGTCGCCGACATCGGGATCGCGCTCTGTCCGGAGATCGGCAGCGACTTTCCACGGTGCCTGGGACGAGAAAGGGTCTCAGAAGAGGAAAAGGCGGCCGTGCTCGACCGCATCAGGGACCTCGACGGGGTCAAGGCCGTCTACTTCGAGGACGCCGCCCACGCGCGCGTGAACAGGCGGCGGATCTACTGGGAGGCGGACGCGAAGGACCTCGACCCGCGCACTCTGCCCGAGGCGTTCTACGTCGCGTTCGACCGTCCACCGGCTAAGGCCGAGATGGAGAAGATCTTCGGCCGGGTGCCCGGCGTCGCCCAGGTGGTGTCGGTCTCGTGACCCTTCCCGGGGCTGCCAGGTGACTCCTCCCGCCGCCCGTGGACGCGGCCCGCGCGGTCCGGTGAGGTGAGGAGAAGTCGAAGTGAGACCGCGATTTGGCGGGGCAGAGTACCCTAGCCGGACGTGACCTCGCCCGAGACCTCTGGAAGCGCCGTGACTCCCGCTGAAACCCCGTACGTCACGATAGTCCTGCCGTGTTACAACGAGCAGGACCACGTCATCGACGAGGTCGAGCGCATCTGCGCGGCCATGGACGCCAGCGGGTACACCTACGAACTGCTGGCCGTGGACGACTGCTCCACCGACGAGACGCTCGCGCGCCTGCAGGAGGCCGCGCCGCGCTTCCCGCACATGCGGATCAGGGCGTTCCACCGCAACGGCGGTTCGGGCACCGTACGCAGGATCGGCAGCCAGGAGGCCCGCGGCGAGATCGTCGTGTGGACCGACGCCGACATGAGCTACCCGAACGAGCGCATCCCCGAGCTGGTCCAGATCCTGGAGAAGGACCAGACGATCGACCAGGTCGTGGGCGCGCGCACCACCGAGGAGGGCTCGCACAAGGTCCTGCGGGTGCCGGCGAAGTGGTTCATCCGCAAGGTGGCGGAGCGGCTGGCCGGGCAGAAGATCCCCGACCTCAACTCCGGCCTGCGGGCCTTCCGCAAGTCGGTCGCCAAGCCGTACCTGCGGCTGCTGCCCCCCGGCTTCTCCTGCGTCACGACGATCACGCTGGCGTTCATGTCGAACCAGCACGACGTCTACTACCTGCCGATCGAGTACTCCAAGCGGGCCGGGAAGTCGAAGTTCAACTTCGTCTCCGACGCCTACCGCTACATCCTGCAGGTGCTGCGGATGGTCATGTACTTCAACCCGCTCAAGGTGCTCATGCCGCCCGCGCTCTGGCTGGTCGGCATCGGTTTCGTCAAGGGCCTGTACGACGTGATCCGCTACGGCTTCTACCTCACCAGCAACGCCATCGTGATCTTCATATCCGGCATGCTGATCGGGGCCGTGGCCCTGCTGGCCGACCTGATCGTGCGATCCAGAGGTGATGTGTGAGGATCGCGATCGTCGGCCCGACGTATCCGTACAAGGGCGGCGGGGCGCAGCACACGACCGAGCTGGCCCACCGGCTGCGGGCGCGGGGCCACGACGTGGTCATCGAGTCGTGGCGGGCGCAGTATCCCTCGTTCCTGTACCCCGGGCAGCAGACGATCGACAGCCCCGAGGGCGAGCCCTACCCGGACACCCGCCGCGACCTCGACTGGCGGCGGCCGGACGGCTGGGTGGCCTGCGGGCGGCGGCTGCGCGGGGCCGACCTCGTCGTGCTCGCCGTGCTCAGCCCGGTGCAGGTGCCCGCGTACCTCGGCATCCTGTACGGCATGCGCCGTGAGGCGCGTGTGGTGGCACTGTGCCACAACGTGCTGCCGCACGAGACCAAGCCGTACGACAGGCCGCTGATGAAGGCGCTGCTGCGCCGGGTGGACGGTGTGCTCGCCCATTCGGAGCAGCAGGCGGACCTCGCCCGCGCGCTCACCGATGCGCCGGTGCGGGTGGCCGCCCTCGCGCCGCACCTGCCCGTGCGCGGCGCGCGGGAGACGGCGGACCGGGGGCCCCTGGGCAGGTTGCTGTTCTTCGGCATCGTCCGGCCCTACAAGGGGCTCGACCTGCTGCTTGAGGCGCTCGCGCAGGTGCCCGACGTACGGCTGACGGTCGCGGGCGAGTTCTGGGGCGGCCTGGAGGACACCCACGCCCTGATCACCCGGCTCGGCCTGGCCGATCGGGTGGAGATCCGGCCGGGATACGTGGCGGCCGAGGACGTGCCCGGGCTGTTCGCCGGGGCCGACGCGCTGGTGCTGCCCTACCGGTCGGCGACCGCGAGCCAGAACGTGTGGCTCGGTCACGAGCACGGCGTGCCGGTGATCGCCACCCGGGTCGGGGCGCTGCCCGACAACGTACGCGACGACGTGGACGGCCTCCTGGTGGAGCCGGGCTCGGCCGGCGCGCTGGCGGAGGCGATCAAGCGGTTCTACGAGCCGGGGACGCCGGAGCGGCTGCGGGCGGGCGTCGCGCCCGTCGATCCCGAGCCGCACTGGGCCGTCTACGTGGACACGTTGCTGGCCGCGTCGGTGAGCTGACCGGCCGGAGCGGTGCGGCCACGGGCGAGCAGGAAGCCGAGCCCGGCCCAGGCGGCGTCGGCGACGGTGAACATCACGCGGGACACCACGGCGATGGCCAGCGCCCTCGGCGTGTCGAGCACCGGCGCCAGCGCCACGACCATCGCGCCCTCCCGCACGCCGATCCCGGCGGGGACCACGACCGTGAGGATGCCGGTGGCCCAGGCCAGCGCGTACGCCCCGGCCGCGACGGCGTACAGGGACGGGCCCGCCGGGCGCACGCCGCCGACGAGGACCCACAGGTGAACGCCGTACACCAGCCAGCCGGCCATCGTCCAGGCGGCGGCCTTGGCCATCTCCGCGCCGCTGAGCACCCGGTCGAGCGGCTCCTTGCGTGCGACGCGCAGGGCGAGGTTGAGCCCCCAGGTCATCACCCGTGGGTGAAGGCCGACGAGGATGATCGGTACCAGCGCGAGCAGCCACCACGCCTGCCGCGCGATCTGTTGCGACAGCGTGGCCGCGGCGAGGGCGAGAGCGCAGCCCAGGGAGGTCACCAGACCGAGAGCGGTGGCGCTGAACGTCCGCCGCGGCGGCGCGCCGTGGTCGCGGGCCAGCTCGATCATCGCGGCGAACGCCCAGACCGAGCCGGGGATGTACTTGCCGAGCTGGCCGACGAACAGCACCCGCGCGGCCACGCGCAGCGGCAGGGGCGAGCCGAGCCCGGCGAGGATGTCGCGCCAGGCGACCAGCATGAACCCCAGTCCGGCGAGCACGGCCAGGAACGAGGTCCCGAGCGACCACCACGACAGCCGTGACAGGGCGGCCGAGGTCTCCGTCCAGTTCCGGGCCAGGCCGTACGTCAGGAAGGCGAGCGCGACCAGGGCCAGCAGCACCCGCAGCAGCGGGCTGGAGCGCAGACGGTTCAGCAGGCGCGGCACGCGCCCCAGAGTAAAGCGTGAAGCTACTGATCGGTAGGTCCGCCGCGCGGGTTATCCACAGGGTCGGCTGATCGGGAGACGGGGGCGGGGCGGGCACGGGTACTGTTGGGCAGCGTGAAGACGAGGGTGAGCGGAGGACGAGGGTGAGCGGAGGACGAGGGTGAGCGCGGAACGCGCGGCCCAGCTCGAATACTCCGAGTTCCAGGCCGCGATGCTCGACGAGGACAAGCGCAGGCGCAAGGCCGCGAAGATCATCGCCGTGCTCGCGCACTTCCTGGGCAGGGACGCGGCCAAGCCCGGTGAGGTGCTGTCGGGGCTGACGGTCGGCGACGTCGGGTGCTCGGCCGGGTTCATCGCGGACGAGCTCGCCGCCGCGGGCGCGCGCCACACGCTCGGGCTCGACATCGACGTCCCGGGCCTGCGCAAGGCGTCCGACCGCTTCGGCGGGCGGGTCGGGTTCGTCTGCGCCGACGGCTCCCGCCTGCCGTTCCCCGACGGCTCGGTCGACGTGCTGGTCTTCAACCACATCTACGAGCACGTGGTGGACCCGGACGCCGTGATCGCCGACATGCACCGGGTGCTGTCCGACGACGGCGTGCTCTACCTGGGGCTGGGCAACAGGCTCGGGGTCATCGAGCCGCACTACAAGCTGCCCTTCCTGTCCTACCTGCCGCCCGCCGCGGCCGACCGGTACGTGCGGGCGTTCGGCCGGGCCGACCACTACTACGAGCGCTTCCGCACCCGGCCGGGGCTGCGGCGGATGCTGGCGGACTTCCACGTGTGGGACTACACGTTCCCGGTGCTGGCCGCGCCCGAGCGGTTCGCCGGGGGCGAGCTGTTCCCCGGCGCGGCGGGCCGCGCCGCCAAGGCCACGCTGGAGCGGACCCCGCGCCCGGCCCTGCGGGCGCTGCTGCCGGTCGTCCCTACCTACCTGTGGGTCGCCACCAAGACGCCCCGCCGTCCCCTCGGCGCGCCGCTCCCGCAGCCGCCCGAGCCGGTCCGTACGGCCCGATGAGCCGGCGCAAGGCCGTTCGCGCGCTGTTCCTGCTTGTGGCGCTGGGGTTCGGCGTCTGGGCGGTGGCGAGCCAGTGGACCGCCGTGACGGACGGGTTCGCCCGCCTGTCGTGGGCCGAGCTCGCCGGCTCCCTGGTGGCGGTGCTCGGCGCGCTGCTGTCGGGGATGCTCATGTGGCGGGCGCTGCTGACCGACCTGGGTTCCCCGCTGGCGTTCACCGACGCGTCCAAGATCTTCTTCGTGGGCCAGCTCGGCAAGTACATCCCCGGCTCTGTGTGGCCGATGCTCGCGCAGATGGAGATGGGCCGCGACCACGGCATCCCCCGGCCGCGCAGCGCCGCCGCCTTCTTCCTGACCTATCCGATCTACCTCGGCACCGGCCTGCTGGTCGCCGTCGTCACGCTGCCGGTGCTCGCCGGGCAGTCGGTCGTGAGATACGCCTGGCTGCTGCTGCTCGTGCCCGTGGTCGCCGCCGCCCTGCATCCGAAGGTGGTCAACGGCGTCATCGCGTTCGGGCTGCGCATACTGCGCCGCCCGCCGCTCGAACGGCCGCTCACCCGGCGCGGCGTGCTCGTCGCGTGCGGCTGGGCCCTGGTGGGCTGGGCGGCCTACGGCGTGCACCTGGCGCTGATCGTGCACGGCCTCGGGGCGAGCGGGCCCTCGGCCGTGATCCTCAGCTTCGGCGCGTTCGCGCTCGCCTGGTGCCTGGGGTTCGTGTTCGTGATCGCCCCGGCGGGCGCGGGCGTGCGGGAGGTCGCGATGGTGGCCGCGCTCGCCCCTGTGCTCGACCGGCCCGCCGCCATCGCCGCCGCGCTGTGCTCCCGGCTCATCGTGTCCGTCGGCGATCTGGTGTGCGCCGGCGTCGCCGGTCTGGCCTCCCGGCGCGCGGTCCGTACGCGGGAGGAACCCGTAGCACGGGCCTGAATCCGTGGAATCGGCCCGGGTCGCCCACCCTGAGAGGTGATCCTCACGTGATATCGCTCACGTTTCGGGGGACGTCGGAAATAGAGTGACAGGGAGGGATGCGGGGGAAGGCGTCAGTTCGTGGCGCGGGGCCCCTGGCCCCTGCCGGAACACCGCCGGAACCAGCGGGACCGCGCGGGCGGGGAGCGATCCTCCCGGCCGTGTGCGGGCCCAGTGAGGGGAGCGATTCACTTGACACCCCGGGTGCTCGTCGACGCCGCCGCGGTCCCCGCCGATCGCGGCGCCCTGATCAGGTATGTCGATGGACTGGTCGCGGCCCTGCACGAAGCGGGCGCGGACATCGCTGTGGTCTGCCAGCGCGCGGACGCCGAGCGGTACGCCGCCCTCGCCCCCTCGGCGCGGATCCTCTCCGGACCGCCCGCGATCACCAACCGGAACAAACGGCTGGCCTGGGAGCAGACCGGGCTGCCGGTCCTGGCCCGGCACGCCGGCGCCCAGGTGATCCACGCCCCCTACTACTCGATCCCGCTGGGCTCGGGCCTGCCCACGGTGGCCACCGTCCACGACGTCACCTCGTTCACCGACCCCGACCAGCACGACCCCGTCAGAGCCTCGTTCTTCCGGTCGGCCACCCGCACCGCCGTACGCCACGCCAACCGGGTGATCGTCCCGTCGAAGGCCACCATGGACGAGCTGGTCCGGGTGCTCGAGGCCGACCCCACCCGGATCGACGTCGCCTACCACGGAGTGGATCCCACGTTGTTCCACCCGCCGGCGCCCGAGGAGGTGCGCCGGGTGGCGGGGCGCATGGGCCTGCACGGCCGGCCGTACGTCGCCTATCTGGGCGCGCTGGAGCCGCGCAAGAACGTGCCGAACCTGGTGACCGGCTTCGGCCGGGCGGTCGGGCATCTGTCCTCGCCGCCCGCGCTGGTGCTGGCGGGCGGCCCTGCCTGGGACGAGGAGGTCGACGCCGCCATCACCGCGCTGCCGCCCCGGGTGAAGGTCGTGCGTCCCGGCTTCCTGCCCTTCGCCGACCTGCCGGGCTTCCTCGGCGGCGCGCTCGTGGTCGCCTCACCGTCGCGGTGCGAGGGGTTCGGGCTGCCGGTGCTGGAGGCGATGGCCTGCGGAGCGCCCGTGCTGACCACCCACCGTGCCTCGCTGCCTGAGGTGGGCGGCGACGCGGTGGCCTACACCGAGCCCGACACCGACAGCATCGCGCGGGCGCTGCGCACCCTGCTGGAGTCACCCGAGCGGCGCGAGTCGCTGGCTGCCGCCGGGGTCACCCGGTCACGCGAGTTCACCTGGCGGCATTCCGCCGAGGCCCACCTCGTCGCCTACCAACGGGCCGTCGAAGGCTGAGGAGGCAACGCCACAGGCCGGTTTTCGGGCACCCGTTTTCGCTGCTCATGTTGAGGCGAAATCGGCCCGCTTATCGCGGCCGCACAACGGTCGGCGGCGGCGAGCCATGCGGAGGGCCCGGCTAGGCTACCCTCGCGGCTGTGAGGGAGAGTTCTGTGCGGTCGCCGGACGGTCTTGAGGCGATCCTTCTCGTGGGCGGCCAGGGCACGCGTCTGCGACCGCTGACGCTCAGCACGCCCAAGCCGCTGCTTCCGACGGCGGGGGTGCCCTTCCTCGCGCACCAGCTGGCCAAGGCGCGGGCGTACGGGGTGCGCCGGGTGGTCTTCGCCACGTCCTACCGGGCCTCCATGTTCGGCGAGGCGTTCGGCGACGGGTCGGGCTTCGGCCTGGAGATCGTCTACATGACCGAGGACACCCCGCTCGGCACCGGCGGCGCGATCCGCAACGCCGCGCGGGCGCTGTCCTGCCCGCCCGAGGCGCCGGTGCTCGTGCTGAACGGCGACATCCTGTCGGGTCACGACATCGCGGCGCAGGTGGACCTGCACGTTTCACGGGGGGCCGCGGTGACCCTCCATCTCACGGAGGTGGACGACCCGTCGAGGTTCGGCTGCGTGCCGACCGACGACGACGGCCGGGTCAGCGCCTTCCTGGAGAAGACGCCCAATCCCGTGACGAACCGGATCAACGCCGGCTGTTACGTGTTCCAGCGCTCGGTCATCGACACGATCCCCGAGGGCCAGGTGGTGTCGGTGGAGCGGGAGACCTTCCCCGGGCTGATCGCGGCCGGCGAGCTGGTGCTCGGCTACGCCGACACGTCGTACTGGCTGGACGTGGGCACGCCGGCGGCGTTCGTGCAGGGCTCGGCCGACCTGGTGCTGGGCAAGCTCGGCTCGCCCGCGCTGCCGGGTCCTGTGGGCGAGAGCCTGCTGCTGGACGGGGCCGTCGTGTCGCCCGAGGCCAAGGTCACCGGTGGCACGGTCGTCTGCGCCCGGGCCACGGTCGAGGCCGGCGCGAGCGTACGCGGCAGCGTGCTGTCCGAGGACTGCCACGTCGCGTCCGGCGCGACCGTCGTGGACTCGGTCGTCGGCGTCGGCGCCCGCGTCGCCTCCGGCGCCGTGCTGCGCCAGGTCGTCGTCGGCGACGGCGCGCTCATCGGCCCCGGCAACGAGCTCACGTCCGGTATGCGCGTCTGGCCCGGGGTAAATCTGCCCGAGTGTGCGGTCCGCTTCTCCAGCGACGTCTGAAATGATCCGTACGGCTTCCACCGGACGGCGAAGCGAGCGGCACTGGCGGCCGTCCGCGCCGTTCGACCTCGCCCTGACGCTGTCGCCGCACCGGCGCGGGGGAGGCGACCCGGCCTGGCGGCGTACCCCGGACGGGGCGATCTGGCGCACCTCGCGCACCCCCGAAGGGCCCGGCACCCTGCGCGTGACGGTGAGCGGCGGCGAGGTCCTCGCGCAGGCGTGGGGGCCGGGTGCGGACTGGCTGCTGGAGACGCTTCCGTCGCTGCTGGGCGCCGACGACGACGTGGCCGGCTTCGCCACGATGCTCGCGCGGCTCACCCGTTCGGGCGATCCGCGGCAGGCCCGCGCGGCGGCGTTCGTCGCGAGCCTGGCCGATCGTGCCGCAGGGCTGCGGATCGGGCGCTCCCTGCGGGTCTTCGAGGCGCTCGCGCCCGCCGTGCTGGAGCAGAAGGTGGTCGGCAGGGAGGCGTGGCGGGCCTGGCGGTTCCTCATCGCCCGGTACGGCGAGCCGGCCCCCGGCCCGGCCCCCGAGGACATGTACGTGATCCCGCCGCCGGAGGTGTGGCGGGCGATCCCGTCGTGGGACTGGCACCGGGCGGGCGCGGAGGCCGTACGGGCCAGGACGATCGTCAACGCGGCCCGGCACGCCGAGAAGCTGGAGCGCACCACGGTGGCGCCGGCGGAGGCGTCCGTGGTGGCCTCTGCGGAGGCGGACCGCCTGCTGCGGGCGCTGCCGGGCATCGGCGTGTGGACCTCCGCCGAGGTGCGCCAGCGGGCCCACGGCGACCCGGACGCCCCGAGCGTGGGGGACTTCCACATCCCCGGCATCGTCGGCTACGCGCTGACCGGCAGGAAGACCGACGACGACGGCATGCTCGAACTGCTCGATCCGTTCCGGGGGCACCGCCACCGCGTGGTCAGGCTGATCGAGCTCAGCGGCGTCAGGCCGCCGGCGCGCGGCCCGCGCATGGCCCCGCGCGACTACCGGGCCTTCTGACCACGGCCGGCGCGTCGCGCGCCGCCGGCCTCGCCCGTCTTCAGATCCTGGTTGATCCCGCAGTGCTCGACCCCCGCGTGGCACCTGCCGCTGAGAGTGTTGGTGAAGAAGCTGACGCTCGCCTCCTGCTGGAGGCCGGCGAACGCGAGGCCGTTGTTGCCCGCGGGGGCGTTCACGTTGCGGCTGCCCGTGGACACCTGCCGGGGTGCGCTGGCGATCGCGGGCGTGTTGGCCGTGTTGCGGCCGTCCGTGACCTGCTTGGCGTGGCCCTTGCCCGATCCGCCGCCGTGTCCGGCGTACGGCGCCGCGAACGCCTCGGCCGCCGGCGCCGACAACCCGATGACGATCGTCGCGACGGCCAGCGACCGGACCCCCGAAGCTAGACAAAACGCACCATTCGCCCTGATAGCGGCCATCAATTCCCCGCCCGTTGTCGACTCCGTCTCCTCGCTCATACCCTGCGGCCGCAAACTGCCCGGCGGGCGCACGCCATGACTTCCTCCGTACGGACGGCCGGGGGCTGGGTGCGCCGGACGGACCCACGCCTCATAGGGTGCGGCGTATGACGGCGAAGCG
Source organism: Microbispora sp. KK1-11 (assembly GCF_006874435.1). Classification (NCBI taxonomy): domain Bacteria; kingdom Bacillati; phylum Actinomycetota; class Actinomycetes; order Streptosporangiales; family Streptosporangiaceae; genus Microbispora; species Microbispora sp. KK1-11. The sequence goes on along the minus strand of NZ_VIRJ01000013.1, from coordinate 25,217 downwards.
ACACCCGAACGTCAGCTCCGACAGCGGCACCCGCCGGGCACTCGCGCGGGCCAGGGACGGCAAGACCCTCGACCTCGCCGAGGCGGCGATCCTGCTGCGCGCCCGCGGCGACGACCTGGACGCCCTGCTCGCGCACGCCTCGCGGGTAAGGGACGCGGGACTGGAGGCCGCCGGACGGCCCGGCGTCATCACCTACAGCCGCAAGGTGTTCATCCCGCTGACCCGGCTGTGCCGGGACAGATGCGGCTACTGCACGTTCGCCACCGCGCCGCACAAGCTGCCCGACGCCTTCCTGTCCCCGGACGAGGTGCTGGAGATCGCCCGCCAGGGCGCGGCGATGGGCTGCAAGGAGGCGCTGTTCACGCTCGGCGACCGGCCGGAGGACCGGTGGCACCAGGCGCGTGAGTGGCTCGACGCCCACGGGTACGACGACACGCTGTCGTATGTACGGGCGATGGCGATCCGGGTGCTGGAGGAGACGGGGTTGCTGCCCCACCTCAACCCCGGCGTGCTGACCTGGAAGGACCTGCAGCGGCTCAAGCCGGTCGCGCCCTCCATGGGCATGATGCTGGAGACCACCTCACGGCGGCTGTTCACCGAGAAGGGCGAGGCCCACTACGGCTCTCCCGACAAGGACCCGGACGTGCGGCTGCGCGTGCTGGAGGACGCCGGCCGCTCCAGCGTGCCGTTCACGACGGGCCTGCTGATCGGCATCGGCGAGACGATCGAGGAGCGGGCCGAGTCGATCTTCGCGATCCGCCGGGTGGCCAGGGAGTACGGCGGCATCCAGGAGGTCATCGTCCAGAACTTCCGCGCCAAGCCCGACACGGCCATGCGCGGCATGCCCGACGCCGACCTGCACGAGCTGGCCGCGACGATCGCGGTGACGCGGCTCGTGCTCGGCCCGAAGGTCCGCGTGCAGGCGCCGCCCAACCTGATCGGCGAGGAGTACACGCTGATGCTGCGGGCGGGCATCGACGACTGGGGCGGGGTGTCCCCGCTCACGCCCGACCACGTCAACCCCGAGCGCCCGTGGCCGCAGATCGACGACCTGGCGGCGCGGACCGCCGCCGCCGGGTTCACGCTGCGCGAGCGCCTCACGATCTATCCGGAGTATGTGCTCGCGGGGGAGCCGTGGCTCGACCCCCGGCTCACCGAGCACGTCGCGGCGCTGGCCGACCCCGCTACCGGGCTCGCGCGTGAGGACGCCGTGCTTCAGGGCCGTCCGTGGCAGGAGCCCGACGGCGGCCTCGTCACCGGTGGACGGGCCGACCTGCACACGGCCGTCGACGCCGAGGGCCGGACGGGCGACCGCCGCGCCGACTTCGACAGCGTGTACGGCGACTGGGACGCCCTGCGCGAGCGCCTGCCCAGCGGCGGACGGGACGGGTCCGTCAGGGATCACACTGTCAGGGCGGACGTGCGGGAGGCGCTGCGGCAGGCCGAGGCGGACCCGGCGCGGCTGACCGACGAGCAGGCGCTGACGCTGCTCGACCTCGCCGGGGACCAGTCGGGGGCGGGCGCCGACGACGCCGGCCTGGAGGAGCTGTGCCGCATCGCCGACGGGTTGCGCCGCGAGGCGGTGGGCGACGACGTCACCTACGTCGTCAACCGGAACATCAACTTCACCAACGTCTGCTACACCGGCTGCCGGTTCTGCGCGTTCGCCCAGCGGCGCACCGACGCCGACGCCTACACCCTGTCGCTGAGCGAGGTGGCCGACCGGGCGCAGGAGGCGTGGGAGGCCGGGGCGACCGAGGTGTGCATGCAGGGCGGCATCCACCCGGACCTGCCTGGCACGGCCTACTTCGACATCGCCCGGGCGGTGAAGGAGCGCCGCCCCGAGATGCACGTGCACGCGTTCTCGCCGATGGAGGTCGTCAACGGTGCGAGCCGTACGAACCTGTCGGTCGAGGAGTGGCTGCACGCGGCGCGGGAGGCGGGGGTCGACTCGCTGCCCGGCACGGCCGCCGAGATCCTCGACGACGACGTGCGGTGGGTGCTGACCAAGGGCAAGCTGCCCGCCCGGGAGTGGATCGAGGTCATCACCACCGCCCACCGGGTCGGCATCCCCACGACCTCGACCATGATGTACGGCCACGTGGACACCCACGAGCACTGGGTGCGCCACATCCGGCTGATCCGGTCGATCCAGGAGGAGACGGGCGGGTTCAGCGAGTTCGTGCTGCTGCCGTTCGTGCACCACAGCGCCCCGATCTACCTGGCGGGGATCGCCAGGCCGGGGCCGACCGCGCGGGAGAACCGGGCCGTCCACGCGCTGGCGCGGATCATGCTGCACGGCGCGATCCGCAACATCCAGTGCTCCTGGGTGAAGCTGCGCGACGACCTGTGCCGGGACGTGCTCGCCGGTGGGGTGAACGACCTCGGCGGCACGCTCATGGAGGAGACGATCAGCCGGATGGCCGGCTCGGAGAACGGCTCCTACAAGACGATCAGCGAGATCGCGGCCATGGTCGCGCCGACCGGCCGTCCGCTGCGCCAGCGCACCACGTCGTACGGCCGGCCGAGCGAGGAGCGGGCCGAGGCGGCCCGGCGCAGCGACGGGGTGTGCCAGTCGGTCCGCGGGCCGCTGCTCACGGTCTCGCCCGTCGTGCGCAGGGAGTAGCCGGACGCAGAGTAGTCGGACGCGGAGTAATTGGACGCGGAGTAATTGGACGCGCTGTATATAACAAGTTCTATTTCGCTCTTGCGCCGCACGCGGGGGAGATGGGCAGAATCGCAGTGCCTCTGGCACCCAGAATCACAGTGCCTCTCGCCCAGAGTCACAGTGCCGCTGCACCGGTCATGAGAACTGGGAAGGACCCGCACCGTGCCGTCCGGTCGTCACCGCGCCGCCTTCGCCGTCGAGCGGCGCCGCAGGCAGGCCAGGTGGAAGGGCGTGGTCGCGGCCCTGGCGGCCGTCGCGATCGTCGCGGCGGGGGGAGTCCTCTTCCTCACGCGCTCGACGGGAACGTGTTCCGCCCGGGATCCGATCCTCGTGAGCGTCGCGGCCGCCGTGGACGTCGCGCCGCCGGTGATGGACGCGGCCGAGCGGTTCAACGCCTCAGGCGCGGGGGTGGAGGGGCGGTGCGTCCAGGTCCAGGTGGCCGAGCAGCCCCCGGCGCCGGTGCTCCGCACGCTGATCGGCGACCGGGCCGGCGTCCTGCCCGGCCGTCCGGACGGATGGATCGCCGACTCCTCCGTGTGGGTGCGGCTGGCCCGAAAGCAGGGCGGGCAGGACATCGCCGCGGACGAGACCGTGGTCGCGACCTCCCCGCTGGTCTTCGCCACCCGGCGCTCCCTCGCCGAGCGGTTCGCCGCCGGGGGGACGGCCATGAGCTGGGACATGGTCTTCCCCGCCACCGTGCGGGGACGTCTCCAGCCCACCGAGCACGAGCCCGACATCGTGCGCATCCCCGACCCGTCGGTGTCGGGGGCGGGGATCGCGACCGTCGCAGCGGCCCGTGACATCGTCGGCACGGGAGAGAAGGCCGACCGCGATCTCACGGCGTTCGTGCGCATGGCGCAGTCGGGCTCGGCCCCCGACTACCGCAGCATGCTCGGCGCGGTGGACGCCCCCGGATTCTGGTCGCGTCCCGTGGTGATCGTCCCCGAGCAGTCGGTGTGGGCGCACAACCGCGAGAGCGGCGCCGAGCCCGTGGTCGCCCTCCAGCCCAAGGAGGGCACGATCAACCTCGACTATCCGTACGTCGTGACGGCCGCGGACCCCGACCGGGCGGCGGCCTCGCGGCTGTTCGCGGCGTGGCTGCGGTCGGCGGCGACGCAGGAGGCCGTGCGGAAGGCCGGGTTCCGCGGCGCCGACGGGCAGCCGCCGTTCGACGGCGGTGCGGGCATCTCGACCGAGCTGCCGCGCCCGCGGCCATCGATCACGGCCGAGGTGATCGACGAGGCGCTGGAGGCGTGGAGCAGGCTGGCCCCGCCGAGCCGGATCCTCGTGCTGGCCGACGTGTCGAAGGAGAACGCCGAGCCGATCGACGGCCCGAAGGGCGCGGGCGGGAAGACCCGGCTGGACGTCGCGGTCGAGGCGGCCAAGCTCGGTCTGCAGCTGTTCCCGAACGAGACCCACATGGGTCTGTGGGAGTTCGCCCGCGACCTGAGGGGCGGCGCGGACCATCGCGAACTCATCGGCCTCGGCCCGATCACCAAGCCCGACGACGGCCAGGAGGAGATCCGCAGGACCGCCCTGTTCCGGGAGGCCGACGGCATCAGGGCGCTCGGCGACCGCGGCAGCTCGCTGTACGACGCGATCGACGCGGGCTTCCGATCGGTGTCGAAGGGCTACGACCCGCTCATGAGCAACGCCTTGCTGGTGCTCACGGCGGGCGTGGACGACGGGAAGGGCGTGTCGCGGCGCGCGCTCGTCGACACGCTGCGCAAGGAGTGGGACCCGGACAAGCCGGTGCAGATCATCGTGGTCGCGTTCGGCAAGGCCGCCGACCGGCCGGCGCTCGGCGAGATCGTCTCGGCCACCAACGGGCAGCTCTACGTGGCCCAGGAGCCGGGCCAGATCATCGACGTGTTCCTGTCGGCGCTGGCCCGGCGGCTGTGCCACCCCACGTGTACCCAGAAGTGACGGTCACCTCGTGACGTAGAAGTCGGCCGGGTCGCGCGGCGGCCGGTCCTTCGGCGGCGCGGCGGGATGGCCGATGGCCACGGCGCCCATGGGGTCCCAGTTCTGCGGCAGGTCGAGCACCTTGCGCACCACGTCACGGCAGAACATCGTGGACGACACCCACGCAGACCCCAGCCCCTGCACGGCGAGCTGGACCAGGAAGTTCTGCACTCCGGCGCCGGTGGCCACCACGAACATCTCCCGCTCGGCGGCGTTCCTGCGCTCGTCCCTGTAGGTGTGCGAGCCGTCCATCACCAGGCACGGCACCGACAGGTAGGGCGCGTTCCTCAGCACGTCGCCGCGCCGGATCCGCCGGGCGATCGACTCCTCGGAGAAGCCGTCGGAGCGCAGGTCCTCGATCCAGGCGTCCCGCATCGCGTCGAGCAGTTCCGTACGCGCCCGCGGGGTCTCCAGCAGCACGAACCGCCACGGCGTGGTGTGGTGCGGGGCTGGCGCGGCGACGGCGGCGGCCACGGCCCGCCGTACGGCCGCGGGGTCCACCTCGGCGGCGGAGAACTCCCGGATCGTCCGGCGGGCGAAGACGACGTCGGCCGAGCCGAACCGGAACATGTCCTCGTCGGCGGGGCGGACGAGGACCCGCCCGCCCGGGCCGTCCTCGTCGGTCACCAGCTCGCCCAGCCCTCGGACGACGGCCACCGGAACGCCGGACAGCTTGCCCTTCGCCAGGTCGCCCGCCGCCGCGATCTCGTCGGCCAGCGCCGTGACGGTGGCGTTGAGCGGGTTGCCGTAGCCGTCGGTGCCGCCGCGCAGGTCCTCCAGGGGCCGCACGCCGGCCGCGCCGATGGCGACGTCGGTCAGGCCGTGCCGCCAGGGCCGGCCGAAGGTGTCGGACACGATCACCCCGGCCCGCACGCCGAGCCGCTCGCGCAGGCCCCGGCGGATCCGGTCCGCCGAGGCGTCCGGATCCTCCGGCAGCAGCAGCACGGTGCCGGGGGAGGTGTTGGAGGCGTCGACGCCGGCCGCGGCCATCACGAACCCGTGCCGCGTCTGCGCGATGACCGTGTCCCCGCGCCGCGCGACCACGCGCTCGGTCTCCTCCTCGATCGCGGCCGTACGGCTGCCGTCCTGGCGGACGCGGCCTTCGGCCTTGCTCACGATCTTGGAGGTCACGACCAGGATGTCGCCGTCCCGGAGGTCGGGTGCGGCCTGCGCCACGAGCAGGGCGATGTCGTCGCCGGGCCGCACCTCGGGCAGGCCGGGCACGCCGCTGACGGTGATCTGGGGCATGTGCTCCTCTGACATCTGTGTTCAGGACTTGAGTGATTGGGCCAGGGCGAGGGCCGCGGCGGCGATGTCCCGCGTGGCCTGGGGGTCGCCCATCAGGAGCGGGCGGGCCTCCACCACCACGCCGTCGAGCGCCACGCCCTTGTCCTCCTCGGCGACGAGCCAGCCGTCGAGCAGCGCGGAGCCGTACAGCTCCAGGACGGCCTGGGCGCTCGTCTCGACGCCGATCGCCGTCAGGCAGGCGTCGGCCATGCCGCGAACCGGCGCGCCGCCGATGATGGGGGAGACGCCGACGACCGTCTTGTCCTCCAGGGCCGCCCGGATGCCGGGGATCTGGAGGATCGTGCCGATGCTGACGACCGGGTTCGACGGCGGGAGGATGACGACGTCCGCCGCAGCGATGGCGTCGAGCACGCCGGGCGCGGGACGTGCCTCGTCCGCGCCGACGAGCACGATCTGCTCGGCAGGCACGGAGGCGCGCAGGCGCACCCACCACTCCTGGAAGTGGACGGCTCTCCTGCCGGCATCGTCGGAGACGACCACGTGAGTCTCGGTGCGGTCGTCCGACATCGGCAGCAGCCGCACCCCGGGCCGCCACCGGTCGCACAGGGCCTCGGTCACCTGGGAGAGCGGATAACCGGCCGCCAGCATCTGGCTGCGGATGATGTGGGTGGCGAAGTCCCGGTCGCCGAGGCCGAACCACTGCGGTTCCATGCCGTACGCGGCGAGCTCCTCCTTCACGGTGAACGTTTCAGCGGCCCGTCCCCAGCCCTGTTCCTCGTTGATGCCGCCGCCCAGCGTGTACATGACCGTGTCAAGGTCCGGGCACACGCGCAGGCCGAAAAGGGTGATGTCGTCGCCGGTGTTGCCGATCACGGTGATCTCGGAATCGGGGGCCGCCGCCTTGAGACCTCGGAGGAACCGGGCGCCGCCGATTCCTCCGGCGAGGGACACGATGCGCATGCCGCCAGTCTTCCACCGGCCGCCCGCGGGATCGCCGACACCCACCCCCGGGAACGGGATGAACTGCGATATGTAGGGTGTGTTCGGCTTGTGAGGTTCTTGGGTCTGCCGACGCTTAAGTCAGTCATGTGCAAAACTTCCCCGAGTGCCGTTTGGACCGATGGGGGTAGTCGTGCTCAAGGTCGATACCGGCCGGCTCCGGGAGCCGGCCGCGTGGACGATGCTCGCGGTGGTGATCACCACCGTCCTCGTCAGCATCGCGCGCATGCTGATCGGCTCCTCGTTGAGCAGCACGTTCGGCGTCCGCGCGGCGGCGAGCCTGTACTCCCTCGTGTCCCCGGTCTCGACCGCGCTCACCTTCGGCGCCGTGCTGCTCGTCGCCAAGGCAGGCGCGCCCACCCCCCGGGCCCGCCTGGTGGCGCTCGGCGCGGCCGGATCGCTCGGTCTCGGCATCGTCTTCGGCCTGATCGCTGTGCTGGGCGTGCTCGTCGGCGACCTGGCCACGTTCCGCGACCGCTTCGAACACCTGATCACCGGACTGCCGATGATCGCGCTCGCCGTCATCGGCGCGCTGTTCGCGCTGAGCACCGCCTCGGCGCTCCAGCCCGTCAGGGAACCGGCGGGCGACTACTTCGGCAGGCGCGAGGACGCCTACCCGCCCCAGTCGTACGCTCCGGCGCTGCCGCAGAACCCGCAAGGCCCTCAGGGCCCGCAGGGCCCTCAGGCGCCGCAGGGGTACGGCGAGGTTCCTGTATCGGCAGGTGCGGGCGTGCCGGCTCACGCCCCCAGCCCCGGCCCGATGCCCGCTCAGCAGGTCCCCGCTCAGCAGGTCCCCGCTCAGCAGCAGTTCGGCCACCCCGCCCCGGGCGACCCGCAGAACGTCCCCCAGACCCCGCCGCAGAACGTCCCGCACCCCGGCCAGTACGACGCCCCCCACCAGGGCCAGTCGCAGGGCCAGTCGCAGGGCCAGCCGCAGGGGCCCGCGTACGGGCAGAGCGCGCCGGCGCCGGTCCACCCCCAGCTGCCGCCCGCTGAGCACCGCTACGCCGAGCACCAGCAGTACGCCCAGGACCAGTACGCACAGGACCAGTACGGCCAGGATCGGGGCCAGGGGGCCTTCGGCCAGGAGCGGCCCCAGGACGTCTACGGCCAGGAATACGAGCCGCAGCCCTCCTACGCACCCGCCCCGACCGCCCCGCAGCCCCCGCCGTTCGGGCAGCCCGGCGCGCCGGCTCCCGCCCCGGCTTCCGCTCCGGTTTCCTCCCAGGGCCCCGGCCACGGACAGGCGCAGCAGCAGCCCGGGCCGTCGCTGCATGACGTCCAGACCGGCGCGCACTACTCCGACTACGGCCCGTACGGCGCGCAGCCCGAGGCGGCGGCGCCCCAGCGGCCCGACTACTCCCCGCCGCCGCAGGGCCCGGTGTTCGACCAGTACGGCTACGCGGGCCAGCAGACGGACTCCGGTGGCTACGGGCAGTTCCCGAGCGCTCCTCCCGCCGCGCCCAATGCCCCCGGCGCCCCCGACCCCCGCGGTTACGGTCAGCACTCCTCCTACAGCCCGGCCCCCGAGGCCAGGCCGTACGAGCAGGAGCAGCCGTACGGACAGGGCTCGCCGTTCTCCGGCTACTCCGGCCAGGCGTTCGCCCGCCAGGCCGCCGAGCACACGGCCGGCGGCCCGGCCTTCGACGCTCCCCCCGCGTACGAAGGCCCGGCCGACCCGAGGGAGCAGCAGCTCGCGCAGGCCTACCAGCAGGCGCAGAGCTACCAGAAGGGCGCCCTGCCCGATCACCCCACCGGTCCGCAGGACATGCCGGAGTACTACGACAACCCGCTCGGCCACCCCCAGTCCGAGCCCGCGCCGTTCCAGCCCCCGGTGCCCGGCCCCGCCGACCAGACGCTCCGCTTCGACCCCTCCGGCTACCAGGGAGACCCGCTCAGCGACCCCCTGCGCAGGGAGGAGCCGCTCGATCCGACGGCCATCTACACGCCGGATCGGTCGCAGGCAAAGTATGAGGAAGGTTCCGCCCCCGATCAGGCAGGCCTCGGAACCGACCCCAACCTCCCTTGGTATGGTTCCGAACGCTGATAGGACCGTAGATCGGGGCGTACGAACCGGGGCGAGCAGGTCTTTCCCCGGGTATCGTTATGCCGCTTGACGCCACACACGCCACGCGCGTGTAATTACAGACATGTTGTTACGCCTTCCCGAGGGTGGGTATAGGGCAGGCGTTTTTATGGGGGGCTCCATGTGGGCGGGCGAGCGACAGGGAGGTGTGCAATGACCGATCTGGTCATGGCACAGGCGCTCGATGGTGAAGATCTTGGGTGGCAGGAGCGCGCTTTGTGTGCGCAGACCGATCCTGAGGCGTTCTTTCCTGAAAAGGGCGGTTCCACCAGGGAAGCAAAGAAGGTGTGCCGTTCGTGTGAGGTGCGCGCCGAGTGCCTTGAATACGCGCTTCAGCATGATGAGCGTTTCGGCATCTGGGGCGGCCTGTCCGAGCGGGAAAGGCGCAAGATCAAGCGCCAGGCTGTCTAGGTCGTGTCCCTGACACCGATGTGAGTGGGGCCGTGCGTTCGGCGCGCGGCCCCGCACTCATGTCTGGGTTGCTGCTGTCATCCTGTTTCGCCTGGATGTGATCGGGTGAGTCCGGGTTGCCGTATCGTGGTCGGCGCTCAGCCGTACGACCCCCCTAGGACTCGACGTGCACTCGGTGACCGCGATCGTCGTCGCCCACGACGGCGCCCGCTGGCTCAAGGAGACGCTGGCGGCGGTGTTGCGCCAGACCCGGCCTCTCGACCGTGTCGTCGGCGTCGACAACGGCAGCCGTGACGGCAGCGGGGCGCTGCTGACCGAGGCGTTCGGCTCGGGTAACGTGCTGACCCTGCCCCGGTCCACCGGGTTCGGCGAGGCCGTCCACGAGGTGCTGCGGCGGCTGCCGCCCGCGCCCGGCCAGGAATGGGTCTGGCTGCTCCACGACGACTGCGTGCCCGACACGCACGCGCTGCAGGCCCTGCTGTGGGCCGCCGATCAGGATCCCAAGGCCGCCATCCTCGGCCCCAAGCTGCGCGACTGGCTCGACCGGCGGGTGCTGCTCGAGATGGGCGTGACCGTCAGCAGGTCGGGACGGCGCGACACCGGCCTGGAGCCGAGGGAGTACGACCAGGGCCAGCACGACGGGATCGCCGACGTCCTGTCGGTCTCCACGGCCGGCATGCTCATCCGCAGGGACGTCTGGGACGAGTTGTCCGGCCTCGACACCGCGCTGCCGCTGTTCCGCGACGACCTCGACCTGTGCTGGCGGGCCCGTACGGCCGGGCACCGCGTGCTCAACGTGAGCGACGCGGTGGCCTGGCACGCCGAGGCGTCGGCGCGGCGGCGCCGCAGGATCGCCACCAGCGAGGAGCACCCGCGCAGGCTCGACCGGCGCAACGGCCTGTTCGTCCTGATGGCGAACGTGCCGTTCGGCGCGCTCGTGCGGTCGGTGCTGCGCAACGTCTTCGCGTCCGTGCTGCGGGCCGTGCTGTTCCTGCTGGCCAAGCAGCCGGCCAACGCCCTCGACGAACTGGCCGCGCTCGGCTCGGTCATCGGTCATCCGCTGCGCCTGCGGCGGGCCCGCAAGGCCAGGAAGCAGGGCAGGAAGCAGGGCTGGCCCGCGATCCGGCGCAAGCTCAGCCCGCCGGGCGCCGCGCTGCGGCGGCTGGCCGACATGGTGCAGGGCTTCCTCGCCGGAGCCGGCCCGGTGGACTCGGCGGGCCGCCACCACGCGGCCGCGGACCGCGCCCAGGAGGACGACGGCGACGAACTGCTGACCGACTCGGGCGGCGTGCAGCGCGTGTTCAGCAGCCCGGGCGTGGTGCTCTGCCTGATCCTGGCGGTGATCACGCTGGCTGCCGAAAGGACGCTGCTGTCCGGGCTCCTGTCCTCCGACGGGCACCTGGGCGGCGGGGCTCTGGTGCCGGTCACCGGGGGCGCGTCCGACCTGTGGCGGCTCTACATCGAAGACCACCACGCCGCCGGGCTCGGCTCGCAGACCTGGGCCCCGCCGTACGTCGCCGTGCTGGCCGGGCTGTCGGCGATCGCGCTGGGCAAGACGTGGCTGGCCGTGGCCGTGGTGCTGCTCGGCTGCGTGCCGTTGGCCGGGATCTCGGCGTACGCGGCGACCAAGCGGATGATCTCGTACACGCCCGCGCGGTTCTGGCTGGCCGCCACCTACGCCCTGCTGCCGGTCACGACGGGGGTGGTGGCGGGTGGGCGGCTCGGCACCGCGATCGTGATCGTGCTGCTGCCCGTCTACGCGGCGCTAGCCACGCGGGTGATCGCCGGGTCGCGGCGGGCGGCCTGGGGCTTCGGCCTGCTCCTGACCGTGGGCACGGCCTTCGTCCCGCTCGTGTACGTGCTGGTGGCGATCCTCGGCGGGCTCGCCGCGGTGTCGTTCGGCGGCATTCGCAAGGGCGTCAGGCGGTCGCTCGTGATCGGCCTCGGCACCCCGGTCGTCCTGCTGTTCCCGTGGCTGGTGGAGATCGTCAGGGAGCCGGGCCGCATCCTGCTCGAGTCCGGCCTTCACGATGGGCGCCTCACGACCCCCCGCCTCGGCGCCGACTCCCTGCTCATGCTGAGCCCCGGCGGGCCGGGGGTGCCGCCCGTGTGGGCGACGGCGGGCCTGATCGCGGTCGCGCTGGCCGCGCTGCTGCTGCGGCGCCACCAGATGGTCGTCGCCATCGGCTGGGGCGTCATGCTCTTCGGGCTCCTGGTGGCGATCGTGGTCAGCCGGGTCGACGACGGGGCGTGGCCGGGGGTGCCGCTGGCGTTCGCGGCGACGGGACTGCTGGTGGCCGCGGGGCACCAGGCGCATCGGATCGCCGAGTTCCGCGCCGCCGGCGGGCTGCGCCGCCTGGGCGCGATGCTGATCGTCGTGGTCGCCTTCGCGACCCCGCTCGCCGCCGCCGCGCTGTGGGTGACCAGAGGCGCGGACGACCCGCTGCGAGGCGACCTGAGCGACCCCGTGCCGGTGCTCGCCGAGCTCCAGTCGGCGCCCGGCGAGGGCACGCTCCTGCTCCGTCCCAGGGACGGCAGGGTCGGCTACACGCTGTTGCGCGGCCGGGGCCCGCTGATCGGCGAGTCCGACCTCGAACCGCCCAGGGAGGCGACGGACCGCTTCACGACCGCGGTCGCCGGGCTCGCCTCGGGCCGGGGCAGCACGTACGTCCAGACGCTCGCGTCGTCCGGCGTCCGCTTCGTGACGGTGCCGGGCACCGTCGACCCCGCCCTGCAACGGGCGCTCGACTCGCAGCCCGCCCTGGTCAGGGTGAGCCTCTCGGAGACGGGCGGCCTGTGGCGCGTGGCCGGTCAGGTGACGGTGCCCCCGCCGCCGGCGACCGCGGGCGCGCTGCATCGGGGCTGGCTGTGGGCCCAGGGCGCGCTGCTCGTGCTCGTGCTGATCCTGGCCTCGCCCGGGGCCCGTACGAAGGAGCCGGACGTCGACTACGCCGACGCGCCCGTCGAGGAGGGGCCGCGGGGCCGCCGCCGGGCGAAGGAAGACAAGGGCAGGAAAGATCGGGTGCCCGCGTGAGGAGACTGATCGAGAACCGCTTCGGCCTGCTCGCCCTGGTGCTGGTCGCGCTGGGTGCGTTGTACGGCGTGGCCTTCGTCAGCAGGCCCGCACCGGCCGCGCAGGCGCGTCCGCAGGCCTTCAGGGCGCCGGTGGAGTCGGTGACCGCCGTGTGCCCCGCTCCGTCCGGCAGCCGGGTGAGCGTGGTGACCCCGGCGGACCCCGAGCGTGCCCAGACCCCCGGGAGCGCCACCCTGTCGGCGATCAGGACGCCGGAGGAGAAGGCCGGCGGCAAGGACGACATGATCGACCGGCCGGGCCTGCTCTGGCAGCGCGAGATCGCCGCCGGGGGCGGCCCGCTCGTGGTCGACGCCACCGGTTCGATGGCCGCCGGGCTGGAGAGCGCCCAGACGGCCAGGGAGACGTCGGGCACCCAGCGGGGGCTCGCCGGGGTGCGGTGCGTCGAGCCGGGCGCGGAGAGCTGGTTCGTCGGGCCGGGTCCGGCCGCGGCGGAGATGACCCTCTACCTCGCCAACCCCGACGCCGCCCCGGCCAACGTCTCGTTCATGGTCTACTCCGGGGAAGGCCCGGTGCTGAGCGATCGCGGCAACGGCGTCGTCGTCAAGCCCGGCCAGCACCGCGTGATCAGGCTGCGCGACCTCGCGCCCTCCCCGCTGATCATGGCCCTGCAGGTGAGCACGCGCAGCGGCCGGGTGGCCGCCGCGGTGAAGGCCGTTCTGGGTGAGGGCAGGGGCGTCGACTGGCTGCCCGTCGCCGCCGCCCCCGCCACCCGGGTCGTCGTCCCCGGCATCCCCGGCACCGCCGGGCAGCGGGAGCTGTACGTCGCCACGCCGGGGGAGCGGGACACGGTCGTGCGGATCAGAGCAGTGCTGGAGGACGGCTCCTACGCGCTGAAGAACAAGGAGACGATCGAGGTGCCGGCCGGATCGGCGGCCTCGCTCGACCTGTCCACCGGGATCGGCGGGCAGCCGGCCGCGCTGGTGCTGGAGTCCGACGTCCCGATCGTGGCGGGCCTCAAGATCACCGGGACGGGGGCCAGGCAGGACGTCGCCTTCACGGCCGGCGCCGCCTCCGTCGACCTCGGCAGCGTCGTCGCGGACGGCCGGGCGGAGGGCAAGCAGACCTCCTGGCTGGTGCTGTCGGCGCCCTTCTCCGCGGCCGCCGTGGAGGTTCGGCTGGTGCCCTCGAAGGGTGAGGCGCCGGCCCCGGTCGAGGTGAAGCTGCCCGCCGCCCGCACCAAGGAGCTCAGGCTCGCGCCGCCGAAGGGAAGCAAGGGCGGCTTCAGCGTGGTCGTACGGCCGATGCCGGGCTCGGGGCCCGTGTACGGCGGGCGCGTCCTCGACGAGGGGGCCAAAGACGGCCAGATGGTCACCGCGCAGCCGCTGGCCATGGCCAGGATCTGGGCGCTGGTGCCGCCGACCGCCGACATGCCGGGCGCCGTGCTGCCCTGAAGTGCCCTGAAGCCTCAGTGGCGGTCGTCGTAGCCGGGGTCGATTGTCTCCGGCGTGAGGCCCAGCAGACTGGCCACCTGCTCGACGACCACGTCGAGGACCAGCGTGCCGAGCTGGTCGCGGTCGCGGGCCCGGGCCTCCAGCGGGCGGCGGTACAGCACGACGGTGGCGGGCTCGTCCCCCGAGGCCGACTCCGCCCGTCCCAGCGGGATCGGGTCGGAGGACAACCGGGCGGGACCGTCCACCAGCTCCGCGGCCGGCGGCACCTCCTCGACCGCGAACTCGACCGACGCGAGCTGGGTGCCCCACCGCGGCTTGAGCCGGTCGACCGCGTCGAGCACCAGGTCGTCGAACCGCTCGCCGCGGGACTTGGCGATGGGGACGTGCGAGGGCGCGAGGGGGCCGCGCATCCCGCGGCCGTGCCGGTCACGCCGGCGCACCCGCCGCCCTCGATCCGGCCTGTCACCGCTCCGATCGCTCACGCAGTCAGCTTAAAGCCCGGCCCACCGATGCGGTGGCTCCCGTGGGTCGTGTCCGCTTTGCCCACGAACGTCATGTCGACTTCAGAGATCGCGGAATTGTGGCGACACGTTCAATAAGAGCGGCGGGGTGGTGGCAATGTGAACGCGGACCGGATACGGTCCCTCCGTGAGCCCCGTCCGCAGCTGTTCCCGTACCGCCTGCAGGCAGCCTGCCGTCTTCACACTCACGTATGTCTACGCCGACTCGACCGCCGTACTCGGCCCCCTGGCGACGTACGTCGAGCCACACTGTTACGACCTGTGCGCGGAGCACGCGGAACGGCTCACCGCACCCAGGGGGTGGGAGGTCGTGCGCCTCCCGTCCGAGTCCGTCACCCCCAGCGGAGACGACCTGGAGGCCCTGGCGAACGCGGTCCGCGAGGCCGCGCGCCCCGCTCCCGCCGCCGGCGAGCCCGTCGGCCAGGCGGTCGAGGTGGGCCGCCGGGGTCACCTGCGGGTGCTCAAGTCCGCCCAGCCCAACAGGGAGCGATGAGCCCTAGGCGAAATGGCGCGTTGGAGGGCTCATTGTGTGGGCAATCAGGCGCTATAGGCTCAGGTGCGAAGACTTAACGACTTTTAGGGGCGTGCAGTGGCCGACCTCAGCAGGATCTTCAAGGCGTACGACGTGCGCGGCGTGGTGCCGGACGAGCTCGACGAGGAGATCGCACAGGCCGTCGGGGCGGCCTTCGTCGAGCTGACCGGCGCGTCCTCGGTGGTGATGGCGCACGACATGCGCACCTCGTCCGGCCCGCTGGCCGCGGCGTTCGCGCGGGGCGCGACCTCTCGCGGCGCCGACGTGATCAACGCCGGGCTCGGCTCGACCGACATGCTCTACTACGCCAGCGGCAGTCTCGACCTGCCGGGTGTCATGTTCACCGCGAGCCACAACCCGGCCAAGTACAACGGCATGAAGATGTGCCGGGCGGGCGCCGTGCCGGTGGGCACCGACACCGGCCTGCTGCAGATCCGCGACCGCGCGGCCGAACTGCTCGACGAGGGCCTGGGCGGCACGCCGGGCCAGGGCACGGTGACCGAGCGGAACCTGCTGGAAGGCTACGCCGCCCACTTGAAGACGCTGGTCGACCTGTCGGGCATCCGGCCGCTGAAGGTGGTCGTGGACGCCGGCAACGGCATGGGCGGCTACACCGTCCCGGAGGTCTTCAAGGGCCTGCCGATCGAGCTGACCCCGCTCTACTTCGAGCTCGACGGCAGCTTCCCCAACCACGAGGCCAACCCGATCGAGCCGGAGAACCTGCGCGACCTGCAGAAGGCGGTCGTCTCGCAGGGCGCGGACATCGGCATCGCCTTCGACGGCGACGCCGACCGATGCTGGGTCATCGACGAGCGGGGCGAGTCGGTCCCGCCGTCCACGATCACGGCACTGGTCGCGGTGCGGGAACTGGCCAAGAACCCCGGCGCCACGATCATCCACAACCTGATCACCTCCAAGGGCGTGCCGGAGATCGTCGGCGAGCACGGCGGCAAGCCCGTCCGCACCCGCGTCGGCCACTCGTTCATCAAGGCGGAGATGGCCCGCACCGGCGCCGTCTTCGGCGGTGAGCACTCGGCCCACTACTACTTCCGCGACTTCTGGTTCGCCGACTCGGGCATGCTGGCCGCCCTGCACGTGCTCGCCGCGCTGGGCGAGCAGGACCGGCCGCTGTCGGAGGTGCTGTCCCAGTACTCGCGCTACGCCGCGTCCGGGGAGATCAACAGCAGGGTCGAGGACCAGGCCGCCGCCCTGGCCCGGGTACGCGAGACCTTCGCGGGCCGGGAGGGTGTTACCTTCGACGAGCTGGACGGACTCACCGTCAGCGGTCCGGACTGGTGGTTCAACCTGCGTCCGTCCAACACCGAGCCGCTGCTCCGGCTCAATGCGGAGGCCGCCGACGAGGAGAAGGTCGCCGCAGTTCGAGACGAAGTGCTCGCCGTTGTAAGGAGCTGACGAGTTGAAGATCGACGACTGGCTGCTGGACATCCTCGCCTGCCCGGCGTGCAAGTCCCCGCTCCGCGCCGTGCCCGACGCGGACGAGCTGGCGTGCACCTCGGAGTCGTGCGGGCTGGTCTATCCGGTGCGTGACGACATCCCGGTGCTCCTCGTCGACGAGGCACGTAAGGCATGAGCGGTGCCGGAGGGGCCCGGTTCGAGCCCGACCGGCTCGATGACCAGGCATATCTGGTGGAGGGCGACCCCTCCGGCATGCTCCGCTCCGTCGCGTCGGCGGCCGCCCAGGTGCGGGCGGCCTACCGATCGGCGGTGGAGAACGGCGTGGCCCGGGTCGGCCGGGACGGCCGCCCCCGCGCGATCGTCGTGGCCGGTATGGGCGCCTCCGCCCTCGTGGGCGACGTGCTCGAGGCGCTGTGCCGGTATGGCTCCCCGGTCCCGGTGGTGACGGTGCGCGGCCACCGGCTGCCCGGCTGGGTCGGCGCCGCCGACCTCGTCATCGCGGTCTCCCGCTCCGGCAGGACCGAGGAGACCGTCGCCGTGACCGCCGAGGCCGTACGGCGCGGGTGCGCGCTCGTGGGCGCGGGCGCGCCCGACACGCCGCTGTCCGCCCTGGTCGAGCGGGCGGGCGGGCCGTACGTGCCGGTGGGCGGGGCGACCGGGGTGGCCGGGCAGCCGAGGGCCACGCTGTGGTCGCTCATGGTGCCGCCGATCCTGGCGGCGGCCGCGCTCGGGCTGGTCCCGGCCGGGGAGAGCGAGTTCGAGTCGGTGGCCAAGCGGCTGGAGGACCTGGCCCATCGGTGCCGCCCGTCGAGCGAGTCGTTCATCAACCCCGGCAAGACGCTGGCGATGGACCTGGCCGGGACGCTTCCGGTCATCTGGGGCACCTCGCCGCTGGCCGCGGTGGCGGCCCACCGCCTGGCCGCCCGGCTGAGCGAGGACGCGGGCTACCCGGCGATCTGGGGGGAGCTGCCCGAGGCCGCCCACAACCAGATCGTGACGTTGGACGGTCCCCTCGCCGGGCGGGACATCTTCGCCGATCCGTTCGCCGACGAGCCGGGTGAGGGCACGCGCCTGCGCCTGTTCCTGCTGCGCGACGTGGAGGAGCACCCGCAGGTGACCAGGTCCCGCACGGCCGCCGTACGGATGGCCGAGGACCGGGGGGTTCCGGTGTCAGAGATCCCGGCCGAGGGCGTGCATCCGCTGGACCGGTTCGCCGCTCTGGTCGGCCTGTGCGACTACGCGAGTGTCTACCTCGCTCTCGGGTACGGGACGGACCCGGCATCGGCCGCGGCGGCGACGGAACTCCAGGCCAGGATTTCCCAATAGGATCGCCTCGGCCGATTGAATTGAGGAGTTCATCGTGAGTGCGGGTGGCGGTACCAAGGCGATCCTCGCGGCGCTCGGCGCCAATCTGGCGATCGCTGTGGCGAAGTTCGTGGCGTTCCTGTTCACCGGGTCGTCCTCGATGCTCGCCGAGTCGGTCCACTCCGTGGCCGACTCCGGCAACCAGGCGTTGCTGATGCTCGGCGGCAAGCGCGCCGCCAAGGGAAGGACCCGCAAGCACCCCTTCGGCTACGGCCGGGAGCGCTACTTCTACGCGTTCGTGGTGGCCGTGGTGCTGTTCACGATCGGCGCTCTGTTCTCCCTGTACGAGGGCTGGCACAAGATCGCCGACCCGCAGCCCGTGGAGTCGCCGGTCTGGGCCTTCGCGGTGCTGGTCTTCGCGATCGTCGCCGAGGGCTTCTCGTTCCGTACGGCCATCAAGGAGTCGAGCGCGATCAAGGGCGACCACTCCTGGGTGGCGTTCATCCGCAGGGCGAAGGCCCCCGAACTTCCGGTCGTGCTGCTGGAGGACTTCGGCGCGCTGATCGGCCTGGTCTTCGCGTTGTTCGGCGTGACGATGGCCGTGGTCACCGACAACGGCGCGTGGGACGGCGTGGGCAGCCTCGCCATCGGCCTGCTGCTCGCCGTGATCGCGATCATCCTGGCGGCCGAGACCAAGTCGCTGCTGATCGGCGAGAGCGCGACGCCCGAGGTGGAGGAAAAGATCTGCGCAGCCCTGGAGTCCGCCCCCGAGGTCAGCCGGGTCATCCACCTGCGCACCCTGCACCTCGGCCCGGAGGAGCTGCTGGTCGCCGCGAAGATCGCGGTGGAGCACGACGACACCGCCAGCGAGGTGGCGCGGGGCATCGATGAGGCCGAACGGCGCATCCGCGAGGCGGTGCCGATGGCCCGGGTGATCTACCTGGAGCCGGACCTCTACCGGGCGGACGCGGCCTCGGAGCAGCGCGCCGGCGCATAACCCTCGTTACGGGCAGCCGCATTTACTCGCGCACCGTAATTGAAATGTGATGCACAGTCACTTCAATGCTGGCGGTACCGGTCGGTAACTTTACCTTTACATTACGGCTGGTTTACCCCGGAGGTGACTCATGATTCAGGGACGCGTGCGGTGGAAACGATTCGCCCTCGTCTTCGTGCCCGCGCTCGCGGTCGCCTCCGTGCTGGTCGGCGCGACCGCCGAGGGGGCGATCGGCGCGTCGTTCGTGGTCTCGGGTGACACGTTCAAGGTCTCCGCGGACACGCTGCAGGGCCAGGGCTTCGTGCAGTACGGCAGCACGGTCGAGAACAAGAAGGGCCAGAAGATCCCGGTCGCCGTCTCCGGCATCCGGAAGGCCACCCTGACCAACATGTGTCAGACGGTGCTGGTGAAGTCGCCCGTCGGCGCCGTGACCATCCGGATCACCGCCGGCACCGGCAAGGACCCGGTGACCGCCGAGAACATGATCGTCGACGCCACCCAGATCGAGGGCAACGCGGTCTTCACGAAGCTGGAGGCGGGCCGCGACGCGAGCTCTCTCGACCAGGTGCCTGACGGCCAGGGCGCGGCGGGCATGTTCGGCCAGCAGGCCGCCGGTGTCACCATCAAGGACTTCCGGCAGGTCTCCTGGGCGGTCAACGCGGCCACGTTCAAGCTGCCCGGGCTGAAGCTGGCCGTGGAGCCGGGCGAGCACGAGTGCTTCTGATGGAGCGGCCGGTGAAATGGCGGCGGTCACGGCCGTTCTGGGGCGGCCTGCTGGTGCTCGCGGCCGGCCTGGAGTTGCTGAGCATCCCGTTCGCGACCCAGGCCCTGCCGCTCGTCATCCAGTCGGGCACGGTCGGCGCCACCTACCTGATCGCGCTGGTGCTGATCATCCTGGGCCTGATGCTCTGGCTCCAGCCCGGCCAGCGGGCCTTCCTCGGCGTGGTCGCCGTACTGGTCTCGATCGCGTCGTTCGTCTACGCCAACCTGGGCGGCTTCCTGATCGGCATGCTGCTCGGCCTGGTCGGAGGCGCGCTCGCGGTGGCCTGGGCGCCCGCGGAGACCACCGAGGCCGGTGCGGTGCCGATCGAGCCCGCCGCGCCGCCCGCGCCGGCGGAGGGGGGAATCACCTTCACCGAGCGGCGGGTGGTCAGCGGCGACGAGCGCCTGGAGGCCACCCGGCCGCAGCAGTCGGCCGAGCCCGTGGACGAAAGCCCGCGCGTCCTGGTCGCCCGCGTCCGCCGCGAGGCCGATCCTGCGCCCGATCCCGCCTCCGATCCCGCTTCCTCCGACCCCGACGACCCCGGTGAGGATGCCGGTGAGGATCCCGGCGACGGGGGCGTACGTCCGGACGGCGGCGGGCGCGGAGACACGGGCCCGGGTCCCGCGGCCAAGGCGCTGGCCATCGCCGTGCTGCCCGTCATCCTGGCGGCCGGGACGGGCATGGCACGAGAGGACCCGGGAACGGGCGGGCAGGGCGGCTCCCTCCTGCCCGGTGCCATCCCGAGCGCCGTTCCCAGCGGCCTGTCCGACGTCCTCGACGGCGTCCTGCCCAGCGCGGTCCCCACGGCCGTGCCCACGAGTCTGAAGGACGCCGTGGGGTCGCTCACCGGGAGGAAAAGCCCCTCGCCGTCTCCTGGGGACGACGGCGAGGACGAGCCGGGGGTCTCCTCCACGACGGGAGCGGTCCGGGTCGCGACGGAGACGGCCGCCGTCCGCGCGCCCTCGCTGACCATGACCGGCATGAAGTTCACCGGCGTGGTCGAGATGCCCACCGCGACAGGCAGGGTCAAGATGCTCCGCTTCACCATGGACAAGGCCGTGCTGGAGCAGCCCCAGCAGACGATGGGCCCGACGACGCTGACCGGCAGCACGTTCACCTTCGAGGGCAACGTGGTGATCTGCACGACGAAGATGACCGCCAAGCTCCTCGGCGTGCCTCAGGAGTTCACGGCCGATCACCCGAACCTGCTGGTCAGGGCGCTCAAACTGGTGCCGTCCCTGAACGTCCCGCTGACGATGACCGACATCGTCAGCGAGCAGCCGTACGTCACGGCCGACTCCCTCCGGGCGGACGATCTGCACCTCGTGGTCGGCGCCTGACTCACCGGTGCCGTAGCAGCCGCAGGGCCTTCTCCTTCTCGAAGTCCAGCGCCCGGCGCGGCGCCTGGATACGCCCGATGCGCACGCCGAGATCGCGTACGGCCTGGGCCACCGCGGGCTCGGACAGCGCCCGGAGCGCGAAGGCCAGTTCGGCCGGAGAGACGTCGAACCGCCGCTCCAGCTCCATTGCCTGGCGCACCGCCTCCAGTTCGTCGGGCCCGAAGCGCCGGTGGGCGCCCTTGTCCCGTACGGGCGGCAGCAGGCCGAGAGCCTCCCGGTAGCGCAACATCCGGGGGGACATGCCGAGCCGCCTGGCCGCCTCGGTGATGCGCATCGTGCCTCCGGTCCCCGTTCCTGGGGTCCACGCTAGACAGTCCAGCGGCCCTCCGGCACCCGTCAGCGAGGGAATCTCACATTCTTGTGTCAGGTTCGCGGGGCTGCGTATGCGTTCCTGCGTCCGCGACGCCTAAACTCGCACCGACGGACAACGGAGGAGACACTCATGGACTTCAAGGTCGCCGACCTTACGCTTGCGGAATTCGGCCGCAAAGAGATCCGCCTCGCGGAGCACGAGATGCCGGGCCTCATGGCGACCCGCAAGGAGTACGCCGCGGCCCAGCCGCTGCGCGGCGCGAAGATCATGGGCTCGCTGCACATGACGATCCAGACCGCCGTGCTGATCGAGACGCTGGTCGCGCTCGGTGCCGACGTCCGCTGGGTGAGCTGCAACATCTTCTCCACGCAGGACCACGCCGCCGCCGCGGTCGTCGTCGGCCCGGACGGCACGGTGGACAACCCCTCCGGTGTCCCGGTCTTCGCCTGGAAGGGCGAGACGCTGGAGGAGTACTGGTGGTGCACCGAGCAGGCCCTCCGCTGGCCCGACGGCTCCGGCCCCAACATGATCCTGGACGACGGCGGCGACGCGACGCTGCTCGTGCACAAGGGTGTGGAGTTCGAGAAGGCCGGCGCCGTGCCGGTCGCCGGTGAGGACGACCCCGAGGAGTGGGCGGTCATCCTCGACACGCTGCGCCGTACGGTCTCCGAGGACAAGTGGTGGACCCGCGTGGCCGAGGACATCAAGGGCGTCACCGAGGAGACCACGACCGGCGTGCACCGCCTCTACGAGATGCACAAGTCCGGCACGCTCCTCTTCCCGGCGATCAACGTCAACGACTCGGTGACCAAGTCGAAGTTCGACAACAAGTACGGCTGCCGCCACTCGGTGATCGACGGCCTCAACCGCGCCACCGACGTGCTGATCGGCGGCAAGGTCGCCGTGGTCTGCGGCTACGGCGACGTGGGCAAGGGCTGCGCCGACGCGCTGCGCGGTCAGGGCGCCCGGGTCATCGTCACCGAGATCGACCCGATCTGCGCGCTCCAGGCCGCCATGGACGGCTTCCAGGTCACCACCCTGGAGGAGGTCGTCGGCATCGCGGACATCTTCGTCACCTGCACCGGCAACTACGGCATCATCAGCGCCGAGCACATGTCGCAGATGAAGCACCAGGCGATCGTGTCCAACATCGGCCACTTCGACAACGAGATCGACATGGCCGGCCTGGGCCGCATCCCGGGCATCAAGAAGATCAACATCAAGCCGCAGGTCGACGAGTGGGTGTTCCCCGACGGGCACTCGATCATCGTGCTCGCCGAGGGCCGCCTGATGAACCTCGGCTGCGCCACCGGCCACCCGTCGTTCGTCATGTCGAACTCGTTCACCAACCAGGTCATCGCCCAGATCGAGCTGTTCACGAAGACCGACGAGTACCCGGTCGGCGTGTACGTGCTGCCCAAGCACCTCGACGAGAAGGTCGCCCGCCTCCACCTCGACGCGCTCGGCGTGAAGCTGACCACGCTGAGCAAGAAGCAGGCGGAGTACATCGGCGTCGACGTCGAGGGCCCGTACAAGCCGGACCACTACCGCTACTGACGGCGATTCGCACGACGGGGGCGTGGGCCCGGCCCGCGCCCCTCGTCAGGAGGCAGACGGCGTGATTCAGCCGGACATCGCGGCGGACATCGCCGAGGCCGGAGAGCGGCGCATCGAGTGGGCGGCCCGGTCGATGCCGGTCCTCCAGGCGATCGGCGCCGGTTTCGGCGCCGACCGGCCGCTCGACGGCCTGCGCATCGCCGCCTGCATGCACGTGACCGCCGAGACGGCGGTGCTCCTCGGGGCGCTGCGGGAGGGCGGCGCCCAGATCGCCCTGGCCGCGTCCAACCCCCTGTCCACGCAGGACGACGTCGCCGAGGCGCTGAGAACGTACGGCATCGCCGTGCACGCCCGCGCCGGGGTGGACAAGGCGACCTACTACCGGCACATCCACCAGGCGCTCGACATCGCGCCGAACGTCGTGCTCGACGACGGATGCGACCTCGTCAACACCCTGCACACCGAGCGGGTCGAACTCCTCGACGGCGTCATCGGCGGCTGCGAGGAGACCACGACCGGGATCATCCGGCTACGTCAGATGGCCTCGGAGAACGCGCTGCGCTTCCCGATGGTCGCGGTGAACGACACCCGGACCAAGCGGATGTTCGACAACCGTTACGGCACCGGCCAGTCGACGCTCGACGGCATCATGCGGGCCACCAACGTCCTGCTGGCGGGCCGCACCGTGGTCGTGGCGGGCTTCGGCTTCTGCGGCCGGGGCGTCGCGGAGCGCGCCAAGGGCCTCGGCGCGCGGGTCATCGTCACCGAGATCGACCCGGTCAAGGCCCTCGACGCCGCCCTCCAGGGCTACGACGTACGGCCGATGAGCCAGGCAGCGAAGACCGGCGACGTGTTCGTGACCGTCACCGGCAACCGCGACGTCATCCGCGCCGAGCACCTGGCCCTGATGAAGGACGGCGCGATCCTCGCGAACGCGGGCCACTTCGACGTCGAGATCGACGTACGGGCGCTGGAGGAGATGGCGCGCGAGGTGCGCTTCGGTATCCGGCCCAACACCGACGAGTACGTCCTGGAGGGCGGCCGCAGGCTGCTGCTGCTCGCCGAGGGGCGCCTGGTGAACCTGACCGCCGCCGAGGGGCACCCGGCCGCGGTGATGGACATGTCGTTCTCCGCCCAGGCCCTCGCCGTCGCATGGCTGGTCCGGGAGTCGGTCCGGATGGCTCCCGGCGTGTACGACGTCCCGGCCGACATCGACACCGAGGTGGCCCGCCTGAAACTCGCCGCCGCCGGGATCTCGATCGACGCGCTCACCGACGAGCAGGAGGAGTATCTCCACTCCTGGCGCCTCGGGTCCTGACACCCTCACTTGCGTAGCCGCCGCGCTCTGATGGGGTTGTGGTAGGTGAAGGTCCAGCGGTCGGTGCCGGTTTTGTGGCGGGTGTAGCGGTCGGGGTGGCGGTAGCGGTCGCGGTTGTGGAACTGGCAGGCGGGGCCGAGCAGTTTGAGGTTGGTGAGGCCGCCGGTGCTCCAGTTGTCGGCGTGGTCGATCTGGCACATGGTTGCCGGGAGTGGGCAGCCGTCGATCCAGCAGGTGGCGTAGCGGGCGTAGATGGCTCTGCGTTGGGCGGGGGTGGCCAGGCGGACCTTGCGGCCCATGTCGAGCACCTGCCCGTCGGCGTCCATGACCAGCCGCACCAGACTGCTGGTGCGGGCAAGCCGGTGCACGCTGGAGACCGGCAGCACCTGCCCGGTCGCCAGCAACAACCCCGGCACCGTCCCCAGCACCGCCCCCGGCACCGTTCCCGGTGGCCTCCCCAGCTCCGGTTCCGCCGCGCCCGGCGCCGTTCCTGGCGTCCCGGGCGTCGCTGGCGTCCTCGTCGCACGCGAGCACCGCGTCTCGCCGCCGCACCCGCACACGCCCTGGCCATCCGCCGCGTCCTGCTGAGCCCGGCCCTGCTCATCGCTGCCTTGCTCGCCGCCGCCCGGCTGATGGCGGCGCTGTCCACGGCGCACGTCGTTGTGGCCTTCGGGCGTGCCCTGCGCATGCCGGCAGTCCCCCGCAGGCCGATGCCCGGCGTGGGCGTGATGCGTGGCGGCGTCCTCGGGAGGAGGATCCGGCCGCGCTGTTTGTGAAGGTGAACCGGCATCTGCCCCGGCGTCCCCGCAGTCGGCAGGGTCGGCAGGATGACACAGGCCCTCATCCTGGGCAGGTGCGGTGTCGGTGCCGCCCACACCGCCGGGGTCGCCCATCTCGCCAGGGGCACTGGTGTTGTCGGCGTCGCCGGTGGCGATGTCGCTGGGGTTGGTGTCTTCGACGTCGCTGTCTTCCACGCCGCGGGGGTCGTCGGCGCTTGCGGTGTCGCCGGGGGCTCTGGTGTCCTCGACACCCTCCGCGCCCTCCGCGCCCTCGGCATCCTGAGGGTCCTCGGCGTCGGCGGAGTGGTCGGTGCCGGGGGCAGCGGATTGAGGGTCAGTGGGGTCGGGATCGGTGGGGAGGGATTCGGCGTTGACCAGGACGAGGAGTTCGGTGGCGATCTTCTCCTCCAGCAGCGCGATGAACGCATCCGCGTTACGCACTCGCAGCGGCCGG
>NZ_VIRJ01000137.1:0-440 GCF_006874435.1 Microbispora sp. KK1-11 | reverse complement strand
ATCGGCGTGGGGGTCTTCCCCGGCGAGCTCACGGCAGATTCGAAGCGCGGCGTGTAGGGCAAGCGTGTAAGCTGTCGTGGAGAATTGGGTTGTTCCTAGTTTCTTCAAAAAAAACCGCTACACTAGGAATTCCGCTATCCTCTCCTGCACTCTAGACTTCCAGTTTGAAATGCAGCACCCAAGTTGAGCCCGGGTATTTCACATCTCACTTAAAAGTCCGCCTACGCTCCCTTTACGCCCAGTAAATCCGGACAACGCTCGCCACCTACGTATTACCGCGGCTGCTGGCACGTTTTTATCAAGAAGAAGCCGCTAAGCGACATACAAATTCTTGATTGAAGTCAGGACGTGTGCTTTCCCAATCTTGTGGATCGAACCGCCGCGCCGCACCGCGCCCGACGGTCCCGGCTTCCAGCTCCAGCACTGGACCCACTCGTTCG
>NZ_VIRJ01000136.1:0-444 GCF_006874435.1 Microbispora sp. KK1-11 | reverse complement strand
CCGTCCACGCCATCCGCAACGCGGTGCTGCCGCAAACCCTCCACATCGACGAGCCCACCCCCCACGTCGACTGGACCACCGGCACCATCCGCCTCCTCACCGAACAACGCCCCTGGCCCCAGACCGGACACCCCCGCCGCGCCGCCGTCTCCGCCTTCGGCGTCAGCGGCACCAACGCCCACGTCATCATCGAACAAGCACCCGACCAGGACGACGCCGCACCAGAACACGACACATCCGGCACGCCCCAGGCGTCTGCCGCCGTGACGCCACGCGCGGAGGGTTCGGTGCCGGTGGTGCCGTGGGTGATCTCAGCCCGGTCCCGGGATGCGCTCACCGCGCAGGCCGCCCGGCTCGCACACCATCTGGACCGGCACCCCGAGTTGGACCCGGTCGACGTCGGCTACTCCCTGGCCACCACCCGCACCCGGTTCGACCACCGCG
>NZ_VIRJ01000135.1:0-447 GCF_006874435.1 Microbispora sp. KK1-11 | reverse complement strand
GAAAATTATTTGAAATGGTTATTTATCCAGCCGATAAACAGCCAAAAGGGTGTTTAACAGTCAACACAGCAGTTGAATTATCGTTACTTGATCAAGAAGTAGCTGAAAAAATTACAGAGACGTTTATAAAGACCGAAACCTTATTATTTGATTTACTGAAACATGGTCAAGAACAAGGCGAGATTCCTGAGCACTATGATATTAAAGCGCTCTCTAAATTTATTCATAATTCCCTTGTAGGAATACGAGTATTAGCAAAAACAACAAATGATAAAAAAGAATTAGAAACCATTATTGATATGAATTTGTCAGTACTAGGATGAATTATATCTTGTTGTTTAAATAAATGAATTAACACCAATCTAAATATATTTTTAAGGAGAGAAAGAATATGAAGTACACAGTTATTACAGGAGCAAGTTCAGGTATAGGATATGAAACAGCATT
>NZ_VIRJ01000134.1:0-454 GCF_006874435.1 Microbispora sp. KK1-11 | reverse complement strand
AAACAGGGCGTCGCCTCCTCCGAATAAATCTAATTCTTTCGTGCAGGTCTTAACCTTATCCGGCAATACATAATCGAACCCGCCGATCTTATCATCGCTTCCCATCCGCACATAACGCTGTGATTGGACGCTGAAGCTGAAACCGACGCGATGACGTGTAAGCTGCGCGAGTAACGCCCGGCTGACGCCTTCAATCGCAAAGGTGAACGAGATATGCTCAAGCGTTGACGAATGGCCCGAACGGACGATATGTCGGAACAACCGATCGGCGTCTGTGCCTTCGCCACCATCTGACGCTTTGGAGCCGAAATACTTGGCGCCTTCCTTTGCGACGATTTCGGTCGGTTTATTGGCGCTATAGCACGATCTGATTGCGGTTAGGGCGACCGCTTGGCCGTCGGTTGCGTTTCCGGCCCATTCGTAAAATAAATCCTCCGATTCATGAAAGAATCCG
>NZ_VIRJ01000133.1:0-372 GCF_006874435.1 Microbispora sp. KK1-11 | reverse complement strand
CCTACGGGAGGCAGCAGTAGGGAATCTTTCACAATGGACGAAAGTCTGATGAAGCAACGCCGCGTGAATGAAGAAGGGTTTCGGCTCGTAAAATTCTGTTATTAAAGAAGAACGAACGTGAGAGGAAATGTTCACGTTGTGACGGTATTTAACCAGAAAGTCACGGCTAACTACGTGCCAGCAGCCGCGGTAATACGTAGGTGGCAAGCGTTATCCGGATTTATTGGGCGTAAAGAGAGTGCAGGCGGTTTCTTAAGTCTGGTGTGAAAGCCTTCGGCTTAACCGGAGAAGTGCATTGGAAACTAGGAAACTTGAGTACAGCAGAGGATAGTAGAACTCCATGTGTAGCGGTTTTATTTGAAGGTATCGGGA
>NZ_VIRJ01000132.1:0-465 GCF_006874435.1 Microbispora sp. KK1-11 | reverse complement strand
CCTACGGGCGGCAGCAGTGGGGAATCTTGCACAATGGGCGAAACCCTGATGCAGCCATGCCGCGTGTGTGAAGAAGGCCTTCGGGTTGTAAAGAACTTTCAGTAGGGAGGAAGGTAGTGTAGTTAAAACCTGCATTATTTGACGTTACCTACAGAAGAAGCACCGGCTAACTCCGTGCCAGCAGCCGCGGTAATACGGAGGGTGCGAGCGTTAATCGGAATTACTGGGCGTAAAGCGCATGCAGGCGGTTTGTTAAGTCAGATGTGAAAGCCCGGGGCTTAACCTCGGAATGGCATTTGAAACTGGCAGGCTAGAGTCTTGTAGAGGGGGGTAGAATTTCAGGTGTAGCGGTGAAATGCGTAGATATAGGACGGAACACTGGCCGCCACTTCGCCCCCCCGGACCGATACCGACCCCCAGAGGCGCACGCGGAGGGCGCGGGGAGGATTAAATCCCCTCGTAGTC
>NZ_VIRJ01000131.1:0-464 GCF_006874435.1 Microbispora sp. KK1-11 | reverse complement strand
GACTTCACGGGCGTGTCATCCTGTTTGCTACCCAGGCTTTCGAGCCTCAGCGTCAGTGACAGACCAGACAGCCGCTTTCGCCACTGGTATTCTTCCATAAATCTACGCATTTCACCGCTACTCATGGAGTTCTACTGTCCTCTTCTGTACTCAAGTCATTCAGTGTCCTATGCACTTCTTCTGTTAAGCCGAAGGCTTTCACATCTGACTTAAATGACCACCTGCGCTCGCTTTACGCCCAATAAATCCGGACAACGCTTGCCACCTACGTATTACCGCGGCTGCTGGCACGTAGTTAGCCGTGACTTTCTAATCAGATACCGTCACTCTACGGCATTTACTCTTATGCTCGTTCTTCTCCAACAACAGAATTTTACGAGCCGAAACCCTTCTTCATTCACGCGGCGTTGCTTCATCAAACTTTCGTTCATTGTGGAAGATTCCCTACTGCAGCCTCCCGTAGG
>NZ_VIRJ01000130.1:0-465 GCF_006874435.1 Microbispora sp. KK1-11 | reverse complement strand
GACTACCGGGGTATCTAATCCTGTTTGCTCCCCACGCTTTCGCACCTCAGTGTCAGTATCAGTCCAGGTAGTCGCCTTCGCCACTGGTGTTCCTTCCTATATCTACGCATTTCACCGCTACACAGGAAATTCCACTACCCTCTACCATACTCTAGCTTGCCAGTTTTGGATGCAGTTCCCAGGTTGAGCCCGGGGATTTCACATTCAACTTAACAAACCACCTACGCGCGCTTTACGCCCAGTAATTCCGATTAACGCTTGCACCCTCTGTATTACCGCGGCTGCTGGCACAGAGTTAGCCGGTGCTTATTCTGTTTTTTTTTTCAAAAAAAAGACGGATTACGATATACGAATTCGTGACTGGATTAAAGCCGTTTCCTCTCCCAATCTGCCGGCCGTCCCGGTGCCGGCCGCCAACCGGGAACCGGGTGTCCCCCCCTTCCCCGCCGAGCCGGAGGAGCCGCC
>NZ_VIRJ01000012.1:0-232064 GCF_006874435.1 Microbispora sp. KK1-11 | reverse complement strand
CAGCATCTCCGGCGTCGGCCACCAACTGCCCATGAGCGGCCAGCTCGCCTACGCCATCTCCTTCCTCGGCCTCGACTCCACCACAACCCCCTCCCCCTCACCGTCAGCGACCCCGTCACCCCCCCCCCCCCCCCCCCCCCGCAGATAGGGGTCCGCACACAAGTGACGCGAATGATGCAGATGATCACAGCAAATTCGAGATCTGGAACGGTCCGATATGTACGAGTCTCACGGAGATCTCTGGGGGGCAGCCCCCTGGCGATCCGCGTCCATCCCGGGAAGGTGATCGCACTCGTCGACGAGGACGAGACTGCTGAAGAGTTCCCTGCCATCGTCACGCCGCTCAGCCAGCGGATCCTCGACACGCTCGTCATGCACAACCAACCCGGTCGAAAACCCTGCGTGGACTGCCAAGTCCACATGGTCCGCAATCTCCCCGGGACCGATCTCACGCATCTGGAAATCGAGCGCGGCGTCGTCCACGTGGAGCTGATCCGAGACGTCGGCACCGACCTGATCGCGCAAATGATGAGCCAGCACGGCACCGAGGTGGCGCGCTGGTTCTCCCAGCCCTGACCCCTTCACCTCCCGCAAGGAGCCAGACATGGGCGCCCTGGCACAATCCCAGCTCCAGCCGATCCCCGACGAGCCGATCCCGGTCATCGGCTACATCCGGGTATCGATGAAGCGTGAGGCGATGATCAGCCCGGAAATCCAGAAGGCGGCCGTCACCGACCAGGCGCTGAGGATGAACCGGCGCATTGTCGATTGGATCATCGACTTAGACGAGACCGGCCGCAATTTCAAACGGAAGGTCATGCGCGGCATCGGCCGAATCGAGGCCGGCGAAGCCCGGGAGATATGGGTCTACCGATTCGACCGGTGGGGCCGCAACACCGTGGAAAGCCTCGCCAACGTCCGCCGGGTGGAACTGGTCGGCGGCCGGGTGCAGTCGGCCACCGAGCCGTTCGATGTCGAGACGGCGATCGGGAAATACTCCCGGACCAATGCCTTCGCGATGGCCGAGATGCAGTCGGACATCATCGGCGAGAACTGGAAGGCCGCCCTGGCCAACCGGGTGAGCCGGCAGCTGCCCCCGACCGGCGGACGGCGCTTCGGTTACAAGCGCCTCGGCCGGGTGCCTGACCCGGAGGAGCCCAACCGCTACCGCCGGGACATGGCCGACCCCCTCGGCGAGCGCTACGAGGTGGACCCGGAGACCGGCCCTGTGGTCGCCTCCCTGTACGAGCGGTACGTCCGCGGAGAAGGCAGCCAGCAACTCGTGCGGTGGCTGAACGCCCGCGGCTACCTGACGACCTTCGGCAACCCCTGGTCGATCAACTCACTGTTCATCCTGCTCGACTCGGGATTCGCCGCCGGCCTGCTGCGCCAGCGGGGAGCGCACTGCCAGTGCCCGCACATCAACCGGTGCAAGCACGTCACCTTCGTACCCGGGGCCCAGCCCCCGCTGATCTCCCCACAGCTGTGGGAGGAGTACCGGCGGCGCCGCGAGCGCATGAGGCGGGACCTCGGGCCGCGTGCCCGCCAGGCCATCTACCCCCTGGCCGGCCTGATCCAATGCGGCCACTGCGGATCAACCCTCCACGTCTCCAACGGCCAAGGCCAGCGCGGCTACGGCTACCGCTGCATGACCTCCAAGGCCCAGGACTGCACCGGCACATGGGTCCTGCGCGCCAACGCCGAGCGGGCAGTACTGAAGCGGCTGGCCGAGTTCGTGAAGGACCTGAACACGCGGGCTGACGCCGGGACCGCCCAAGACGCCGCGCGCGCCGTTGCCCGGGCTGACCACGAGCGCATCACCCGGGAACTGGTGAAAGTCGACGCAAGCCTCAAGAAGCTGGCCCGCCAACGCCTGCTCGACGACGCCATGCCCGACAGCGTCTATGACGAGCTGCGTGACGAGCTGCTGGAGGCCCGGGCGAGCTTGGAGGCTGCGCTGGCCCGCGCTCAGGAAGAGGAACGGGCGGCTGGCGAGGACATCGAACCGGTCGCCCGCGGCCTCCTGGAGGAGTGGGACACGCTCCCGGCGTCCGTGCGCCGGGAGATGCTGTCCCGGCTCATCCGCCCCGTCCGGGCCTACCGCGTGGGACCGCGAAAGGCCGCCCGGCTGGTGGTCCGCATGGTGTGGGAGCCGGAGTCCCCCCTGGAGAAGTACGTGAAATAGCAGGTCACAGTGTTTGTGTTTTAGAGAACACAACGTTCGGCGGGCACACCTTCGACGACGCGCCACCCCTCGGGCTGGCCGAAGCGCTCACGGGCTTCCCCGCCGTCGTCGCGTGCGCGGGCAACACCGCGTCGTCGCGTCCCTTCTGGCCCGCGGCCCTGCCCGGTGTGGTCGCGGTCGGCGCGCTCGACGGCGACGCCAGGGCGGGTTTCTCCGCGTACGGCCCCTGGGTGGACGTCTGGGCCCCGGGCGTCGGCCTGGTCAGCAGCTTCCTCGACTACGGCGACTTCCACGGTTACGCCGCCTGGAGCGGCACCTCGTTCGCCGCCGCCGTCGTCACCGGCGCGCTCGCCCGCCTGTGCCGGGAGGTTCCGCCGGGCCGGGCCGTACGGCGCCTGCTCGACGGCGGCCGGCGGGTCGCGAATCTCGGGGTGGTCGTGACGAGCGGCGATCGATAGGGTTCCTGTCACCATGAGCTTCTCCCCGATCGCGCAGAGTGACAGATGCCGACAGACAACTCCATCGCCATCATCGACCAGGCCGCCTGGGAGGACCTGGTCGCCCGATTCGACGGCAGGATGTGGGCGGTCGCCCGGGCGTTCGGGCTGAGCGCCGCCGACGCGGCCGACGCCGTGCAGGGCGCATGGCTCCGGCTCGTGGAGAACGCGGGCGCGATCCGCGACCCCGAACGGATCGGCGCGTGGCTCGTCACCACGACCCGCCACGAGGCGGCCCGGCTCAGCCGCAGGGCGCGCGGGGAGGTGGTCTCCGACCTGGACGTGCCGGACACGGCGCTGCCCGACCCGACGGCCGCGGTGGTGGACGCCGAATTCGGCAGGCAGGTGTGGCGCAGGCTCGACCTGCTCGGTGAGCCGTGCCGGTCGCTCATCCGCCTCTACGTGCTCC
This sequence comes from Microbispora sp. KK1-11, assembly GCF_006874435.1. NCBI lineage: Bacteria > Bacillati > Actinomycetota > Actinomycetes > Streptosporangiales > Streptosporangiaceae > Microbispora > Microbispora sp. KK1-11. The sequence goes on along the minus strand of NZ_VIRJ01000012.1, from coordinate 228,973 downwards.
ACCCCGAGGCGCGGTACGCCCAGATAGCGGTCCGTCTCAATCTGCCGGTGGGCAGCATCGGCCCCACCCGGGCCCGCTGCATGGCCCGCCTGCGCACCCTCGTGGAGGAGGACACCCGTTGAGGGAGGAATACCTGCTGGCGGCCCTGCGCATGGGAGCGGGCGCCGATCCGGTGCCGGAAGGCGTGTCGGCCGCCGCCCGAGCGGTTTTCGGCCTGCGGGTGCCCGGAGGCGTGCCCGCCGGGCCGGTCGACCTCCCCGTGCCGCCGGGAGCCCGCTCCTCTCCCGAGGCAGGGACGGCGCAGGCCGGCGTCCGCCGCTTCAGCGCGAACGGCCTGGTCATCGACGTCGAGACGGCCGTCACCGGCGGGCGCATGGAGGTGGCCGGTCAGGTGTCCCCCGTCCCCGGGCCGGACGCCAGGATCGAGGTGAGGACCCCGCACATCGCCAAGGTCCGCGAGCCCTCCGGCAGCGGCCACTTCGCGGTGGCCGGCCTGCCGCCCGGGTGGGTCAGCGTCGTCTGCCACCGGCCCGGCCACCCGCCCGTCTTCACCCGCTGGATCCACGTGCACCCATGACTTCTTCCGGGGACCCGCTGGACGTGGAGCCGCTCGACAGGGCCGAGGCCGCCGTACGGCTCTCCGCGACCGACCCTCGGCTGGCCCTCGCGGAGGCGAGAGCCGTACTGGACCTGGCCGCGGGCGCGTGCGGCGAGGCGGCGTCGGTGGCGCTGCGCGCGGCGGCGCTGGCGGCTCGCGAGCTGGGCGACCTCGAACTCGCCGGAGAGCGGCTGGAGGAGGCGATCGCGGCGGGGCGGGGGTTCCCGCGCCGGGTGGCGCAGGCCAGGATGTCGCTCGTCACGGTCAGGGCCCAGCTCGGCGACCCCGAGGGCGGGCTGCGCCTCGCCGACCTCGCCGAGCGGGATCTCGCGGGAGCGGACCTCGCGAGGCTCGGCGTGCAGCGGTCGGTCGCCCTGATCCTGCTGGGACGGCACGAGGAGGCCGTACGGCACTGCGACCGGGCGATCGGCCTGCTGGACGACGATCCCCGCTTCCGCGCGGGCGGGCTGCTGAACCGCGGCCTCGCCCACACCTACCTTGAGCGGTACGGCGAGGCCGAGGCCGACCTGGCCGAGTGCGCCCGGGTCGCGAGGTCGGCCGGCCTGGACCACGTCGCGATGCTGGCGGAGGGCAACCTGCCGTTCGTGGCCGCCCGGCGCGGCGACATCGCCGCCGCCTTCGCGCGATACCGCGCGGCCGAGACCACGCTGTTCGGCTTCCCCGAACGACTCGCCGTGATGCGCACGGACTTCGCCGAGGCGCTGGTGGCCGCGCGGCTGCCCGGTGAGGCGCGCACGCTGCTCGAACAGGCCGTCCCCGAACTGGTGGCGGCCGGGGCGCAGGCGGCGCTCCCCGGCGCGCGGCTGCTGCTGGCCCAGGCCGCGCTCCTCGCCGGGGACGCTTCGCTGGCCGAGACGACGGCGCGCACGGCGCTCGCGGAGCTTGACGCGCAGGGCAGGACGGCCTGGCTGCCCCTGGCCAGGGAGGTCGTCCTGCGCGCCCGCCTCGCGGAGACCCCCGCCCCGACGGCCGCGCACGCACCGGACGCGGCGGCGGAGGCCCAGGCCGGCGGCGGGCAGAACGCGGCGGGGACCGAGGGCCTGGTCACCGACCTCGTCGCCTGCGCCGACGACCTCGCGGCGTGCGGCTGGCCCGGGGCCTCGGCGGCGCTGCGGCTCACCGCCGCGGCGGCGGCCGTACGGCTGGGCGCGATCGCGACCGCCCGTCCGCAGCTCGATCGCGTCGCCGCCACCGCCACCCGCCCGCTCGTACGCTGGCACGCGGTGGCGATGCGGCACCGGCTGGACGGGGACCTCGATCGGGCGCTGGCGGCCACGGCACGGGGCGTCGAGGCCGTGCACGCCCCGGGCGGCGACGCCGGCCCGAGCGACAGCGACGTGGCGCGGGACGCGGAACTGCGGGTGCACGCGGCGCGGCCGGCCGAGGATCTCGCCGCGTTCGGCCTGGAGATCGCCCTCGACCGGGCCCGGCGGACGGGCGACGCGCGGACGGTGCTCGAATGGGCCGAGCGATGGCGGGCGGTCGTGCGCGGCGCCGAGGCTCCCATGTCGGTGCTCCACGGTGTCCCGTCCGCCGGACCCGGGCTCCTCGTGGAGCTCGTGCGGCGCGGCGACGACCTGTTCGCCGTCACGGCAGGCTCGCGGGGATGCGCGCTGCGGCCCCTCGGCTCCTACCAGGCGGCGGTGGAGGCGACCGTGCGGATCCGGTACGGCCTGCGCCGCCGCGCTCTGCTCGACACCCTGCGGCGTGACGCGGACGCCTCTCCAGGGGCGGTGGACGAGGGGACGGCCCGCGAGCTGTCCGCGCTCGACCGCGCTCTCCTGTCCGGTCCCGGCACCCTCACGTCAGTGGGGAGCCCGCCCGGCGGGCCGGTGACGGTCGTGCCCACCGGAGCGTTGTGCACGCTGCCCTGGCCGCTGCTTCCCTCGCTGCGCGGCCGGCCGGTGTCGGTGGCGGCCGACGCCGCCGCGTGGCCTGCCCCGCGCCCGGGCCCTGCCGGCGTCCCTCTGGTGCTGTCGCTCGCGGGACCGGGGCTCGACCACGCCGCGGCCGAGGCCGACATGGTCGCCGCCGCGCACGCGCGGGCGCGGCGCGTCGCCGCCACCAGGACGGAGGCGCTCCGGGCGCTGGAGCGGGCCGACGTGCTCCACGTCGCGGCCCATGGGATGTTCAGTCCGCGCGGGCCCATGCTGTCGCAGATCACGCTCGACGACGGGCCGCTCATGGCCTACGACCTGCTGACCGCGCGGCGGATCCCCCCTCTCGTCGTGCTGTCGGCCTGCGACGCCGGGATGGCCCACGCACCGGTGGACGGCGCGGCGCTGGGCCTCGCCGGGGCCTTCCTCGACAGCGCCGCCCGCAACGGGGACGCCGCGTGCGTGGTGGCCGGTGTGGTGCCGGTGCGCGACGACGAGGCGCTGACGCTCATGACGCTCTTCCACACGCTGCTGGCCGAGGGCCGCTCCCCCGCCGAGGCGCTGGCCCGGGCGTCCGAGAAGACGGCCGTGCCGGGCTTCGTCTGCTTCGGCGCCGGCGACGAGCCCCTCGTCCCGGGCTGACGCGCCGCGCCCGCACCGACGGCGACGCCTGACGCGCTCCGCATCCCGGTGATCTTTCAGCCGGTCGCGACCGGCCTGCCGGGGTCGGCGACCCAGTTGGACCACGAGCCGACGTACAGGGCGGCCGGCAGCCCGGCGATCTCCAGTGCGAGCACCTCGTGGGCGGCCGTGACCCCCGACCCGCAGTACGCGCCGACGGGCACGCCCTCGACCGCCCCCAGGCTGTTGAAGCGCTCGCGGAGGAACTCCCTGTTGTGGAATCGCCCGCCGGGCTCGACGTTCCCGGTGGTCGGGGCGCTGACCGCGCCCGGGATGTGCCCGGCGACCGGGTCGATCGGCTCCACCTCACCCCGGTAACGCTCGGCCGCCCTGGCGTCGAGCAGCACGCCGTCGGACGCCAGCGCGGCGGCCTGATCGGCGTCGAGCACCGCCATCCCGCCCGGCCGCGCGGTGAAGTCGCCCGGAGAGACAGGACTCTCGTCCTTGGTCACCGGGAGTCCGGCCCGGGTCCAGGCCCGCAGCCCGCCGTCGAGCACGCGCACGTCGCCGTGGCCGTAGTAGCGCAGCACCCACCAGGCCCTGGCCGCCGACGTCGAGTCGGCCTCGTCGTAGACGACCACCGGCCGGCCCTCGGACACCCCGAGGCGGCGCATCGCCTCCTGGAACGCCTCCGGCCCGGGCAGCGGATGCCGTCCTGCGGGCCCGGCGGGGGCGGCGAGATCGGCGTTGAGGTCGCAGAAGACCGCGCCCGGGATGTGGCCCTCGCGGTACGCCTCGGCGTCGGACGGTCCGCCGCCCAGCCGCCAGCGGACGTCGAGGATCGCGACGTCGCCGATCGCGGCGAGCTCCTCAGGAGTGATCAGCGGGCTCATGCCATCCCCTCGCCTTCGGCTCGGTGCCGTACGGTGCCGCAGCCATTCTGCCAAGCCGTCGCGCCTCAGGACGCGGTCGCGGCGAGCAGGTCGAGGATGTCGGCGGTGGTGCCGGTCTCGCCGAGGCGCGGGAAGATCTTCTCGACGCTGTGGCGGTGGGCCTCGGGGTCGAGGTCGGTCATGGCGTCGGTCGCCAGGGTGACGTGGTAGCCGTGCTCGTGGGCGGCGCGGGCGGTGGACTCGACGCCGATGCTCGTGGCCACCCCGGTCAGCACGACCTGGGTGACGCGCCGGCGGCGCAGGTGCAGGTCGAGGTCGGTGCCGTAGAAGGCCGACCAGTTGCGCTTGGTGACGACGACGTCTCCCGGATGTCCGGCCAGGTCGTCGGCGATCTCGTCCCAGCCGTCGGGCCAGGCGCGCCCGGGGCGTGACAGGTCGGTGCGTCCGGGGACGGCGTCGGAGCCGTCGGCCGCGGCGGTGACGCGGACGAGGACGACCGGCAGGTCGCGCGCGCGGAAGGCCTCGGCCAGCCGGACCGTCCGGGCGAGCACGTCCGCGGCGGAGTGCGGGCTGCCCGGGGCGGCGAGCACGCCCTTCTGCAGGTCGACGACGACGAGCGCGGTCCTGGGGTCGAGCGTGGTCACTGGCATGGGGATCTCCCTTTTCCGGCTTGCGAACAGAGGATGGTCAGGTGCGGCCGACGCGGCGGAGCGACCGGTCGGCGAGGACGCCGGCCAGCAGCAGCACCGAGACGCCCAGCAGGAGCAGGCTCAGGTGGTGCAGCCCGGGCGTGGTGGCGCCGTTCCGGTAGAACGCCGCGTCGGCGGCCGAGGCGCCCAGCGCGCCGAGATATCCGAACGTGCGCAGCAGCCCGGAGGAGGAGCCCATGCGGGCCGGGTCGGCCTGCGCGTACAACGCGTTCTGGTTGGCCAGCCCGTTGAGGCCCTGCGCGACGCCGACGAACGCGCCGATCAGCGCCAGCAGCCACATCGGGCTGCCGGAGCCGGCCGCCAGCAGCGCGGCGCAGCCGGCGATCTGCGCCGCCGCGCCCCCGGCGAGCTTGCCGCGCACCTCGGCGCGGCGGCCGGTGAGGGCGGTCACGGCGATGGCCATGGCCGACATGGGCAGGAGCAGCAGCCCGGCGGCCGAGGGGGCGAGCGACCGGCTGTCCTGCAGCCACTGGGGGAACCCGTACATGAAGGCGTAGGAGGTCGTGTAGGCCAGCCACTGCCTGCCGTACGTGGCCAGCAACGGCAGGTTGCCGCCGAGCACCCGCAGGTCGAGGAAGGGCTGCGCCACCCGCAGTTCCCGTACGGCGAAGCAGGCCCCGGCGATCGCGACGATCACCAGCAGCCACCAGAGCCCCCACGCCGGGTTCATCAGGAACGTCATGAACGCCGTGAGCGTGCCGGCGAACAGCGCCATGCCCATCACGTCCAGCCCTCCGCCGGGCCGGGGGGCCGCGGAGGAGGTCGTGGCGCGGCGGGGCAGTCGCCGCGCGCCGAGGACGAGGCAGGCGGCCGAGAGCGGCACGTTGACGGCGAAGATGAGATGCCAGCCGCCCGCTCCGATGAGCAGACCGCCCAGGGTCGGCCCGACGACCGCGATCACCTGGTTGGAGATCGACAGCGCCGCCAGGATTCCGCTGGGACTTCGCATGCCGGTGCGGTCGGCCTCCGCCCGCAGCAGGAACATCGACGCCGGGTAAGCGGCGGAGGTGCCGATCCCGAGCAGGACCCGGGACACGATCAGGACGCCCAGGCTGGGCGCCAGCACGCCCAGCAGTCCCGCGACGCCGACCAGCGCCGTGCCGCTCAGGTACAGCGGCCGCGGGCCGAAGGTGTCCACCAACCGTCCGATGACCGGCTGCCCGACCGCGGTGGCCAGGTACAGCCCCGTCACCAGCCACGCGGTGTGCGCGGGCGAGGCGTGGAACCAGCGGCCGATCGGGACGAGCGCCACCGCCAGCATCGAGGAGTTGATCGGGTTCAGGATCGAGCCCAGGATCATCGGGGCGATCAGCCGGCGGTCGAAGCCGCCGGCGTCCGATCGGCGCCCGGACCGGGAGGCGGCCGGAACCCGCGTCATGCCCGGGCCCTGATCATGACTGGGCCACGGCGTCCAGCAGCGCCATCGCCTCGGTGATCGTGCGCAGCTGCGCTTCGGTGCAGTGTTCCTGCAGCGCCCGTGCCAGCCACGCCTCGCGCGCCCTCCGGTCGTCGAGGCGGCGCTCGCGCCCCAGCTCGGTCAGCGTGACGAGCTGACGCCGGCCGTCCTCGGGGTCGCGGTGGCGTTCCACCAGCCCGGTCCGTTCCAGTGCCTGGACGATCGCCGCCATGGACTGTGGCCTGACCCGCTCGGCCGCGGCCAGCTCACTGGCCGACGCCGGGCCGTGCTTGGCCAGCCGCACCAGCACGGAGACCTGGCCGGAGCTGAGGTCTCCCTCCGTGTCCAGCTCTCTCAGCCTGCGGACGAGCCGGCTGACCGCCACCCAGGCGTCGCCGGCCGCCTGCGCCGCCGCCTCCGAGACGGCATCGCTCATGGCACACCCCCAGAAAAAGACAGTCCAGACTGTACACCTGAAACTGAGCAGTCCAAACTGTCGGTCAGCGGACATGCGGATCAGCGGCGCATATCCAATGGATCCTGACGAGCGTCAGCGACGGATCTCCGCAAGCGGGACGTTCTGCTCTGCGGGGGTCAGCGAGCCGTGGTAGCCGATCATGGACGACTCCACCGGCTCCCCGGCCGAGGCGACGATCACGCACTCGCCGTACGGCACGGCCACCACGTCGCCGACGCGGCCGAGCCACTCGCGGCGGACGCGACGGCCGAACCAGCCCGCGGAGACGGCCTCCTCGCGGGTGACCACCCAGGCCCGCCCGCGCAGGACCTCCCGCCAGGTCTCCAGCACCGCGGAAGCCGCGCCGGGAGAGGTGTAGACGTGGCGGGCGCGGGCCTCGCCGCCCAGCATGAGCACGCCCTCCCGCAGGTCGGGGCGGCGGTCCACGTCCACCTTGTCGACAGCATTGATCATGCCGTGGTCGGCCGTGACGTACAGGGCCGCACCCGGCGGCAGCGCCCCGGCGATGCGCTCGGCCATGCGGTCGGCGATCGCGAGCTGTTCGAGCCACTCGCCGCCGCCCCAGCCGCTGAAGTGCCCCACGCGGTCGACCTCGCCGTAGTAGACGGTGACGAACGTGGTCTCGCGCAGCGCCTGCCGCACGGACTCGACGCGCTCGCCGGGGCTCTCGGCCGCCCGGTAGCGCATGCCCCGGTAGACGGCGCGGGTCAGTCCTGTGCCGTCGAACGAGGCGGGCGCCACGTAGACGGGCTCGATCCCCGCCGCCGCCATGCGCTCGTAGACGGTCGGCGCGGGCTGCCACACGTCCGGGTCGATCGACAGACCGGGGGCGGTCCAGCGAAGGCAGTTGAACAGCCGTCCCTCCCCCGGGACGGCCATCTGGATGCCGACCATGCCGTGCTCCCCGGGCGGGGCGCCGGTGCCCAGGGTGGCCAGGCTGGTCGGGGTCGAGGAGGGGAAGCCGGCCGTGAGCGTCCCCCGCAGATGCGCCGACAGGAACGGCGCGGCGCCGGGGTGTGCGGCCAGGAGTTCGGCCCCGAGGCCGTCCACGAGGAACAGGCAGACCCGCGGAGCCGGTTCCAGCGCCAGCGTGTTGTCGGCCGGCAGCCCGAGAGAGGCGAGCAGTGAGCCCGGCAGGTCGGCCAGCGAGGCCGTGCCGTACGCGGGCACGTACGGCACGGGCACGGCCGGCGACGCCACGGGCGGCTCCCCGGGCAGAGCCCCCGAGGGCTGGGGGTCGATCACGTCACCTCCCGGCGGCTCGAGGGGGGACCGTCAGGCCGTCGCCGCCTTGGCGGTGGCCTCCGACAGCGCCTTCGCGAACGCCAGCACGTGGGTGACGGCCTCGGGACCGTCGGCCGCCTCGCTGACCCGCAGGGACAGGTCGTCGGCCGTGATCGCGCCGGTGTAGCCGTGGTCGGCCTCGCAGTTCTCGTCGCCGCAGGTCGCCGGTTCGAGATCGACGTGGGAGATCGCCCCCCACCCGATCGTCAGCGTGACCTCCGTCGGGGGCACGCCCGGCACGTACGACGCGGGGTCGGGCACGACCCTGGTCACGGCGACCGACTGGATGCGGCTGAGCCTCACCGCCTCGGTGGTGGTGGAGGCGTGCGAGGCGGGCATGCCCTCGGCGGGCGGGTGCTCGTCGGTGTGGCAGACCAGCAGCCGGGTGGGCGAAAGGACCAGGACCGTGACGTGCCTGCGCACCTCCATCGCCGGGTCGAACGTGGCCTCGTGATGCACGACGTACGCCGTGACCTGCTCGTTGCCGAGCGCGGAGTCGACGGCGTCGGCCACCAGATCCGGGTAGTAGCCGCTGCGATCTATGGCCTCGCGCAAGCCCGCGGCGGAGACTCGGGTTTCCCTCATGGGTCCATCCTGCCCTGTAAGGGACACCTGTTTCACACCCCGACGGGACGGGTTTTCCGCCCACGGCGTGACGCCGGCCCGATCGGCTCGGACGGCACCGATCAGCTCAGGCGGCGGGGCCCGACGTCGGGACGCAGCGCGGTGACGTGCCGCAGGACGGCCCGCGCGCCCAGCACGGCCACTCCCGACGCGCCCACCAGGACCTGGTCGAGGTCCATCCTGGCGACCTCGGGCAGGGCGTCGGCCAGCAGCCCCACCCGCACCAGCAGTTCCTCCAGCGCCTCCACGGCCACCGCCTGGTAGCCGTACTCGCCGAACAGCAGCGGCGCGGCGCGGACCGACCGCACCAGCCCCGCCGCGTCCTCGGCGGTGAGCGGCGCGAGGCGGTAGGCCTGGTCGCCGAGCAGCCGGGCGGTGACCTCGCCGAGGCCGAACGTGACGACCCCGCCGAAGTAGCGGTCCTGGGTCACGCCGACGACGGTGGGCACCGACGGCTGCGGGGCCATGCGCTGCACCGCGAGCGGCGTGCCGGGCCCGAGGAGCGCGGCGAGGTCGGCGTACGCCTGCCGGACCCCGGCGGGCTCGGTGAGGCCGATGCGGACGGTGCCGGCGCGGCGGGCGTCCTCCGGGTCGGCCGACTTGACCACCACGGGCCAGCCGATCCGCTCGGCCGCGGCGACGGCCTCCTCGGCGTCGGCGGCGACGTGCGCCGGCCACACCTCGATGCCGTAGCAGGCCAGCAGCGCGGTCGCGTCGATCTCCCGCTCAGCGCCGTCCGTCACCTCAAGGGCCGCCCCCTCACCGGCCGCCCCCTCACCGAACAGTGCGGCGGCGACGATCTCGCGCGCCGCGGCGGTGTCGATCCCCTCGACGGACGGGACCGTGCCCGGCGGCTGCCTGCGCCAGTGGGCGTACCGCACGACGTGGGCCAGCGCGCGGACCGCCTCCTCGGGGGCGGGGTACGACGGGATCGACCCGCGCTGGGGGGAGTCGTCGCCGGGGCCGCCCACCACGCGCAACTCGGTCGGCATGCCCAGCTCGCCCTGGAACGTGGCCAGCACCGGCTTGCCCGACTCCCGCGCGACCTCCAGCAGCGCCTCGGCCACCTCACGGCAGTCGCCGGGGATCGGCGGCATGTAGATCGCGACGGCGGCGTCCACCTCGGGCAGGACGCTCCGCAGGGCCGCGGCGAACTCGGCCGCGCCGGCAGGGGCGCCGAGGTTCACCGGGGGGCTCGGCTGCAGGCCGGCGCCGGCGCACGCCTCCTCCGCGAGCAGCGTGAGCGCGTCGGAGTTGCCGACCACGCCCACCCGCGGCCCGGCCGGCAGCGGCTGGTGCGCCAGGAGTTGGGCGACGTCGAAGAGCTGGACCAGGTCGTCCACCCGGATGACCCCGGCCTGCGCGAACAGCGAGCTCAGCGCGGTGTCGGGCAGCCCGAGCACGGGCGCGCGGTGCCCGCCGGGGACGCCCCGCGACTTGACCACCACGATGGGCTTGGACCGCGAGATCCGCCGGGCCAGCCGGGTGAACTTGCGCGGGTTCCCGATGGACTCCAGGTAGAGCAGGATCACGTCGGTCGCCGGGTCCTCCTCCCAGTATTGGAGGAGGTCGTTGCCGGACACGTCGGCCCGGTTGCCGGCCGAGACGAACGTCGAGATGCCCATGCCGCGCTGCGCCACCCGCTGCAACAGCGCGGTGCCGAGCGCGCCCGACTGGCTGAAGAACCCGACCCTCCCCCGCCCCGGCAGGGTCGCCGCGAGCGTCGCGTTGAGCCGTACGGCGGGATCGGTGTTGGCGATGCCCAGGCAGTTGGGCCCCACCACCCGCATGCCGTACGCCCGGGCGATGCGGACCAGCTCCTCCTGGCGGGCCCGGCCCTCCTGCCCGGTCTCGCCGAACCCGGAGGAGACCACGACCAGGCCCTTCACGCCCTTCTCCGCGCACTCCTCGACCAGATCGAGCACGCCCTCGGCGGGGACCGCCAGCACGGCGAGGTCCACCTCGCCGTCGATCGCCGACACGCTGCGGTAGGCCCGCACGCCCGCCACGGCACGTACGTGCCGGTGGACGGGGTAGACGGGGCCGGTGAAGTCGGCGGCGAGCAGGTTGCGCAGGACCGTCTGGCCGATGCCGCCCGGTTCGCGGCTCGCGCCGATGACCGCGACCGACTCCGGCGTCAGCAGGCGGGCGATCGAGCGCGCCTCGGCGCGGTGCTCGCGGGCGAGCCGGACCTCGAGCGCGGTCTCGGTGCTGGACAGGTCGAGCGTCATGCGCACGACGCCGTCCTCGAACTGGCTCTGCGCCGTGTAGCCGGCCTGGCGGAACAGGCCCATCATCCGGTGGTTGCCCGGCAGCACGTCCGCGATGAAGGTCTTGATCCCGCGCTCGCGCGCGGCGGCCCGCAGGTGCTCCATCAGCACCCCGGCCACGCCCCTGCCCTGGTGGGCGTCCTCGACCAGGAAGGCCACCTCGGCGTGGTCGCGCGGCTGCACCCGGTCGTACCGTACGACCGCGACCATCTCCGTGCCGATCGTGGCGATGAGGGCGACCCGGTTGTCGTAGTCGACGTTGGTGAACCAGACCACGTCCTTGTCGGTCAGCCGCGGCCGTGGCCCGAAGTACCGGAAGTAGATGGACTCCGCGGACAGGCGCGAGTAGAACGAGCGCAGCATGTCGGCGTCGTCCGGCCTGATCGGGCGGACGTGGGCGGTGCCGCCGTCGGACAGCACGACGTCCGCCTCCCAGTGGGCGGGGTACTGAGGGTGCACGCAATCGAGGCTAGCGGTGTCCGGCTTGGCCCGTATTGAGAGATTCCTTACGACTGGAGGGCCCGCTTTCTGGATCCGCTTATAGGGGATCTACCAGCCCTGACGTGGCAAGTTGGGCAACGCTTGTGCATCGACTGTGCCCGTCTGTCCGCTCTCCACCCCACGACGCCCCTGGAAGCTGTTAGGTTTCTGGACGTCAGCCTCACAGCACGGAGAGGACGCCGCCCCTCCTAGGGCATGGCTCACCTCCACAAGCAGTTGGCAAGGTGGTGACATCATGACGCGGGTCGTCGTGGTGGGCGATCTCATGACGGACGCGGTCGCCCGCGCGAAGTTCCCTCTTGCTAGGGCGAGCGACACCCCGGCCGTCGTGACCATGCACGGTGGCGGCTCCGGCGCCAACATCGCCTCGTGGCTCGCCGTGGAGGGCTCGGAGGTCGCCTTCATCGGCCGCCGCGGCGCCGACATCACCGGCCGCAACCGCGACATGGAGCTCATGGGGTACGGCGTGGACGCCCGCCTCGTCATGGACCCCGAGCGGCCGACCGGCACCTGCGTCGTGCTCGTCACCCACAAGGGTGAGCGGACCATGCTGTCCGACCCCGGCGCCAACGCGGCGCTGTCCCCCGAGGACCTGCCGCGCGACCTGTTCGCCGCCGGCGGCCACCTGCACATGTCGGGTTACACGCTGATCAACGAGGGGTCGCGCGACGCCGGCCTCGCCGCGCTCGACATGGCCCGGCGCGCCGGCATGTCGATCTCCGTGGACTGCGCCTCCTCCGCCCCGCTGGAGCGGACCGGCGCCGAGCCGTTCCTCGAGTGGACCGACGGCGCGAAGCTGCTGTTCGCCAACGCCGACCAGGCCAAGGTGCTCACCGGCAGGGACGACGCCGCCGCGGCGGCCAAGGTGCTGACCGCCTGGTTCCCGCAGGTCGTGATCAAGCTCACCGCCGAGGGCTCGCTCTGGTACTCCAACAACCGTCCCGACCCGGTCCGGGCGCCCGCCGAGGTCGTCGACCGGGTGGTGGACGGCACCGGCGCCGGTGACGCCTTCGCCGCCGGTTTCCTGCCCGTCTGGCTGGACGGCAAGCCGGCCGCCGAGGCGCTGGCGGCGGGCAACGCCCTCGCCGCCAAGTGCATCTCCAACCTCGGCGCCCGCCCCCGTCTCTGACCCCGGGATCCAGAACGGCCTGGTCAGAACAGCGCGGTCAGAACGGCCCGGTCAGAACGGCCCGGTTGAGAGCGAGCTTCGCGCGAGCACGACCGGCTGCGCGGGCCGCAGGCGCAGCAGCGGCACGAAGGCCAGCAGGAGCAGCGCCGCTGCCAGCGGGATCAGGTCCTTGCTCGCGAGCGGAAGCACGGCCTGTACGAGCACCAGCGCCGGGCTCCACCACGGCACCCGCCGTCCCGCGGCGAGCCGGGCCACCAGCGCGACCATGCCGACGTAGAACAGCAACGGCACGACGGTGTACACGAACGGCTCGACTCCGGGGATCGCCTTGACGGCCTCGAATCGGGGCCCCATCGCGTCGTGGTCGGCGGACAGGAAGCCGACCACGATGTCGATCGTGAACTGCGCGGCCAGCGCCAGCGCCCCGGCGAGACCGGCGGCGTACCCCGCCGTGGCCGTCACGCCGCCGGCGGCCATCGTCCGGAGCCGTCCGAAAATCCGCACGAAGAGGACCAACGCGGCCAGGAAGAACAGGTGCCCCACGGTCCAGGCCAGGCCGGGCCCCCGGCTGCCGTCGAATCCGTCGGTGATCCGGGCGACGCCGTACGCGCCGACCAGGAGCGGAGCCGCAACAAGTGGTCTCATGGCGACCAGTTTGGCGATCAGGCGCGGCCCCGGGATGGGGTGAGCACCCTGACCGCACCCTGACCCGTCCCGGAGCCCGGCCTCGGCTCGCCGCCCCCCGTGTATCAGGGGCGCTGTGTGTCAGGGGCGCTGTGTGCCAGGGGCGCCGTGTGCCAGGGGCCGTACCGGTTCGCCCCGGGGCTGGGCCCGGGAGGTGGTCAGTTGGTGACGGCCAGGGCCAAGGGCAGCACGGCGGGCGCCCCGGCGTGACGGACCTGGGCGGCGGCCAGCGCCATCGTCCACCCGCTGTCCACGCGGTCGTCCACCAGCAGCACCGGCCCGCCTGCCGCCGCGATCCTGGTGGCGACGTCACGCGGCATCGCGAGCGTTCCTCGGATGGCCGTCACCCGCTGGGCGCTGTTGTGCCTGGCGGCGGGCGGCCCGTCGCGATAACCGAGCGTCCCGAGATGCTCCAGCCGGCCGACCTGGGCGAGCCGCTCGGCGAGCGACCCGACCAGCGCCGGCCGCGTGCCCGACGGCACCGCGACCACCGCGACCGGCCGCCGCTGCCACTCCCACGACTTCAGCACCTCGACCACGGCCGCGAACACGTCGTCGGGCACCGGCCCGTCCTCCGCCGCGAACAGGTCGCGCAGCCGGGTGCCCCAGCCGATGTCGGTCAGGCGGCCGAGCGCGCGGCCCGGCTCGGCGCACAACTCGGGCTTGATCCGCCCCTTCAGGTCCGGCAGGCCGGTCGGCCACTGACGGCGCGGCTCGATCTCGACGCCGGGACGCGCGAGCCGCTGCTGGGCGGCCCTGACGGCCTCGTCCGGCACCTCGGCGGAACGGTGGGCGCCGGTGCAGTTGTCACACCTGCCGCACGGCGTCGCCGAATCGTCGTCGAGGTGACGGCGCAGGTACTGCTCCCGGCACTCGGTGGTCGCGATGTACCCGAGCATGGCCTCCTGCTCCGCCCGGCGCTCGGCGGCCACCCGGGCGTAACGCTCGGCGTCGTAGCTCCACGGCTCGCCGGTGGCCTCCCAGCCGCCCTTGACCCGGCGTACGGCGCCGTCCACGTCGAGCACCTTGAGCATCATCTCCAGCCGGCTCCGGCTGAGGTCGACCCTCGTCTCCAGCGCGGCGGTGGACAGCACTCCCCCTTCGGACAGCGCCTCCAGCGTCGCCCTGACCACGCCCTCCGGCGGGAAGGCGAGCGAGGCGAAGTAGGCCCAGATCTCCCGGTCCTCGGGGCCGGGCAGCAGGATGACCTCGGCCCGCTCCACGCCGCGCCCGGCCCGGCCCACCTGCTGGTAGTACGCCACGGGCGAGGCGGGCGCGCCCACGTGGACGACGAAGCCCAGGTCGGGCTTGTCGAAGCCCATCCCCAGCGCCGAGGTCGCCACCAGCGCCTTGACCCGGTTGCCGAGCAGGTCCTCCTCGGCCGCCAGCCGGTCGGCCGGCTCGGTCTGCCCGGTGTACGCGGCGACGGTGTGGCCCTGCTCGCGCAGGTACGCGGCGATCTCCTGGGCCGCGGCCACGGTCAGCGTGTAGACGATGCCGGAGCCCGGCAGCTCGTGCAGCGTCCTGGCCAGCCAGGCGAGCCGCTGGTCCGCGCCGCCCAGCCGTACGACGCTCAGATGGAGGCTCTCGCGCTCCAGCGGGCCGCGCAGGACGAACACCTCGCCGCCGGGCAGTTCGTCCCACTCCTGCGTGACGGCGAGCTGCTCGGCGACGTCGCGGGTGACCCGGGCGTTCGCCGTGGCCGTCGTGGCCAGCACGGGGATGCCCGGCGGCAGCTCGGCCAGCAGGGTGCGGAGCCTGCGGTAGTCGGGCCGGAAGTCGTGGCCCCAGTCGGAGATGCAGTGGGCCTCGTCGATCACCAGGAGACCCGCGCTGCCGGCCAGCTCGGGCAGCACGTTGTCGCGGAAGTCGGGGTTGTTCAGCCGCTCGGGACTGACCAGCAGCACGTCGACCGCGCCCTCGGCGACCTGGCCGTAGACCTTCTCCCACTCCTCGGGGTTGGCCGAGTTGATCGTCTCGGCGTGGATGCCCGCCCGCTCGGCCGCGGCGATCTGGTTGCGCATCAGCGCCAGGAGCGGGGAGACGATGACCGTGGGCCCCTCGCCCAGCTCGCGCAGCAGCGCGGTCGCGATGAAGTAAACGGCCGACTTCCCCCAGCCGGTGCGCTGCACGACCAGCGCCCGCCTGCGGTCCATGACCAGGGCCTTGATGGCGGCCCACTGGTCGTCGCGCAGCCGCGCCTGATCGCCGGCGAGCGCCCGCAGCCGGGCCTCGGCCTCTTCCCGCAGCATCACCTCTTCTTCGCTCACCCGCCCATTGGTACCAGGTCCGGCCGACCGTTTCCGCCGCGACCGCGAAGCGGCCGGACCGACCCGGACGGGCGTCGTGGTTGGATGAATCCCGCTATGGACGTGACCACCTGGTATCTCGAACAGACCAGCCCCGCCGACCTGCGGCCGGGACGGCCGCCCGCGCTCCCCGCGCAGATCGTCCGCGCGGAGGTCCCCAGCCCGGAGTTCAGCCGCTTCCTCTACACGGCCGTGGGCGGCGACTGGCAGTGGACCAACCGGCTGCCGTGGACCTGGAAGCAGTGGAAGGACTGGCTCGACCGGCCGGGCGTCGAGACCTGGGTGGCCTGGGTGCGCGGCACCCCGGCCGGGTACGCCGAGCTGGTGGCCCAGGACGGCGGCACGGTCGAGATCGTCAACTTCGGGCTGCTGCCGTACGCGATCGGGCAGGGCCTCGGCGGGTGGCTGCTGGGCGAGGCTACGGCCCGCGCCTGGGACCTCGCCGAGCGCTGGCCGGGACGGGAGGCCACCCGGCGGGTCTGGGTGCACACCTGCTCCCTCGACGGACCGGCCGCGCTCGCCAACTACAAGGCCCGGGGCTTCCGGATCTACGACGAGAAGCTGAACGTGCCGGGCGACGAGGACGAGGGCGAGGCGCCCGGCCCCTGGCCCGGCGCCGGCCCCCGCGACTGACCGTTTCGGCCCGCAAGGGCTGTCCCGCCGGGGAAGCCGGGACGGCGGGCGCGGGCCCGGCAGTATGGTGGTGAGTCGCGAACAGGGTGAACTCTCGGCAGAATGTTCGATGTCCACCACTGATGTCCACCACCGACGTCCACCACAACGTTCGCCCTCCCCGGTCCCGACGACCGGGGTCCGGCTCCTCGACACGCAGGAAACCACGACATGGCCCGACGCACGACGACACCCCCGCCGGACGAGGACTTCGAGGAGCGGATCGTCGACATCGACGTCTCCGCGGAGATGCGGACGAGCTTCCTTGAGTACGCCTACTCGGTGATCTACCAGCGCGCGCTGCCCGACGCGCGCGACGGACTCAAGCCCGTCCAGCGCCGCATCCTCTACTCCATGAGCGAGATGGGCCTGCGGCCCGACCGCGGGCACGTCAAGTCCTCCCGCGTCGTCGGCGAGGTGATGGGCAAGCTCCACCCGCACGGCGACTCGGCCATCTACGACGCGCTCGTACGGCTCGCGCAGCCGTTCTCGATGCGCCTGCCGCTGGTGGACGGGCACGGCAACTTCGGCTCTCCCGACGACCTGCCCGCCGCGATGCGGTACACCGAGGCCCGCCTCGCCCCGGCCGCCATGCTCATGGTGCAGTCGATCGACGAGGACACCGTCGACTTCAAGCCCAACTACGACGGCCAGGAGACCGAGCCGTCGGTCGTGCCGTCGGCGTTCCCCAACCTGCTGGTCAACGGCGCCTCCGGCATCGCGGTCGGCATGGCCACCAACATGGCCCCGCACAACCTCGGCGAGGTCGTCGCGGCGGCGCGCTACCTGATCAGGAAGCCGAACGCGACGCTCGACGAGCTCATGCGCTTCGTCCCCGGCCCCGACCTGCCGACCGGTGGCACGATCATCGGCCTGAACGGCGTCAGGGACGCGTACGAGACCGGCCGCGGCACCTTCAAGATGCGGGCCAAGGCGACGATCGAGCAGGCCACGCCGCGCCGCAAGGGCATCGTCGTCACCGAGCTGCCGTTCAACGTGGGCCCCGAGCGGGTGGTCACCAAGATCAAAGAGCTGGTGAACGCGAAGAAGCTCACCGGCATCGCCGACCTCAAGGACCTGACCGACCGGCACAAGGGCCTGCGCCTGGTCATCGAGGTCAAGAACGGCTTCAACCCGGAGGCCGTGCTGGAGGAGCTCTACCGGCTGACGCCGATGGAGGAGACCTTCGGCATCAACAACGTCGCCCTCGTCGACGGCCAGCCGCGCACGCTCGGCCTGCGCGAACTGCTGTCGGTCTACGTGGACCACCGGCTCGACGTCGTGCGCAGGCGCTCGCGCTTCCGCCTGCGCAAGCGCGAGGAGCGGCTCCACCTCGTCGACGGCCTCATCGTCGCGCTGCTCAACATCGACCAGGTCATCCAGGTCATCCGGAACTCGGACGACACGGCGCAGGCCCGCGCGCGGCTCATGGAGACCTTCGAGCTGAGCGAGATCCAGGCGAACTACATCCTCGACACCCCGCTGCGCCGCCTGACCCGCTACGACAAGCTGGAGCTCGACCGGGAGAAGGAGCAGCTCCAGGCCGACATCGCCGAGCTGAACGAGATCCTCGGCTCGGAGGACCGGCTGCGCAAGGTCGTGTCGTCCGAGCTCGCCGAGGTGGCCAAGACCTACGGCACGCCGCGCCGCACGGTCCTGCTCGAGTCGTCGGAGGCCGCCAGGGCCGCCGTCGTGCCGCTGGAGGTGGCCGACGATCCCTGCCTGGTGATGCTGTCGTCCACCGGCCTGCTCGCCCGTACGACCGACGCGTCGCCGATCTCGGGCGAGGGCGACCGTGTGGCGCACGACGTGCTGGTCTCGGTGGTCCGCTCGACCGTGCGCGGCGAGGTGGGCGTGGTGACTTCCACGGGCCGGTTGATCCGGGTCTCGGTGCTCGACCTGCCCGCGCTGCCGCCCTCGGCCAACCCGCCCTCCCTGGCGGGCGGGCACCCGGTGTCGGAGTACGTCTCGCTCGAACCGGACGAGAAGGTCGTCGGCCTGGGCTCGCTCGACCCGGACGGCCCGGGCCTCGCGCTCGGCACCAGCCAGGGCGTGGTCAAGCGGGTGGTGCCCGAATATCCCGTCAACCGCGACGAGTTCGAGGTGATCGGCCTGCGGGACGGCGACGTGGTGGTCGGCGCCGTCGAGCTGACCTCCGCCGACCACGACCTCGTGTTCATCACCAGCGACGCGCAACTCCTGCGTTTCCCCGCCTCGGTCGTACGGCCCCAGGGACGTCCGGCGGGCGGCATGGCCGGCGTGCGCCTCGACGGCGACGCGAAGGTGGTCTTCTTCGGCGTGGTCGATCCCACGCGGGAGGCGCGTGTGGTGACGATCGCCGGTTCCTCCACCGCCCTGCCCGGCACCCAGATGGGCGCGGGCAAGATCTCCGACTACGCCGACTTCCCGCCGAAGGGCCGGGCGACCGGTGGCGTGCGCGCCCAGCGCTTCCTGAAGGGCGAGGACGTCCTGCTGCTCGCCTACGCCGGCCCGGCGCCGGTCAAGGCGGTCTCCTCGACCGGCAAGCCGGTGCCGCTGCCCGACGAGCTCGGCCGTCGCGACGGCTCGGGTGTGCGCCTCGTGCACGCCATCGCCGCGATCGGCGGCGCGCTCGGCGCGGACGGCGACGAGGAGGCCACCGCGACGGAGGGCGGCATGGCCACCACGGGCGACACCGGCGGCGAAGAGCCCATGTGACACGGGGGACGCGGCGGCGCGGAGCCGGTCTCGTTGTAGCTCCGCGCGCCGCCCTCCGCGCCTGTCCGTGGCGTTCAGGTGGCGGCGGGGCCCCCGTGAGACGAGGAGTGGAACGAGGAGCGGTACGCCTGCGGCGTGGTCCCCACGACCCGCTTGAACCGCTCCCTGAACGCGGTCGGCGACCCGAAACCGGCCTGTACGGCGATGCGCTCGATGCCGTGGTCGGTGTTCTCCAGCAGATACTGCGCCCGCCGGACCCGGGCGCGCAGCAGCCACTGCAGCGGCGTGGTGCCGGTCTGCTGACGGAAGCGCCTGCTGAACGTCCGCTCGCTCATCCCGCCGCGGGCCGCCATCTCCCGCAGGGTGACGTCGTGGCCGAGGTTGTCCTCGATCCACGCCAGCACCGGCTCCAGCAGCGAACCGCTGGGCACCGGCGGGTACTCGTGGACGATGAACTGGGCCTGACCCCCCTCCCGCTCCAGCGGCATCACCGACAGGCGGGCGGCGTCGGCCGCGACGGCCGAGCCGTGGTCGCGCCGGATCATGTGCAGGCACAGGTCGAGCCCGGCGGCCGCGCCCGCGGAGGTGAGCACCTGCCCGTTGTCGACGTAGAGCACGTCCGGCCGCACGTCCACCAGCGGGAACCGCCGGGCCAGCGCGGGCGCCGCCGCCCAGTGCGTGGTCGCCCGCAGGCCGTCCAGCAGCCCGGCCGCCGCGAGCGTGAACGCGCCCACGCAGATCGAGGCGAGGCGGGTGCCCCGCGCGGCCGCGTCGCGCAGCGCCTCCAGCGCCTCGGGCGGGGGCGGCCCCGCCCGCTCCGAGCAGCCGGGCACGACGACCGTGTCGGCCTCGGCCAGGGCGTCCACGCCGTACGGCACGCGCAGGGCGAACGCCTCGGTCTCCACCTCGGGGGCGGGCCCGCACACCCGCACCCGGTAGGGGCGCCGGCCGTCCGGCAGGCGGGTGCGCCCGAACACCTCGATGGGCGTCGCCAGGTCGAACGGCACGACATGGTCCAGCGCCAGGATCGCCACGGTGTGCACGATCGCCACGATAGACGGAATCCCGCCAGCGGCGTCCTACGGACCGATGCACGAAGCCTCAGGTGAAAGCTATTGGCGAGAATCCGTTGGTCTTTGTCGTTCTCGCCTCTGGGATCGGTCCCGGCCGCACTCCTACGGTTGGTGACCGCACCGCCGACGACAAGGAGAGATGCCGATGCCGGCCCAGTTCGTGCTGTTCGACGGGTTCGATCCCCTGGACGTTCTCGCGCCGTACGAGGTCCTGACGGCGGCCGCGATGTTCACGCGGACCCCGCTCACCGCGACGTTCGTCACGGCGGAGGGGCCCCGGGAGGTGGCCGGCGGCGTTCCGGGGGTGTCGCTGCGGGCCACGGCGCGGCTGGACCCCGCCCGCGCCGACCTGGTCGTCCTTCCGGGAGCGGCCGGGGACGTGCGCGAGGAGGAGGGCCTCACCGAGGAGGAGCGCCGGGGGACGGTCACCGAGCGACTCAGGCGCGCTCTCGCGACCGGCCTGCCCCGGCTCATGGGTGAGGCGCTCGGCCGGGAGGGCGTGACCGTCGCCACCGTCTGCGGAGGTTCGCTGATCCTCGCGATGGCGGGGCTGATCCCCGGTCGTCACGTGACCGGTCACCACATGGGGCTGGACACGCTGAGCGCCTTCGGGGCGGTCGCGGTCGACGCGCGGGTCGTCGACGACGGCGACCTGGTGAGCGGCGCCGGGGTCACCTCGGGCCTCGACCTCGGCCTCTACCTGGTGGAGCGCGAGTTCGGGCCGCACGTCGCACGTGACGTGGAGCGGCTGTTCGCCCATGAACGGCGCGGCGTCGTCTGGCGCGAGCGCCGTCCGTCCGCGCCCGCCGCCCGCTGATCGGGGACCGCGCACGATGACCAAGTTCTTCCTGGCCGTTCACGTCCTCGCCGCGATCCTCGCGGTCGGCCCGGTCGCCGTGGCGGCGAGCATGTTTCCCGCCGCCGCACGCCGCCTGTCAGATCAGGGCGCGGCGGAGCAGGGCACACCAACCGGCGGCGTGGCCACGCTCCGCGTCCTGCATCGCATCTGCCGGGTCTACGCCGTCGCGGGCCTGGCCGTACCGGTTTTCGGCTTCGCCACGGCGAGCGGCCTCGGCGTGCTGCGCGACGCGTGGGTCATCGCGTCCATCCTGCTCACCGCCGCGGCGGCCGCGATCCTCGCCCTGGCGGTCCTGCCGCGTCAGGACGCCGTCATCGCCCGGCTCACCACCGGGGACTCCACACCCGCCGACGCGGCCGGCGGGGTGGCGAGGCTCGCCATGCCGACCGGCGTCTTCAACCTGCTGTGGGCGGCCGTCACGGTGCTGATGATCGTCCGCCCCGGCTCGACCACGGGAGTCTGACCATGTCACGCCCTCATTCCGCCCTGCGCGTCGCCGCCGCCGTCGAGCTGGGGTCCCTGGCCGTCCTCCTGGCCAATCTGGCCACCGTGCACCTGCCGCCCGTCTCCTCGCTCGTCGGCCCCCTGCACGGCTGCGCCTACCTGGTCGTCGTCGTGGCCGCCGCACGCGACGCGGGGTGCGACCCGACCGGCAAGGTGCTGGCCTGGCTGCCGGGAATCGGCGGCCTTCTCGTCCTGCGGCGCCTCACGCGTACACCGCCGGAGAAGGCCGCCGCCGGATCTTCGAGCTGAGGCGTCAGCTCACTCGGTGACCAGGCAGAACGGGTGCCCGGCCGGGTCGAGGAAGACCGTATAGCCGCCTGCCTCGCCGGGCTGGTGCTCGTGCCTGACGGCTCCCAGGGCGAGCACCCGGCTCTGCGCCTCGGCCATGTCGTCCACGGTCAGGTCGAGGTGGAGCTGCTGCGGGTGCTCGGCGGACGGCCAGGCCGGGGGCACGTATTCGGGGACCCGCTGGAAGGCGAGACGAGCCTGGCCGTCGCCGGCGAGCGTGACCCAGTCCTTCTCCTCATAGGCGACCTTCCAGCCGAGCAGCCCGGCGTAGAAGTCCGCCAGGGCCTTCGGCTCCGGACAGTCGAGCACGACCGAGTGCATGCGTGCGACACCGCTCATGGGGACCTCTCTCCCTCAGATACGAACACCAGCAAAGACCTTATACCGGTGTCGCACGCGATGGCCACCCGCCAGGAGTGCACAAAAGTCCGCCCCCCGCGATGACCGGTTGGAGGGCATCGGGCAACATCTGTGACATGACCGGAGCTTTCGACGATCTGCTGGACGCCAACGAGAAGTACGCGAGCACGTTCACCCACTCCGGCCTCAGCGGCCGCGCGGCGCGTGGGCTCGCGGTGGTGACGTGCATGGACTCCCGCATCGACCCGCTCGGGCTGCTCGGCCTGACCGCGGGCGACGCGAAGATCCTGCGCAACGCGGGCGCGCGGGTGACCGACGACGTCCTGCGGACCCTCGTCCTCGCCGTCTACCTGCTCGGCGTCGACCGCGTGCTGGTGATGCCGCACACCGACTGCCGGATGTCCAAGTCGACCGACGAGGACGTACACAACCTCATCGCCGCCGACTTCGGCGTCGACACCCGCAGCCTCGAGTTCCAGACCGTCCCCGACCAGCATGCCGCGCTGCGGCACGACATCACCCGCATCAAGTCCAGCCCCTACCTGCCCGACGACCTCGTCGTGGGCGGCGCGCTGTACGACGTGCACACGGGACGGCTCCAGCCCGTCGAGGTCTGACGCCACCCCCGTACGGCAGGCCGCCCGGTCTGCCGTACGGGGCCGGGCGGGGCGCCTTCTCCGGCGTTACGGGCCGTCCTGGAACCGGGGCACCTGGCTGCTACGTTGTCCTGGCCGACGACACGTGAGCTTTTCCCCGGTACCGCAACCGGTCCCGAGGCGCCCCCCAAGGAGCCCGTATGCCCAGCCGCACTCCCTCCGCCTCCGGCGGCACGTCACGCCGGTCCTACCGCCGCATCGCCATCCTGGTGATCCTCGCGCTCATCATCGT
This sequence comes from Microbispora sp. KK1-11, assembly GCF_006874435.1. Lineage (NCBI taxonomy): Bacteria > Bacillati > Actinomycetota > Actinomycetes > Streptosporangiales > Streptosporangiaceae > Microbispora > Microbispora sp. KK1-11. The sequence goes on along the minus strand of NZ_VIRJ01000012.1, from coordinate 206,237 downwards.
CGGGGCGCCGACCCTGCTCGGCGCGTTCAGCGGGTTCGAGCGCACCAGCGGCGGCGAGGTGGCGGTCGTCCGCGACGGCGGCCCGCTCGACGACAACAAGGTCCGCCAGGTCATCGACCCCGGCTCCGGCGTGACCTGGATCGGGTGGTGGTCCCAGATGCACCGCTACCCCGCCCAGCAGCGGTTCTACACGATCACCTCCGACTCCGGACACGGCGAGAGGTCCGGCGTCGACGTCGTCAACGTGCCGAGCGGCGACGGCGTCAACATGGGCATCGAAGGCACGCTCTACTTCGCCCTCAACCTCGACCACCAGACGCTGAAGTCGTTCGACGACAAGTTCGGCACGCGCAAGTTCCGCAGCACCAACGGCGGGACCTACTACCCCTGGGAGGGCGACGAGGGCTGGTCCGCCTTCCTCGACCAGATCATCCGGCCGGTGATCGACAACGACCTGCGCACCCAGATCAACAACTTCCGATGCGCGCAGCTGGTCTCCTCCTGCGCGCTCGTGCAGAACAACAGCGGCGGCCAGCAGACCGGGGGCGTGCCACAGCAGGGCAACAACGCGAACATCGCCAAGATCCAGGACGCGGTGAACACGAGCCTGGCCGAGGACCTCAAGTCGACCCTCGGCGCCGACTATCTCACCGGCATCCACTTCAACCTCTCACGGGTGACCCTGCCCAGCGAGGTCCAGGAGGCGGTCAACCAGGCGCAGGCCGCGTTCGCGAAGGTCACCGAGGCGCAGGCGAAGGTCGCCCAGGCGCGCGCGGAGGCGGACGCCAACAAGGCCCGGCAGGACGGCTACAACAAGTGCCCCACGTGCGCGGAGATCGAGAAGCTGAAGGCCCTGCCCCAGGGCATCACGGTGTACGCGCCAGGCAATACTGGAGGCGTCGCTCTGCCCACCAAGTAGGGAGCCGGGACCCCGATGCGCCTGCTCGCCCTTCCGGTGACGCTCATCGTCATCGCCGTGCTCGTGTATCTGCTCGTGACGCTCGCACGCGGCGGGAAGCCGGCGTCCCGGCGAGAGGCGGCCGGCTCACCCCACTGGGAGACCGACACGGTCATGGAGAACGGGTGGACCCTGATCGTCGTACGCAAGGTCGCTCCCGGCCCCAACGGGCCGATGGAGCTGACCAGGCAGACGGTCAGGGCCATCCGCGACGACGACCCTGACTGGGACGAACGCTACCGGGAGGGCATGCTGGAGGCCCGCAACCGGGTCAGCACCCTGGAGATCGAGTCCGGCTGACCCCGCCCGGGTTCGAGGGCAGTTCCAGTTCGATTTCGTGGCGGAGCGGGATGCCGTCGAGGCCGGTCTCGGGGATCGACGGCTTGAGCTCACGCGACCGGGCGACGGCGTCCCGGTGCACGGCGACGAGGTCGAAGCCGTACCGCTGGTAGAAGCGCAGCGCCCGCAGGTTGTCGTTCGTCGTCACCAGCCACAGCCGAACCGCGCCTGCGGCGCGCGCCGCTCCGGCCACCGCGTCGACGAGGGCGGTGCCCACTCCGGCGCCTTCGCGTACGGAGTCGAGCGTGACGAGTTCGCACTCCCCGCCGTCGATCCTGTAGGTGGCGACGCCCGCGCGTTCTCCGTCGAGCAGCGCGACGAATCCGGGCAGGGCCGTCGTGTCGTGGGCGACGCCCCGGCTGACCGATACGACTCCTCCCCACCGCTCGGTGAACAACTCCCGCATCCAGGCGACGTCCTCGACGGTGAGCGGCCGCACGGTCGCGTGGCTCTTCTGGTCGTGATCGAGTGATGTCATGGGTCCATGATCACAGGTGACCGTCGGACACCTCCGGGTCACGAACGGTCACTATACCTATTGACTTGGTAGGAATAAACGGCAAAGGTGGGGCCAGCGACTCGCGCGACCAGAAGGGACATCTCATGAGCGTCACCGACGAACTCCTCGTCAACGCCGAGCGGTACGCCGCGGACTTCGGCAAGGGACACCTGCCGCTGCCCCCGGCGCGCGGGGTGGCCGTCCTCGCCTGCATGGACGCCCGGCTGAACGTGTACGGCCTGCTCGGGCTGGCCGAGGGCGACGCTCACGTCATCCGCAACGCCGGCGGCGTGGTGACCGCGGACGAGCGGCGCAGCCTCGCCATCAGCCAGCGCCTGCTCGGTACGCGGGAGATCATCCTCATCCACCACACGGACTGCGGCATGCTGACCTTCACCGACGACGACTTCCGCCGGGGCATCGAGGCCGAGGTCGGGATCAAGCCCGACTGGGCCGCCGAGGCGTTCTCCGACCTCGACGCGGACGTCATCCAGTCGATCAACAGAATCACGGCCGACCCGTTCATCCCCCACAAGGACTCGGTGCGGGGATTCGTCTACGAGGTCGAGACCGGGCGCCTGCGCGAGGTCAAGCCCTGACACTGTCCCCGGCGGAAACCGGCCGATCGTGGACACCGCCCGCCGGATCGGCCTGAGCCGGCTCGGGTAGGGATGCACGCGCGGCCGCACAGGGCCGGGCACCGGCGCCTGGGGGATGATCGCCATCCCGTCCGGGAGCTACTTCTGCCAGACGGTGGCCTACTACCCGGAGATCGACTACGCCAACGGCCGGCGATGCCGAGCTCGCGACGGTGTCCGGCGCCCGGCGGGCACCGGTCAGGCGTCGATGTGGTCGCGGTCCACCTCGGCGGCGCTGCCGATGATGAACTCGCGGCGCGGGCCCACGTCGCTGCCCATGAGGAGGTTGAAGATGTGCTCGGCATCCTCCACGTCCTCGATCCGCACGCGGCGCAGGACGCGGTGGCGGGGGTCCATGGTCGTCTCGGCGAGCTGGTCGGCGTCCATCTCACCGAGACCCTTGTAACGCTGCACGGGGTCCTTCCAGCGCTTGCCGCGCCGCTCCAGGTCGCGCATGACCTTGTGCAGCTCGGCGTCGCTGTAGGTGTAGATGTACTTGTCCTGGCCACGCCCGGGGTTGGTGACCTCGATGCGGTGCAGCGGCGGCACCGCGGCGAACACCCGCCCGGCCTCGACCATCGGCTTCATGTAGCGATGGAAGAGCGTGAGCAGCAGGCAGCGGATGTGCGCGCCGTCCACGTCCGCGTCGGCCATCAAGATGATCTTGCCGTAGCGGGCCGACTCGATGTCGAACGAGCGGCCCGACCCGGCGCCGACCACCTGGATGATCGCGGCGCACTCGGCGTTCTTGAGCATGTCGGCGACCGACGCCTTCTGCACGTTCAGGATCTTGCCCCGGATCGGCAGCAGCGCCTGGAACTCCGAGTCGCGGGCGAGCTTGGCCGTGCCCAGCGCGGAGTCGCCCTCGACGATGAACAGCTCGCTGCGGTCGACGTCGTCGCTGCGGCAGTCGACCAGCTTGGCGGGCAGCGCCGAGTTCTCCAGCGCGGACTTGCGCCGCTGGTTGTCACGGTGCTCGCGGGCGGCGATGCGGGCCTTGGCCGCGGCGACGACCTTCTCCAGCACCGCGCGCAGCTGCTGCTTCTGCCCCCGCTTGGGGTTGGCGAACAGCGCCTTGAGCTCACGGGCGACCACGTGGGCGACGATGCGGCTGGCCGCGGAGGTGCCGAGCACCTCCTTGGTCTGGCCCTCGAACTGCGGCTCGGGCACCCGCACGGTGACGACCGCGGTCAGCCCTTCGAGGATGTCCTCCTTGGTCACCGGCTCGTCGCCGTTCTTCAGCAGCCGGGTCTCCCTGAGCTGCTCGTTGACCGTGCGGACCAGCGCCCGCTCGAACCCCGCGACGTGGGTGCCGCCCTTCGGCGTGGCGATCACGTTCACGAAGGAGCGTACGGTCGTCTCGTAGCCCTTCCCCCAGCGGATCGCGACGTCGACGGTGAGCTCCCGCTCGATCTCCGTCGGCGTCATGTGGCCCTGCTCGTCGAGCACGGGGACCGTCTCGTGGAAGTGGCCCTCGCCCTGCAGCCGCAGCACGTCGCACACGGCCTCGTCCCGGGACAGGAACTCGGTGAACTCGCTGATGCCGCCGTCGAAGCGGAACGTCTCCTCGACCGGCTCCTCGCCGCGGACGTCGCGCACCACGAGCGTGAGCCCCGGCACCAGGAAGGCCGTCTGGCGCAGCCGCACGTGGATCTCGTCGAGCGAGACCTCGGCCTCGGGCAGGAAGATCTGCCGGTCGGCCCAGAAGCGCACGCGGGTGCCGGTGGTGTTGCGCGGGGCCGGGCCGCCGTCGCGCAGGCCGGACTTCTTGCGGAACTTGGCGGTCGGGCCGTCGCCGTCGAACACGCCGGGCACGCCCCGGCGGAAGCTGATCTGGTGGACCTTGCCGTCGCGGTCGACCTCGACGTCGACGCGGGAGGACAGCGCGTTGACCACCGAGGCGCCGACGCCGTGCAGACCGCCCGAGGCGCCGTAGGAACCGCCGCCGAACTTGCCGCCCGCGTGGAGCTTCGTGTAGACGAGCTCGACGCCGGCCAGGCCGCTCTTGGGCTCGACGTCGACGGGAATGCCGCGCCCGTTGTCACGCACCTCGATCGAGCCGTCCGCGTGCAGCTCGACCTCGATCCGCGTGCAGTGGCCTCCGAGTGCCTCGTCGACCGCGTTGTCCACGATCTCCCACAGGCAGTGCATGAGGCCGCGCGTGTCCGTGGAGCCGATGTACATCCCCGGGCGCTTGCGGACGGCCTCCAGGCCTTCCAGCACAGAGAGATGACGGGCGGTGTACCCCGTCTCCGCGCGAACCGCAGTCACACCCAACTCCCACTTATCAATCGAACACGCGTACGCAGCTTAACGCCACTCAATGTTTGTACGCGCACAAGCTTGCCAGGCGCAGCACAATGACCGGCACTTTCGCTGTGATCCCCGTCACTTTCCCGATCATTCTGCTCTGGGCGTAGTCGGAGCATGATTGGGAAGGCCCGTATCCGGTTAGATGTTGTCCCAAGTGACTGACGCCAACGTCCCCACAGCGTGGGGCGACCCGAAAGGCGATACGTGACTGGAGCTCTCGCCCCCATCAAGCCGCTGACGGCCCTGGACCGGTGCGACCGGTGCGGTGCTCAGGCCTACATCCGCGCGACCCTGCCCGTGGGTGGGGAGTTGCTGTTCTGCGCCCACCACGGGCGTCAGCACGTGACTGTGCTGCGCGACAAAGGTGCTGAGATCCAGGACGAGTCGGCCCGACTCAGTGAATCCCCCGCGACCGCCCCTGACGGCGAGCGCTGACCCTATAGACGGCGTGCCGGAGCGTCAGACGATGATGTCGGCTCCGCGCGCCGTCGCCATATAAGCCATCGACACAAGCGATCGACACAATCCGTCGATCCGGGCCGCCCGCCCGGCGCGACCGCCGTTCCCCGCTTCCCCCGGGGACCGCGGCGGACGGCGCCGGCGGGTCAGGACCGCACCCGGTAGTGGTAGCGGCCGGCGACGGCGAATCCCTCGCGCTCGTAGAGCGCACGGGCGCCGGTGTTGGCCTCCGTCACCACCAGGTACGCGCCGTCGGCGCCACACTGCCGCCCCCAGGCGAGCAGGGTGCGCAGCACGGCCGCGCCCAGCCCGCGCCGCCTGGCGTGCGGCTCGACCGCCATGCAGTAGACCCCGAGCCATCGCCCCTGCGGCACGCCCCGCCCCACCGCGCCCTCGTCGAGGAGGACGTACCCCGCGGGCACCCCGCCGAGGATGCGCTCCCCCCACGTCCGCGCCGGAACCTCTCCGGTCTCGCGGTGGCGCCCGCCGTCCACGCTCCACCAGGTGCGCAGCCACCGTTCCGACGGCCTGTCCTCCACCGCCGCATCGGCGGCAGGCTCGTCGCCGGTGAGCGGCCTGGTCATCACCAAAGTGGGATCCACGAGCCGGTAGCCCCGGCGGCCGAGTTCGCCGTCGAGCCCGGGCGTTGCGCCCATGCCGACCGAGAACACGCAGGGCTGCCCGATGCCCTCGTAGAAGCGCTCGGCCCGGTCGACCGCCTCCGGCAGATCCGCGCGCTCTCCCAGCGCCAGCACCGAGTTGGCCCGTTTCGTCACGCCGCCCGCGTGCCGGTAGACCCAGCCGCCGTCCTCGGCCCGTCCGGGCGCCGGCCATGCCGCATCGACCAGAAGGTCGAACTGTGCGATTCCCTCATTCACCCGCCGCAGCCTAGTTGAGCTGCACTGCTCGGGTTTAGATCTTGCGTTCGGGGCAGTGGGGGTGCTCTCGATTCCTCGGACCCCCTCAAAGGAGCGGCGGTGTCCCCCTCGCGCAGGAACCGTACCGGCATGGTCGTGCTCGCAGGAGCCCTGGCAGCGGTGTTGCCACTGTCCGCGTGCGGCGGCGTGGGAGCCGCACGCGGCGCGTCGGCGGGCGGCGGTTCCGCCCTGACCACCATGGGCTTCGGCTTCCCCGACGAGATCGCCACGACCCGGGTGGACGCCTTCAAGAAGGCCCATCCCGGAGTGAGGCTCACCGTCAACCAGGGCCAGTTCGACGAGCAGGCGTTCCTGTCGGCGGTGGCGAGCGGCAACCCGCCGGACGTCGTCTACCTCGACCGCCAGCTGATCGGCACGTACGCCGCCAGGGGCGCGATCCAGCCGTTGGACGACTGCGTGGCCGAAGAGGGCATCCCGATGTCCGACTTCTACCCCGCCGCCCAGGAGCAGGTGAAACTGAACGGCAAGTGGTACGGCGTGCCGGAGTTCTACACCTCGATCATCCTGCTGGTGAACGACAAGGCCGCCAAGGACGCCGGGGTGGACCCGGCGAGCATCGACACCTCCGACTGGGGCGCCCTGGCCGCCCTGGCCAAGAAGATGAACAAGGTCTCTGGCGGCAGGATCGAGCGCTTCGGCTTCTATCCCAAGCTGCCGGAGTTCCTCCCCCTGTGGGCCAAGGCCAACGGCGCCGACCTGCTGTCGGAGGACGGGAAGACCTCCCGCCTCGACGACCCGAAGGTCGCGGAGGCGCTCGACTACGCCAACGGGCTGCTCGACGACCAGGGCGGCTGGACCAAGCTCAAGGCGTTCACCGACACCTTCGACTACTTCGGGGAGAAGAACCCGATCGCCGAGGACCAGATCGGGATGATGCTCACCGAGCAGTTCCTGGTCACCTCCCTGGCGAGCACCTCCCCCGACGCGAAGATCACCGTGCTGCCGTTCAAGGACAGGCAGGGCAACCCGGTCACCATGGTCGGCGGCAACGCCTGGGTCGTCCCCAAGGGGGCCAAGCATCCGGACGTCGCCTGCCAGTGGATCAAGACGATGACCTCGGCCGGCACCTGGATCGCGGCGGCCAAGGCGCGGGCGGCCAAGCGGGCCCAGGAGGGCAAGCCCTACCCCGGCACGTTCACGGCCAACGCCAAGGCCGACCAGGCGATCTTCTCCCAGATCGTCAAGCCGAGCGGGCACAAGCCGTACGACGACGCGACCAAGACGATCCTGAGCGTGCAGGACAAGGGCTTCGTCGTCCCGCAGTCGGCCGCCGCGGCGGAGTTCCGCACCGCCTGGATCGACGCGGCGACCCGGGTGATGCAGGGACGCCAGGACGCGAAGGCCGCGCTCTCCCAGGCCCAGCAGGAGGCCGCCAAGGCCCTCCAGGCCGCGGCGGGCTGACGTGGCTCGCCCGCTTTCCGGACTGGCCCGCCACGAGGCCCGCTGGGCCTACGTGTTCCTGCTGCCGTGGCTGATCGGCCTGGTGGTCTTCCAGGCCGGGCCCATGGTCGCGAGCCTCGTGCTCTCGCTGACCGACTACGACCTGATCTCCACGCCGAAGTTCGCCGGCCTCGGCAACTACGCCGCGATGCTGGAGGACCCGAAGGTCGCCAGGGCGATCGGCAACACGGCCTTCTACACGGTCCTGCACGTTCCACTGGCCCTGGTGATCTCACTGCTGCTCGCGCTCATGCTCAACCGCGTCACAGGCCGGGCCGCCGGGTTCTTCCGCACGGTGTTCTACCTGCCGTCCATGACGCCGTACGTCGCGGTGGGCGTGCTGTTCCTGTTCCTGCTCAACGGTCAGGCGGGGCTGGTCAACCAGTTCCTCGGGCTGTTCGGCGTGGACGGGCCGCAGTGGACGACCGACCCCGCGTGGGTCAAGCCCGGCATCGTGCTCATGTCGCTGTGGAACCTCGGCTCGACCACGATCATCCTGTTCGCGGCGCTGCGCAACGTGCCGCGCGACCTGTACGAGGCCGCGATGATCGACGGCGCCGGCCCCTGGCAGCGGTTCCGCTCGGTCACCCTGCCGATGATCAGCTCCGCGCTGTTCTTCGTGGTGATCATCAACACGATCGCGGCGCTGCAGATGTTCGACCAGGTCTACACGATGTTCTTCGGCAACCAGACCGCGCAGCACTCCTACGGGGACTCGGCCCTGTTCTACGTCGTCTACATGTTCCAGCAGGGCTTCCAGTTCCTGCACATGGGCTACGCGTCGGCGCTCGCCTGGCTGCTGTTCGCGATCATCGGGGTCATCACGATCGTGCAGGTCAAGGTCGGCAACCGGTTCGTCTACTACGAGGCCGAGCCTCCGGGAGGGACGCGATGACCGCGACGGCGGGCCGCAGGCTGCCGGAACGCGCCGGCATGGCGGAGCGGATGCGAGAGGCGGCGCGCGACGACCGCCCGGGCACGGCGGGCACCCGCAGGGCGTTCTTCCTCGTCATGCTCTCGGCTGCGGCGGCGGTGTTCCTCTACCCGTTCGTGTGGCTGGTCGTGGCCTCGCTCAAGCCGCGCGACCGGACGTTCGCCGACCCGTTCCTCCCCTGGCCGCACCCGTTCGCCCCGGAGAACTACGCGAACGTGTGGGACGCCGCGCCGATGCTGGCCTGGCTGTTCAACACGGTCGTCGTGGGGGTCATGGCGGCCCTCACCGTGACCGTGTCGAGCGCGTTCGTCGCCTTCGGGTTCGCCTACTTCCGCTTCCCGGGGCGCGGCGTGCTGTTCGGCAGCGTGCTCGCCACGATGATGCTCCCTGCGGCCGTCACGCTCGTGCCGACGTACCTGATCTGGAACTCCGTCGGCCTGACCGGCACGCAGGTGCCGCTGTGGGCGGGCAACCTGTTCGGGTCGGCGTTCTACATCTTCCTGCTGCGCCAGTTCTTCCTCGGCATCCCGCGCTACGTCTTCGAGGCGGCCAGGGTGGACGGCGCGTCCTACCTCGACCTGTTCTGGCGGATCGCGCTGCCCCTCGGCCGCCCGGCTCTGATCATCGCGTTCATCTTCGAGCTCAAGGCGAGCTGGTTCGACCTGATGAAGCCGCTGATCTACCTCCAGGATCCCGCGCTGTTCACGCTGCCGCGCGGGCTCAAGGCCGTGGTCGACCAGTTCTACCAGGGCGGCGATCCCAAGTGGGAGATCGTCCTGGCCGCGAGCGTGATCACCACGCTTCCGCTCGTCGTCGTCTTCTTCGCCGGCCAGCGCTACTTCGTCCAGGGCATCGCCACGACCGGCCAGAAGGGCTAGGTCCTGCTCCCGGGCTCGACCGTGTCCGGCTCTGTCGGGGCGTAGCGGAGCACGTGCTCGCGGAGCAGGACGCCCACCTCGGGGTCGTCCCGCTCGAACGCCTCCACGAGAGGTTCGTGGTCGGCGGCGTTCTCGTGCGGGTGCATCCGGAACAGGCGGATCGACAGGTGGGTCCACACCTCGATGCCGAGCGACTCCCACACCGACAGCAGCACGTCGTTGCCCGAGGCTTTCACGATCTCCCGGTGGAAGGCGACGCCGTGCCGCACCTGATCGTGCAGGGCACCGGCCGCCGCCGCCTCGTGCAGACGGCCGAGGTGCGTGCGCAACGCCTCCACGCGGGGCCTGCCCAGCCGGACGGCCGTCTCCTCCAGGCCCGCCCGCACCTGGTACACCTCGCGGAGGTCGCTCCGGGTGAGCCTGCGGACCCGCGCGCCCTTGTTGGGCGCGGACTCGATGAGCCTGAGCGCCTCCAGCTCGCGCAGCGCCTCACGCACCGGGGCCTGGCTGACGCCCAGCTCGGCTGCCATCCGCCGCTCGACGAGACGGTCGCCGGGCTTCCATCGGCCGTTGGTCAGGCCGTCGAGCACGGTTTGCCGGATCTGGTCGCGCAGCGGCGACCGCACGACGGGTTCCACGAGACCGATGATAGGGCCGTACAACAACATCCTATGATCGATCATAGGGTGTTTAATGAATCCATGGACGAAGACCTGGATCCGCAGGAGACCGCCGAGTGGCTCGAATCCCTCGAGGCGGTCCGCCGTGCAGCCGGCCCCGAACGGGTCGACTACCTGCTGAAGCGGCTGGCCACGGCCACCCGCTACATCAACACCGTCCCGACCTCCGAGGAGCCCCGCTACCCGGGTGACCTGGAGCTGGAGGAACGCATCGCCGCGTACGACCGGTGGAACGCCGCGGCGATGATCACCAGGGGGAGCCGGCTGGGGCTCGGCGGCCACCTGGCGACCTACGCCTCGGCCGCCTGGCTGTACGAGGTGGGCTTCAACCACTTCTTCCACGCCGGCCGCGACCAGGTCTACTTCCAGGGCCACGCCTCCCCGGGCATCTACGCCCGGGCGTTCCTTGAGGGCAGGCTGAGCGAAGCCCAGCTCGATTTGTTCAGGCGCGAGCCCGAGGGCGGGCTGCCGTCGTACCCGCATCCGCGGTCCATGCCGGACTTCTGGCAGTTCCCCACCGTCTCCATGGGCCTCGGCCCGCTCAACGCGGTCTACCAGGCCAGATTCAACCGCTACCTGCACAATCGCGGCATCAAGGACACCTCGGACAGCCACGTATGGGCCTTCCTCGGCGACGGCGAGATGGACGAGCCGGAGTCCACGGCCGCCCTCACCCTGGCCGCCCGCGAGGGGCTCGACAACCTCACCTTCGTGATCAACTGCAACCTGCAGCGGCTCGACGGGCCGGTGCGGGGCAACACCCGAATCGTCCAGGAGCTCGAAAGCGTCTTCAGAGGCGCGGGCTGGCACGTCGTCAAGGCGCTGTGGGGCCGGGAGTGGGACGGGCTGCTCGGCTCGGACGAACTGGTGGCCCGGCTGGGCGAGGTGCCGGACGGGCAGTTCCAGACGTTCGCCGCCTCGACGGGCGCCTACATCAGGGAGCGGCTGTTCCAGGGGCTGGACGTGCCCTGCTCGGACGACGACCTGCGGCGCATCGTCGGCGGGTCCCGGGCGGGCCACGAGCCGCGGAAGGTGTACGCGGCCTACCGCAGGGCCCTGGACAACCGCGGCGCGCCCACCGTGATCCTCGTGCAGACGGTGAAGGGCTGGACCCTCGGTGCGGGAATCGAGGCGCGCAACGCCAACCACCAGATGAAGAAGCTCACCCAGGACGAGTTCCGCGGGCTGCGCGACCGGCTCGGCCTGCCGGTGCCGGACGAGGCGCTCGACGGCGACCTGCCGCCATACCTGCATCCCGGGCCGGACTCGCCGGAGGCGCGGTACGCCGCCGAGCGGCGCCGCGACCTGGGCGGGCCCGTCCCCCGCCGTACGGTCTCCCACTCCCCGCTGCCGGCCCCGGGCGAGGCGCCGTTCCGGGCCCTGGAGAAGGGCTCGAAGCAGCCCGTGGCCACGACCATGGCCTTCGTCCGCCTGGTGAAGGACCTGATGAAGGAGCCGGAGACGGGACGCCGCTGGGTGCCGATCGTGCCCGACGAGGCCAGGACGTTCGGCATGGAGTCGCTGTTCCCCACTGCCAAGATCTACTCGCCGCTTGGCCAGCGCTACGAGTCCGTCGACAGGGACCTGCTGCTGGCGTACAAGGAGGCGGCCGACGGGCAGATCCTGCTGGAAGGCATCACCGAGGCCGGGTCGATGGCGTCGTTCACGGCCGCGGCCTCCAGCTACGCCACCCACGGCGAACCCATGATCCCCTTCTACATCTTCTACTCGATGTTCGGCTGGCAGCGCACGGGCGACCAGATGTGGGCGCTGGCCGACCAGCTCGGCCGCGGGTTCCTCATCGGCGCCACCGCCGGCCGGACCACGATGACAGGAGAGGGCCTGCAGCACGCGGACGGTCACTCGCAGCTCCTCGCCTCGGCCAACCCGGCGTGCCTGGCCTACGATCCCGCCTTCGCCTACGAGGTGGGGACGATCGTGCGTGAGGGGCTCCGGCGCATGTACGGCCCCGGCGGCGAGGACGTGTTCTACTACCTGACCGTCTACAACGAGCCGCTGCCCCAGCCCCCGATGCCCGAGGGCGCCGAGGAGGGCATCCTCCGGGGGATCTACCGGTACGCCGCCGGTGGCGGCCAGGCCCACCTGCTGGCCAGCGGCACCGCGATCCACTGGGCGCTGGAGGCGCAGCGACTGCTCAGGGAGGAGTACGGCCTGGGCGTCGACGTGTGGTCGGTCACCTCCTGGAGCGAGCTGCGCCGCGACGCCATGACCACCACGGGCGTGCCGTACATCCGGCAGGCCCTGGCCGGGACCGCGGGACCGGTGATCGCGGTCAGCGACTGGATGCGCGCGGTGCCGGACCAGATCAGCCCGTGGATCGACCGGCCGTGGACCTCTCTCGGCACCGACGGGTTCGGGCTGTCGGGCACCCGCGAGGCGGTCCGCAGGCACTTCGGCGTGGATCCGCGCTCGATCGCGGAGGCCGTGCTCAAGGCGGTGGAGACCGGCCGGAGGTGAGCGACGGGCAGCGGCGCCCCGATCGGGGGAAACTCTCCGGTCGGGGCCTCTCCGGTCGGGGCCTCTCCGGTGGGGGCACAGTAGGCTGCGGAACCGTGCTCATCCTGCTTCCGCCCTCGGAGGGGAAGGCCGAGCGGGGCACCTCCGCCGTCCGCCGGCTCAGCTTCCCCGAACTCGCCTCACCGCGCGAGAAGGTCCTCGACGCCCTCGTCTCGCTCTGCCACACGGCCGAGGCGCGCGACGTGCTCGGCCTGTCGGAGGGGCAGACCGGCGAGATCGAGCGCAACCTGGCGCTCCCCACGGCGCGCACGCTGCCCGTCGCCGCCCTCTACACGGGCGTGCTGTACGACAACCTGGGCCTCGCCACCCTCTCCCCCGAGGCCCGGCGGCGGGCCGACCGGAGGATCGTCGTGTTCTCGGCGCTGTGGGGCCTGCTGCGCCCGTCCGACCGCGTGCCGCCCTACCGGCTGTCCATGGGCGTACGGCTGCCGCCGATGGGCGGCCTGGCCGCGTTCTGGCGGCCGTCGATCAGCCCGGTGCTGGACGCGACGAAGGGGCTCGTGGTGGACATGCGGTCCGCGACGTACGCCGCCGCCTGGCAGCCCGGTGAACGCGGCGTGGCCGTACGGGTGCTGCGGGAGGCCGCCGGGAAGCGGACCGTCGTCAGCCACATGGCGAAGGCCACCCGTGGCGTGGTGGCCCGCGCGCTCGTCGAGACCCCCGACCGGCCCCGGACGGCCGGGGATCTGGCCGACCTGCTGACCGGCCTGGGACATCGGGTCGAACTGGCGGCGCCGGCCGGGCGGGGAAAGCCGCGGACCCTCGACGTGATCGTGGACGAGTAGGTCAGAGATTCAGCCGGGCGCAGGCCCGGCGGTACTGCTGGGCCGGATCGCCGAGGTGCGACCAGGGCAGCCGGCTGAAGCGGCCGCCCGTCCTGGCGAGGTGCCCGCGCGCCGGACGCCGGAGGTCGGACAGGTAGAAGGCGGCGCCGAAGACGTTGTGCGCCTCGACCGAGCGCGGGTGCGCCCCGCCGATGCGCCGCTCCGCCCAGTGGGCGGCGGCCGAGACGATGTCGCGCTGCGCATCGAAGGAGAACCAGCCGCCGCGGGACATGGGGGTGCGCCCGGCGGCGACGATCTCGAAGTGGGCCAGCGGCACGAGGGCCGGGAGCGGGCTGCCCTCCGGGGCGTGCGCGGCGGCCGAGCGGGCGAAGCCGAGCATCTCCTGGGCGGTGCCGCCCCAGCCGGGCGACAGGGTGATCAGGCGGGCCAGCGCCCCCGAATACAGCGTGGGCCACCGGCGGGAGCATTCGTACCAGACGGCGTCCTTGTCGGCGCGCGGCCGGTCCAGCCCGATGGCCAGCCACATCAGGCACTCCCACGGCACCGGATCGCTCTGCGCGAGCCCCGCCGCCGTCAGCAGCGGCTGCCTGGCCCGTTCCATGGCCGACCGGTAGGCGTGCAGCCGGTCCGCCTGCACCGCCCTGGCCCGCACGTCGGGCCGCAGCTCCCAGGCCTCCTCCAGGCGGGCCCGGCCGAGCCACAGCCAGAGGTCGGGATTGCCCTGGTCGTGGGCGAGCAGCGCCTCGATCGACCGGCTCGCCCCCATGACGGCCCGCGACAGCGCCTCCACCCGCACCGACCGCGTCTCCGGGTCGCCCCTGCTGTCCGCGAGGACGGCCGCCGCCGGTCTGAGGTCGCCCCTGGAGACGGCCTCGACCGCCCCGTCGAGCATGGTGTCCGCCCACGGGCGGTCCGGGATCACTCGTGGCCCCCGAGCACGCGCCCGATCCACTTCGATCACTCCCATGAGGCGCGAGCCTAGGAGCGTCGACGTGCCCGTGGCGCTACCACGAGGTTACGTCGCTGTAAACGCGTCGTCCCCTCGGCCGTGGTGCGTGGCCGGGGGGACGATCGACTCGTACGTCAGTCCAGGTAGTCGCGCAGCACCTGCGAACGGGAGGGGTGGCGCAGCTTCGACATGGTCTTGGACTCGATCTGGCGGATCCGCTCGCGGGTCACGCCGTAGACCTTCCCGATCTCGTCGAGGGTCTTCGGCTGCCCGTCGGTGAGGCCGAACCGCATCGACACCACGCCCGCCTCCCGCTCCGACAGCGTGTCGAGAACGGAGTGCAGCTGCTCCTGCAGCAGCGTGAAGCTGACGGCGTCGGCAGGGACGATGGCCTCGGAGTCCTCGATGAGGTCGCCGAACTCGCTGTCGCCCTCCTCACCCAGCGGAGTGTGCAGGGAGATCGGCTCGCGGCCGTACTTCTGCACCTCGATGACCTTCTCAGGGGTCATGTCGAGCTCGCGGGCGAGCTCCTCCGGCGTGGGCTCGCGGCCGAGGTCCTGCAGCATCTGCCGCTGGACGCGGGCCAGCTTGTTGATCACCTCGACCATGTGGACCGGGATGCGGATGGTCCGCGCCTGGTCGGCCATGGCCCGGGTGATCGCCTGCCGGATCCACCAGGTGGCGTACGTGGAGAACTTGTAGCCCTTGGTGTAGTCGAACTTCTCGACCGCACGGATCAGGCCCAGGTTGCCCTCCTGGATCAGGTCCAGGAACAGCATGCCGCGGCCGGTGTACCGCTTGGCCAGCGAGACCACGAGGCGGAGGTTGGCCTCCAGCAGGTGGTTCTTGGCGCGGTGGCCGTCCTCGGCGATCCACTCCAGCTCGGCGCGGACGTCGACGGGCAGGCCGTCGGCCTCCTGGGCGAGCTGCTCCTCGGCGAACAGGCCGGCCTCGATCCGCTTGGCGAGCTCGACCTCCTGCTCGGCGTTGAGGAGCGGCACCTTGCCGATCTGCTTGAGGTAGTCCTTCACCGGGTCGGCGGTGGCGCCGGCCGCCGCCACCTGGGCGACGGGCGCGTCGTCATCGTCGTCGGTGAGGATCAGCACCTCGTCCTCGGACTGGGCGAGCGCCTCGGCCTTGGGCTCGTCGCCCTCGGCCTCTCCCTCGGTCTCGGTGTCGGAGTCGTCGGTCTCCACCTCGGCGTCGATCTCGACGTCCTCGACCTCGATGTCGAAGTCCTCGATGTCGACGTCACCTTCGAGGTCGATGTCCTCGTCGTCCTCGGCGATGTCGGCGGACTTCGGCTTGGTGTCGGCCTTGGCCGCCTTGACCTCGGGACCCGTGGCAGGGGCCTCCGGCTTGGCGGGTGCGGCCTTCTTCGGCGGAGCGGGCTTGGCCGGAGCCTTGGCGGCGGCCGGCTTGGCGGCGGGCGGCCCGGGCTTGGCCGGGGCGGGCTTCTTCGGCGCCGGCTTGGCGGCCGGCGCGGAGTCGGTCACCACGGCGGTCACGGTCTCCGGCTGCGACTCCTTGGCCGCCGCGGATTTGGTGGTCTTCTTGACGGGCGCGGTGGTGCGGCGCTTGGCTTGACCTCGAGAACGCTTGGGAGCCGCGGAGTCGGCGGCCGTCACCACGACGGTCACACCCTCCTTGCTGAGGCTGCGCAGGAATCCAGCGGCTTGCGACATCGGGATGTCCGCTTCCTCGAAGGCCTTGCGGACATCCTCGGACTCGAGGAAACCCTGCGAGCGCCCACGCTCGAGGAGCTGCTGAATCACTGGCTCGTTCAGCTCCGACGGCTTCGAGCGAGTCGAACTTGCAGGCGACACGAACACCTCTCGAACGAACGCATGGCGAGAATGGACCCAGGTGCTTCTTCTTTTCCGGTGGTGAGGTCGCGCAGACCGCGACATGCCATTGTGGCACGCCACGGTACGTGATACGGCCGCGTCCCGCCGGTTGCTCCTCCACCCTAGGCCGACCGAGACACTAGTGCGTACGGAAGGAGGTCACTGATACCCGAAAGCAACCGTTATGACTGTTTCATTCAGTCACTCTTCGTGGCCGGTGGAACGTGGACCGCGAGTACCGTTACGTCATCATCCTGTTCATACCCGGACAGCATGTGGTCCACCAGGAAATCGAGCAGCATATTCGGGCTGCTCAGGACCTCCGGGGGCGCTTCGGCCACGACGGACGAAAGCTCCCTGAGCCCGGCGTCCAGCCCGCGCTTGCGGTTCTCCACCAGACCGTCCGAGTACAGAACGGCGGTGTGACCCGGCGGCACGCAGAACCGGAACTGCTTGCGGCTCGTGGCCCAGCCGAGCGGAGTGCCCGGCTCGGTCTCGTGCAGCAGGCCGACGCCCTGCGGCGAGACCAGCAGCGGCGGCGGGTGACCGGCCAGGGCCAGCGTGCCCTCCCCGGTCCCGGGCTCGACGACCATGTACGCCAGGGTCGTGACCTGCTCCTCCTCCTCGGTCGCCTCGAAGACGCGGTCGAGCCCCGTCAGCACCGCGGCCGGGGGCGGGTTGGTCAGCGCCAGCGCGCGCATGGCGTTGCGGATCCGGCCCATGCCGGCGGCCGCCTTGACGCCCTTGCCCATGACGTCGCCCACCACGGCCGCCACCCGGCCGTCCTGCAGGACGAACGCGTCGTACCAGTCGCCGCCCACCTGCACGTGACGCGAGCCGGAGCGGAAGCGGTAGGCGAGGGTCAGGCCCCGCACCACCGGCAGGCGTTCGGGCAGCAGGCTGCGCTGCAGCGTCTCGGCCGTCTTGTGCTCGCGCTCGAACAGCGTGGCCCGCTCGACCGCGAGGGCGCACTGTCCGGCCAGCGCCTCCAGGAAGACGCCGTCCTCCTGCGAGATCTTCTGGGTCCGGGTGAACGAGAACCGCAGCGCGCCGAGCGCCCGCCCGGCCGCCAGCAGCGGCAGGCCCACCCAGGCCCGCTCGTCCGTCTCCGCGAGGAAGCCGGAGATCTGCGCCTCGTCGGCGCCGGCGTCCACGAGCTGGGCGCGCAGGCTGTCGGGCGACTCGGCGAAGACCGGGCGGCGGCTGTTCACCGCCATCGTCATCACATTGGGCTGCGCGAGGTCGATCTCCTCGCCCCGGGTGTCCGGGGTGCCGCCGCTGCTGATCAGCTTCAGCGTCGCACGGTCGAGGTCGAGCAGGGCCACGGACGAGTGGTCGGCGGCGAGGGCCGTACGGCCGACGTCGATGATGACCTGCACCACCTGCTCGACGGTGAGCGCCTCGGCGAGCTGGGCGGTCGCGCCCTGGAGGCGGGCGGTGCGCAGCGCGGCGGCGCCGAGCTGGTCGGTGAGGCGGCCGCGCATCTCCTCGGCCTCGCGCTGCGGCGTGACGTCGGTGTTCGCCCCGACCCACTCCACCACGCGGCCGTGCCTGATGATGGGCACGGCCCGGACCTCGAAGTGCCGGTAGCCGCTGGCCCGGGTGCGCACCCGGTAGCTCCACTCGAACATCGTCCGGCCGCGCAGCGCCTCACGCCACGCCTCCTCGGTGCCGGGACGGTCGTCGGGATGCACCGCGTCCAGCCAGCCGTGCGCGAGGTACTCCTCCAGGCCCTGGCCGGTGATGGCCCGCCACTGGGGCGCGTCCTCGGCCACCGAGCCGCTGGGCGAGCTGATCCACACGAGCTGCTGCTGCGACTCCACCAGCGAGCGGTAGCGTTCCTCGCTGCGCTCCAGCACCTCCTCGTTCAGCTGCCGCTCGGTCACGTCCACCCCGAACAGCGCGGTCCCGACGACGCCGTCGTCGTCGCGCATCGGGAAGAAGGACACCGTCCAGTGGCGGCTGTCGCCGTTCCCGGCGCGGGTCCTGATCCGCTGGTCGGTGACCGGCAGCCCCTCGTCGGCGATCCGGCGCAGCGCCGCCTCGATCAGGGTGGTCAGGTCGGCCGGCAGCAGCTCGGCCGGTTGGCGGTCAAGATGCAACTCGACAGGATGGCCGGTCAGCTCGGTAAAGGTGGAGTTGACCCGGACGAAACGCCCATCCGGGTTAAAAAACGCGAAGGCAAACGGTGCCTCCGACATCAGGCCTCTGAAGAGGTCGGAGTCTGATATGTCCAAACCGGGCTCCCGGGGCCGGGGCACGGAGGTTTCGGCGCTCATGGTCGGCACCTCCGTCGCGTGCCAGCGTCTCCCACGAGGCACATCTCCATAACTGTGATTGGTAGCGCAGATCTGCCCTACATCATGGGCGATCGGCATGCGCGGACGGAAGCCCCGCCCGCCATGCGGTCAACGCATCCTGTCAAAAGACCGGCGTCTCGCGCAGGAGGATCCGGCCTACTTCTTGGCCGCCCGCTTCGCTTCCTGCTTGGTCGCGCGGACCAGTTGCAGGCTCTCGGCGTCCACGACGTCGGCCACCGACCGGTGCACCCCCTCCTCGCCGTACGGCCCGGCCGCCTCACGCCAGCCGTCCGGGCGCACAGCGCACTGCTTGCCCAGCAGAGCCAGGAAGATCTGGGCCTTCTGCCGGCCGAATCCGGGGAGGGCCAGCAGCCGGCGCAGCAGCTCGGCGCCGTCGCGGACATCCTCCCATACCTTCTCGGCCGAGCCATCGTAGTGCTCGACAAGATAGGTCGCGAGCGCCTGGACGCGGGCCGCCATCGCCTTCGGATAGCGGTGGACGGCGGGCGCCGCCGCGAGCAGGGCCGCGAACTGCTCAGGATCATAGGAGGCGATCTCACGCGCGTCCAGGTCGCGGCCGAGCCGGTCCGCGATCGTGCGGGGCCCCGCGAATGCCCGCTCGAGCGGCACCTGTTGGTCGAGCAGCATGCCGATGAGCAGTGCGAGGGGGCTGCGGCCGAGCAGCTCGTCGGCCTCGGAATCCTGGGCGAGCCGGATGCGCATGGGTTCAGCTTCCCACGCGGCGGCCCGCGAAGGGTTGACACCGCCGGGGAAAGAGGTGAAATAAGGGGCGGCAGGTCCCCATTCAGCGAGGAATGCAGTCCATGCCCGTACTCGCAACACGAATCAGTGGCGGCCCATCACCGGAGCCGAAGCTTCGTGAACCGGTGGAACTCGTGACCCACCGGCTGGCCGCGGAATTCCTGACCGTCCCTCTGTCCGCAGTCGCCCGCTGCGTCGCCGACGCCTGGGCCTGCGGCGAGCATCTGGGGCTCGACGTCACCCCGGAGATCGTCGAGCGGGTAGCCCGGGAGCGCCTCCTGGGTATGGTGAACTCGGCGCCGCCTTCCCGGAGGTGAGGCGCCGTACGGCGGTCGCGCGGCGGCCGCCCCTGCCCGCACCCGTACGGCGGGGAAGGCTGGAGCGGCAGATAACGGGGAAGTCACCGGGCCGTGTTCCTGATGCCCTTCGCGGCGGGAATGCGAGAAGGTGGTCACCGTGAGCGAGCGGAGCGAGATCTCGTGAGTCGCCGGCGCCGACGTGACCCCCGGGAGACCCGGCCGCCGGACGACGTGTTCGCGGAGATGCTGCTGGCGGCCAGGGAGCTGCTCGCCGTGCGCAGCCCGCTCGACGCCGAGCTCATGGTCTCCGACATGCTGGGCGCGTGGTGGGGCAGGCGGCTGCGCGGCGGCGACGTCGAGCAGATCCTCGGCGAGGGCCTGGTGGACTACGCGGCCAAGGCCGGCACGCCGGCCGCGCTCACCCTGCTCATCTCCGTCGCCTACCTCGGCACCGCCCGCCAGGCGGCGAAGGCGGAGGGCGCGGCGCTCGCGCTGATGGAGTCGGACGTCGCCCGGCCCCGCTGGGCCGACCGCGTCGGCGCCGTCAAGCCGACCGGCTGCTACGTCTCGCGGGACGTGTACGGCGACCAGGACACCGTGGTGTGCACGTTCGCCTACAACGGCGAGGACAGGCACGCGCTGGTCGTGGTCGTCGACTACAACATGGGCGGCATGGCCCGTGACGCCTGGGTGTCGTCACAGGTCGACAAGCTGCTGGAGCAGGCCAGGCTGGAGGCCGCGGGCAACGCGCTGCTGCGGTTCGAGGAGCTGGAGCCGCAGCAGGCGCGGGCGCTGCTCGAATTCGCGATGAAGGCGGCCCGGGCCGCCGCGCACGGCCGCACGGGCCCGAAGCTGGTGAGCGACAGCTACAGCGCCTACCACGCGTTCGCGCGGGCACGCGTCAAGGCGCTGCCGCCCGGGCGGATGCGGCCCGCCCCCGCGCACGCCGAGGCCCCCTATAGCCGCGACCGCCGGGCGATGCTGGCGGCCGAGTTCCTCGCCTCGGACGCGGCGGAGAACCTGTCGGACCCCTCGGCCGCCTCCCGGTGCGCCGACCACATCATCGACTACGGCTGCGACCAGGACTTCGGCCGTGCGATGCGGGTGAGCCCGACCAAGTGTGAGACGTTCCTGCTCGACTGGCTGCCGCGCAAGGTCCTGCTCACCCCGGCGGAGCAGGACGCGATGCCTCACGTGCTGTCGGCGTGGGTGCGCTTCGCCGGCCCCCGGATCGGGCTGCCCGACGAGGGCGTGCGGGCGACGCTCGACGCGGTCTGGGAGGCGACGGCCCGCTTCACCGAGGCCTACCGGGACCCGACCACCTTCGGTCTTGACCGCTCGCTCGTGGAACGGCTGCTGCCCGACGGCGACCTGTCCGCGCTGGCCCGCCGCGCGTTCGCGTTCCCCCTGCTGCAGGGCATGCGCGGCTCGACCAACCTCGACCTGCTGAACCCTGCGGACGAGGCCGACCGGCGCATCCTGCTGGAGATCGACCACGCCGACGAGCTCGGCCGTACGGAC
Source organism: Microbispora sp. KK1-11 (assembly GCF_006874435.1). Classification (NCBI taxonomy): domain Bacteria; kingdom Bacillati; phylum Actinomycetota; class Actinomycetes; order Streptosporangiales; family Streptosporangiaceae; genus Microbispora; species Microbispora sp. KK1-11. Next base: position 185,160 of record NZ_VIRJ01000012.1, on the reverse strand, counting down.
CTGGAGGAGCACCTCGCCTGGCACGAGGAGATCGCGGGCCGGCTGTGGGTCGGCGACCCGCCGCAGCTGTGGGAGGCCGCCCAGCGCCTGATCGACCTGGGGCACGACCGGCATGACGTGCTGCACGTCCTCATCGAGATCGCCGAGCGGATCGGCGACCATCCGGACGAGCTGGCCGCCGCGCTGGACGACATCGCCGACATCCCGGACGAACCTCCCACCTGACGCCGGGACCTCCGGCGGGGGTGACGGTGGAGTCGCTCACGTGACCGTCAGGGCCGCGGGCGGGCCCGCGGCGCCGGCCCGGACCGGCGCACCGGCGGCGGCTCGCCTGCGGCCGTTCAGGAGGCGTAGCCGATGTCCTCATACCTGAGGTCGAAGAACCCGTTGGCCCCGATGTTGGTCAGCGCGGACCGCACGGCCACGCCCTGCGGGCACTGGTAGAGCGGCAGCACGTTGACCTTCTTCCACACCAGCCGGTCGGCCTCGTTCAGCAGGCCGGGCACCTTGTCGAGGTCGAGCGTGCTGCCGGCGCGGTACATGGCCTCGTCGATCTGCTTGCTCCCGCTGCGCCCGAGGTTGGAGTACCACTCGATCTCGTCGCCCCGGCCGCCGCTCTCGCCGTCCGCGTAGATGTCGAAGGCGCTCGACACCGGGAACGGCGTGCTCGGGTAGGCGAAGGCGGTGATGTCGAAGTCGCCGGGGATGAGGTGCTTGCCGAAGAAGTCGTCGAAGGACACCTTGCGCACGTCGACCCGGATGCCCACGCGTTCGAGCATCTGCCGGGCGACGTCGGCCTCGACGCCGCTCATGACGATGCCGTCGGGGACGACGAAGCGCAGCGTGAGCGGTTTGCCGTTCTTCACGCGGGTCTTGCCCGACAGCTTCCAGCCCGCCTGGTCGAGCAGCCGCCCGGCCCGCTTCGGGTCGTACGCGCCGATCCCCCCGGCGTTGGCGTGGTAGCCGTACTGGCTGTTCATGAGGAAGTGGTTGTCCAGCGTCACGGTCGGCCAGCCGAGGCCCTTGAGGTCCACCTGCATGAGACCGCGGCGGTCGAGCGCCGCCGCGACGGCCTCGCGCACCCGCGCGTCGGCCAGGACCGGGCTCTCCCCGTTGAGAGTGAGCTGCCGATACTGGGTGCCCGCGGCCTGCCGGATCACGGCGTCCCAGGCCTCCCTGACCCTCGCGTAGTCGTCGGGGGACGGACCGACCTCGAAGACGTCCACGTCTCCCCTGGTGAACGCGTGGACCATCTGGTCGGGACGCACGGTCCGGAACACGATGGTGTCCAGCTTGGCCCGGTTGCCCCACCAGGCGGGGTCGCGAGTGAGCGTGACCGTCCTGCCCTTGACGTCGAGGCGCTCCACGCGGAACGGCCCCGCCGTCACCGGGATGCGGTTGATCCAGTCGGCGTTGAACGCCGCCGCGGTCGCGTCGGTGGCGCTGGGATACAGCGGCGTGAACAGGGACTGCCACTCGTTGAAGGGCTGGGCGAGGGTGACCACCACCTCGCGGTCGCTCGCCCCTCTGGCCACGCTCTGGATGTTCTCGTACGCGATGGTCGAGTCGACCCGGTAGTCCCGGTCGCGGCCGCTCATGGCCTTCCACTGCGCGGCGAAGTCCGTCCAGGTGATCGGCCTGCCGTCCGACCACTTCGCCTTGGGGTTGATGGAGTAGGTGATGACCTGCCGGGGGGAGGTCGCGGTGATCCTGGCGTTGGTCACGTAGTCGGTGTCGAGGGTCAGCCGCCCCCGCTCGTCGGACCGGAACGTGCGGGGCATCAGCGCGTCCGTCACCGCCTTGACGGCGGTGCTGTCGCCGTCGACGTGGTTGCGGTTCCACTGCGCCGGGAAGTCGGTGAGCCCCCACCGGAGCGTGCCGCCGTCCTTGACCTTGTCGCGGGCCAGCGGGTTGATGTCGTACGCCTTGACCGGGGAGGGGGCGAGCCCGCTGTCCGGTTCACCCGGCCCCCGCTGCACGCCGCAGGCACCGGCGGCCCACAGAGCGGCCAGTGTGGCCAGGGCAACCGGCCATCGTGCTCTCACGTGCTTCTCCGATCCTCCAGCTACCATACGCAGTCGATTAGTAGCAGGAAGTGACGGCCTGCGGCCATCGGGACACGCGTCCGGGGGGTTTCCTACGACATCAGGACAACTCGTCTACCGCGCTGCGGACGTCCTCGCTGATGATCGTCGTCAGTTCGGCGGCGTTCGCCGATCCCTGCTCGGCGAGCCGGACGTCGCGCCGCAGCGCGGCCCGCTCGTACAGCGACCGCGCGAAGCGGCCGTTGCCCAGCCCGTCGATCAGCCTCTCGCGGCAGACCCAGTCGAAGACGTCGGCGAGGTCGCGGGCGGCGGAGGCGTCGAACCTGTCGCCGCTCCCGGCGGCCAGCAGCTGCGCGATCTCGGTCAGCTCCGACGGCCTGTAGGAGGGGAACGACACGCGCTGGTTGAACCGGGAGGCCAGGCCGGGGTTGGTCGCCAGGAACGCGTCCATCTCGCGCTCGTAGCCGGCCAGGATGATGACCAGGCGGTCGCGGTCGTCCTCGGCGCGCTTCAGCAGGGTCTGCACCGCCTCGGCCCCGAAGGCGTCGCCCCCCGAGTAGCCGGTGTTGACCAGGCTGTAGGCCTCGTCGATGAACAGCACCCCGCCGAGCGCCCGGTCGACCAGCTCGTTCGTCTTGATCGCGGTGGCGCCGAGGTGCTGGCCGACCAGGTCGGCCCGCGACGCCTCGACCACGTCGGGCCTGGCCAGCAGGCCCAGCGCGGAGAAGATCCGGCCGAGGATCCGCGCGACGGTCGTCTTGCCGGTGCCCGGAGGGCCGACGAACACGAAGTGCCGCATCTGCGACTGGACCGGCAGGCCCTGCTCCTGGCGCATCCTGGCCACCTTGAGCTGGGCGGTGATCGCGTGGACCTGCCGCTTGACCGGGTCGAGGCCGGCCATCCTGTCGAGGTCCGCGAGCGCCTCGTCCAGGGTCGGGGTGACCTGGTAGCCGCGGTATCGCGCGGTGATCTCGTTGAACGCCTTGGTCACGTCGTCGGCGGTGATGGTGACCAGGTCCTCGCCGCGCGGCGCCCCGCCCGCGCTCACCACGCGGACGTCGCGGGCCTGCGCCGCGGCCTCGGCGAGGCTGCGGGCGAAGCGGGCGTTGCCGAGGTCGTCGACGAGCCCGCGGCGCTCCACGTCCTCGAACAGCCGGCGCAGCACGGGACGGGCCTCGGAGGCGAGCCGGTCTCCCCGGCGCTGCTGCAGCGCCTCGGTGATCTCCAGCAGTTCCTGGGGGCTGTAGCTGGGGAAGCGCACCCGGGTGGCGAAGCGGCTCGACAGTCCCGGATTGGACGCGAGGAAGTCGTTCGTCTCCCGCTCGTAGCCGGCCAGGATGACGATGAGCCGGTCACGGTCGTCCTCGGCCCGCTTGAGCAGCGTCTGCACGGCCTCCGCGCCGAACCGGTCGGGCTGGCCGTCGCCCGAGTTGATGAGGCTGTACGCCTCGTCCACGAACAGGACGCCGCCGAGCGCGCGGTCGATCAGCTCGTTGGTCTTGATGGCCGTGGCCCCCAGGTACTCCCCCACGAGGTCGGCCCGCTGCGCCTCGACCACGAACGGCGTCTCCAGCAGCCCGAACGCGTAGAAGATCTTGGCAAGCGACCTGGCGACACTGGTCTTGCCTGTTCCGGGAGGGCCGACGAACACGAAGTGGCGCATCGGCCGCTCGTTGGCGTAACCCGCCTCCCTGCGCAGCCGGGCCGCCTCGATGGACGCGGCGATGGCGCGCACCTGTTCCTTGACCGGTTCGAGGCCGATCATGGACTCGAGCTCCGCGAGCGCCTGCTCGACCGTGATGGGCGGCGGAGCGCCGGTCTCGGCCGCGGCGGGCTGGTGGCCTCCCGCCCTGGCGCGCACCTGCACCTGGGTCTCCGCGCCCGCCGCCTCCCGCTCCGCCTGCGCGCGCACCTTGCGGGCCAGCACCAGGCGGTAGAGGAGCACCGCGGCGGCGACGCCGTACGCGCCCCACAGGGCGGCGGTCGGCGACAGCGGCGACAGCGACAGCGCGACGACCCCGGCGGGCGCGAGGGACATCAGCGTCGTCAGCCACGGCGGGACCCACCGGATCAGGTGGGCCGCGCCGCCGGTCAGCGCGCCCAGCAGCATCAGCAGGCCGGGCACGATCGACTGCCCGCCGAACACGCCCATGAACAGCGGCAGCAGCAGACCCCACCCGGCGAGCACGAGCACGGTCGCGGCGGCGCGCGGATAGCTGAGCGCCAGCGCGAGGAAGCACAACGCCAGGAACGTGTAGATGAACGTGGGCGCCAGCGACCAGTTGAGCGCCGCGGCCACTCCCATGGTGGCGACGAGCAGCACCACGAACAGCGCGCGTCGCGCGAATGGCGGAAGTTGGAAATAGCGGAAACGCACCTGTTCGAACAGATCACGTGCCGCAGTCCGGCTTAAGAGGCTCGCCGCCCGTGCCCTGTCGGAGTCCCGCATCGACGCCTCCCCGCTTCGACCCCGGTTATACCGCACGTGCGAACGGAATGGGTGGACCCATGCGGCGCGGTGGACGACGCACATCGCCGGAACGGGCCGCCCGTCCGAGTTGCGCGGTACGCGGGCTACCGGGTGCGGGCCTGGTGGCGTCCGGGGTACTCGCGCATCAGAACCCGCCGCGGCGTGACCCGTAGCACGTCGCCGTCCGGCACGGCGACGCCCCGTACCTCTGCCCAGAATCGCGGATCTCCCACGAAGAGCACCACGCGCGGGTCGCGCCGCACCGCGTCCCACGCCTCGTCGCCGGCGATGAGGCGGAACTCGCCCGCCGGGGTCACCGAGGTCACGGCGCTCACCGCGAGCGCGCGCGGGCCGTCCGCCCCGGTGCAGGCGAGGACCACGTTCCTGGAGTAGGCCGCGGCGTGCCGCACCTCCTCGCTGAGACCGGCCGAGGGGGTCAGGTCGCCGGGGATCCACGTGCCGCACGACTCGGACGGCACGAGCGAGGCGCGCCACGGGCCCGGCCCGCCGCGCCACCAGGCCCGTGTGGCGCGCACCGCGAACGCCGCCGCCCCGAGCGCCAGCGCGCCCCAGGCACAGCGCCACAGGCCCACGACGGCGGGGTCCGGTCCCGCGAGGGCCCGCGCCGCACCCGCGCCCGCGGCGCAGAGGGCGGCGACGGCCGGAGCGGCGAGCGCCGCGGCGAGCCACCGGTCGTGCGGCCGCGGCGCGCCCGTCGTCCGCACCCGCAGCAGCCCCGCGGGGACCGCCAGGCACGCGACGGCGGCGAGGGGCGCGCCGGTCGCGAAGGGCACCAGCATGAGCGCCGCGGCCGCCTGCCACGCGCGGGCCGCGACGATCCAATACGCGACGGCGATGTCGCGCGCCGCCGCCCGGTCGGCCGCCGCGGTCCTGTCCCGATCGGCGGCGCCCTGGCCGGGAGGCACGGGCAGCGCGGCGGCGAACCGCCTCAGCGCGGCGACCGGGCGTCCCCTCCACGTCTCGGCCAGGAGCCTGACGGCGAGCGCCGCGGCGGGGTTCAGGAGCACAAACCCGGTCGCCCCCGCCCAGACCTCGCCCACCTCCTGCAGCGACCCCGGCCTCGGCTCCGGCAGCGTGGCCAGCCCCGCCACGTACGCCGCCGGAGTGAGCAGCCCGAGCGCGACCGACATGCCGAGCCGCAGGTCGCGCCGGAGCATGCCGGGAACGTAGGCCCAGGCGCCCACGCGCGCGGCCTGCCGGACGCAGACCACGAGGACGGCCGCGAGCGCCAGCGCGCCGCCGATCCGCGCCTCTCCGTGCATGCCGGAGAGCTGCCGGTGCGTGCCGGGGAGGAGGTCAAGGCCGGGCAGCACGACGACCGCGCAGATCCCGGCCGTGGCGACGGCGAGGATCACGCGCACCTGCCGCGACCAGGCCTCCAGGGCGCGCCGCGCCCTGCCGGTGTCGCGCGGGTCGGCCTCCCATGCGGGGTCGTGGTGGTCGCGCGGCCGCTGCCAGCGCAGCAGCGTGAGGCCGAGGTTCACCCACGCCGCCGGGTGGTCCCGGCGCCTGCGCAGTGCCGCGCCGTACGCCCGGGCCGCCCCGTCGTGGTCGCCGCGCAGCAGCGCGAGGTCGCCGCAGAGCACGTGCGGGTCGGGCTCGTCGGGGGCGAACCGGACGGCGCGCCGGGCCTCCGCCCACGCCTCCCGCCACCGTCCGGGGATCCGCCGCAGCGCGCTCGCGAGCCGCAGCCGCGCCGCCCAGGAGCCGGGCGCGAGCCGTACGGCCTCCCGCGCCGCCGCGACCGCCTCGGTGTCGCGGCCGAGACGCTCCAGGGCCGCGCCGGCCAGGCGATGCCCCCATTCGTCCTGCGGATCGCAGCCGATCGCCTGGCGCGCCGCTTCCAGCGCCGCCTCCGGCTGGTCGTGCGACAGCCGGGCCACCGCGACGGCGCACCAGGCGCGGGGGTCGGCGCGGTCGAGCGGGGGCGGCACCGGGGACGTATCACATCCGTCGATATCGCTCCCCACGACCGCATGATCCGTTGCGTTCGGCCGCTTGCGTAGACGCGGGATATATACCTATGGCTCTCTAGAGAGGCGGATCGCTCCACTTGATCACCTGCGGTGATACGGATCCGGCGATTTGTTCCCGACATCACCGGAAGGGCTGAGAGATCCGCTTCCTATGGCCTAAGCTGCCACGCATGTTCCAGCGCGCCGGGATCTTGGGGCAGGAGCACTGCGGTCTATGATCATGGTTTCGGTCGAGTCCGCCACCGTCCGCGCCGCAGGTGCCCTGCGGGAGCACCGCGCGAGCCGGTGGTCGGTGCTCGTGCTCCTGTGTTTCAGCCTGCTCCTGATCGCGGTCGACGCGACCGTGCTGCACATCGCCGTCCCGGCGCTCACCGCGGCCCTGGAGCCGTCGTCCGTGCAGCTCCTGTGGATCATCGACAGCTACTCGCTGGTCGTCGCGCCGCTGCTGGTGACGTTCGGCACGCTGGGCGACAGGTATGGCAGGCGGCCCTTCGTGCTGGGCGGCTACGTGGTGTTCGGCCTGGCCTCGCTGTCGGCCGCGTTCGCCGCGACCCCGCTCGCGCTCATCGTCTCGCGGGCCTTCCTCGGCGTCGGCGGCGCGATGATCATGCCGGCGACGCTCTCGATCATCCGGCAGGTGTTCACCGACCGGCGCGAGCGGGCGATCGCGCTCGGCTTGTGGAGCGCCGTCGCCGCCGCGGGAGCGGCCGTCGGGCCGCTGATCGGCGGGGTCCTCGTCGAACACCTGTGGTGGGGCGCGGTCTTCCTCATCAACGTGCCGCTGCTGCTGGTCGCGTTGCCCCTCGCCGTACGGATCCTGCCGGCGTCGCCGCGGCGCGCCGACCATCCGTGGGACGCGCTGAGCGCGGCGCTGTCCACCCTGGGCATCCTGGCCGTCGCGTTCGGGCTGAAGGAGGCGGGGTCGGGGCACAGCCTGGGCCGCGGGCTCTCGCTGGCCGTGCTCCTGGCCGGCGTCGCGCTGCTCGTCTGGTTCGTGCGACGGCAGCGGCGGTTGCCGTTCCCCCTGCTCGACGTCGGGCTGTTCGCCCAGCGCGGCTTCGCGACCGGCGTCGGCTGCGTGTTGCTGGCCATCTTCGCGCTGGTCGGGCTTGAGCTGATGCTGGCGCAGTATCTCCAGCTCGTGCTGGGGCTGTCTCCCCTGGAGGCCGCCGTGCGGATGCTGCCGCTCATGGTCGCGGCCATCGCGGGCGGCCTGGCCGCCGCGCACGTGCTGGGGCGCGTCGGGCTGCGCGCGACGGTCGGCGGCGGCCTCGCCCTGACCGCGCTGTCCCTCACCCCGGTGCTGGCCTGGGGCACCGAGCAGCATCCGGTGATGCTGGCGGTCTGCTTCGTGGGGATCGGTTTCGGCGTCGAGGTCGCCCTGCTTGCGGCGTCGGACACGATCATGGCCACCGTGCCGGAGTCGCGGGCCGGCGGCGCCGCCGCGATCGAGGAGACGGCCTACGAGCTCGGGGCGGGCCTCGGCATCGCCGTCCTCGGGACGATCACCACGATCGTGTACGCCCCCTCCCTCGCGACCGTCCCGGGGATCCCGGCCGGGCTCATGGCGCAGGCGCGTGAGTCGCTGGCCGCGGCCGCGCACGTGGCCGACGAGACCGGCGCGACCGGAGCCGCGCTGCTGGACGCCGCCCGCGCGGCCTTCGTCACCGCCCTGCATTCCACCATCGTCGTCAGCGTGGCGCTGCTCGCGCTCACCGCGCTGGCCGTTGCCCTGCTGCTCCCCCGCCACGTTCCCACCCCCGCGAGCGCCGACGCCGAGGAGTCCGGCGGCGTACGGACCTGAGCCGGCCGGGCGCATGACGGCGGCCCAGGCGGGGAAGTGTCCGGGCAAGTCACCCCCCACCCAGAGTGAGAAGCCGTGAAGAGAACCCTGCACGACTTAGCCTCGCTGGCCGCCCGCATGGGCGTCGGCGGGATCTTCTTCGCCAACGGCTGGCAGAAGCTCGAAGCCGGCCTCAACGCCACCGCCGACCAGTTCACCGCGCTCCAGGCCCCGCTGCCCCGCGTGTGGGCGCCGGTCACGATGCTGACCGAGCTGGTGGGCGGCGCGCTGCTGATCGCGGGCCTCGCCGTGCCGGTCGTCGGGCTGCTGCTGTTCGCCGAGGCCCTCGCGGTGTTCGTGGTCACGGCCGGGGACAGCGGCCTGCCGCTCACCGGAGGCGACATCGAACTGATCGTGGCACTCGGGGCCGCCTCCGTGCTCCTGGCCGTCACCGGCGCGGGCCGGATCTCGGCCGACCACATGGTGGTCATCAAACGGCGCGAGGCCGAGGCGGCCGGGGAGTTCGCCGCCGACGCGGAGGCCGACGCGGTCATCGCGGCGCTGCGCCCGCCGCGGCCCGGCGAACCGGGCGCGGGCGAATCCCCGGCCCGGCCCGCCACGCCCGGGCCCGTTTCCGGCGAGCGGCAGCCCGCGTCCGCCCCCTCCACCGGCTCGCCCGGATCGCCGGAGCCGCCCCCGGCGGGTGGCGCGAGCGCGGGCCCCACCGCCGCGGGGACGGCCGCGGAGCGGCCCGGCGAGGAGGCTCCGGCCACGACGACGGTACGCAAGGCCACGCCCCGGCAGCGGCGTACGCGGCGGGAGGACGACACGACCGCGGAGAGCCGGGCCGAGGCGCCGCCGGCCCGCTGAGCCGGGAACCGTGCCGTGCGGGCCAGGTTATGCGGGCCAGGCCGTGCGGGCCAGGGTCAGGCCGCGGCGTCGGTCTCGGCGGGGACGGCGGGCGCCGTCGGAGCGGTGCGCCCGGCGCGGCGCCGGGGGATCATCCCCTGGATCACGGCGATGCCCAGCAGCACCACCAGCGCTCCGGTGGGCTGGTTCCAGGTCAGGTGCTCGCCGAGGAAGACCACGCCGGAGGCGGCGGCGAACACCGGGATCAGGTAGGTCACGGCCGAGCCGGTCGTCACCCCGACCTGCCGCTGAATCCCGTACAGCAGCAGGTAGGCGATGCCGGTGCCGAACGCGCCGAGCGCGACGATGCTGCCCCAGACCGTGAGCGGGGCGTCGAACTCGACCAGGCTCACCCCGGCGAGCGGCGTGATCACGGCGAGTTCGGCCGTACCGGCGACCAGTTGCGCGGCCGCCAGCACGATGGGCTCCTCCCCGCGCGGGGTGATGAACCTGCCCATGTACGCCCCGCCGACGCCGTAGCAGGCGGCAGCGCCGAAGCAGGCCAGGCTGCCGACGGCCTCGCCGCCGGAGATCGGCTGCCACACGCCCAGCACCACCATGACCCCGGCGAAGCCGAGGCCGAGCCCGGTCACCCTGGTGGCCGTCACCTTCTCGCTGCGCAGCAGCAGCGCGAACAGCAGCGTGCACAGCGGCGTCGTGGCGTTCCAGATCGCCGCGAGGACCGAGGAGACGTGCTGCTCGCCGTACCCGAAGAGGGTGAACGGCACCGTGGTCAGCACGATCGAGGCGACCGCGAAGTGGCCCCACAGGCGGGGGTCGCGGGGCAGCCGCCGGCCGGTCGCGAGCACGGCGACGAGCAGGGTCAGCGCGCCGACGGCCATCCGGCCGAAGGAGATCTGGAGCGGATGGAGACTCCCGAGCGCCACCTTGATGAAGAAGAAGCTGTTTCCCCAGATGAGCGCCAACAGGATGAAAGACGGGAGCCACCGTCGCATACGCGTATTCCCTCCGCTTTGTGCCGGTAAGGAGCGTAGTGCGGTGTGGCGCCTTAGCGGGAGCGGTTTTCCGACCGCGGAGGTCAGGGTTCCCGGGAGAGCGGCAGGCGCAGAAGGAAGCGCGCGCCGAACGGGCTGTCGATGATCGTCAGGGTGCCGCCGTGACTCTCGGCGATCTGCCGGGCGATGGGCAGGCCCAGGCCCGGGCCCCCGATGTTCCTGCTGCGGGCCGTGTCGAGCCGGGTGAATCGCTGGAAGACGAGCTCCCGCTGGTCACGCGCGATCCCCGCGCCGTCGTCGAGCACTTCGAGCACGGCCAGACCGGAACGGAACCGGGGGTCGCCGTCGGGCGGGTCCTCGCGCCGCACCTCCAGCCGTACGGTGGTGGCGGCGTGCCTCTCGGCGTTGTCGAGCAGGTTGGTGACCAGGCGGCCCAGCCGGATGCGGTCCCCCCGGACGACCACACCGGGAGCCAGTTGCGAGACGACCTTCCTGACCGGACGGCGGGCGTCCAGTTCCGCGGCCACGAGCCGGCCGAGGTCCAGCGGCTCGCGCTCGCAGGGCGCACCCACGTCGAGACGGGCGAGCGTCAGCAGGTCGGAGGCGATCGCCTGGAGCCGTTCGAGGCTCTTCAGCACGGCGGGCCCGATCTCCCGCAGGTCGGACTCCTGCGGGGCGAGCAGCGCGTCCTCCACCTGCGTGCGGATCGCGGTGATGGGGCTGCGCAGCTCGTGGGACGCGTCGGAGGTGAAGCGCCGTTGCTGTTCGAGTATCTCCTCCAGCCGGTCCAGCGTGTAGTTGACGCTCTGCGCGAGGTCGTGGATCTCCCCCTTGGCCTCGGGGACCGGCACCCGCCGCCCGAGGTCCGAGGCGTTGATCTCGTCGAGCTCGGCCCTGATGGCTCGCACCGGCAACAGCGCCCGCTTCACGCTGCGCCGGGCGCCGTACGCGACGGCGGCCGTGACGAGCGCCGATCCCACGGCCAGACCGGCCACCAGGGCCGCCGGCGCATCGATCGCCTGGATCGGCGCGGCGCTGTAGACGGTCCATTCTCCGCCCTCGTTGTAGACCTGCTGCGCGACCACGATGTGACACCGGTCCCTGTCCAAGACGCCGCCACAGACCTCCCGCGTGGCCTTGCGGAGCGGCGCCTGGGGACGGAAGGTCGCCATGGCCGGCTTTCCGGCCATGGCCGGTGTCGCCGAGCGCACCCTGCCCTGCGGGTCCACCACCTGGACGGGCCGGTCTCGCCCGTCGGGGGGCAGCACGCTCCCCGCCTGTCCGTGGTCCACGAGGTAGGCGACCCGGCCACCGGCCGACGTCACCTCCCGCAGAAGGTTCTCCCGGGCCACCACGTGCAGGGACCACACCAGGACGACCGAGAACGCGGTGCACAGCAGGGCGACCACCGTGCCGGTGAACAGCGCGATGCGACTCCTGACCGACCAACGATCCCCGAAACCCACGTGATCGCCCACTCACGACGTGGTCCTACTGACCGTGCGTAAGAAATCTACTCTTCAGGGCGTTATTAACCGGTAACGAGACAAACTGGCCGAGATGGTCCTGTTGGGGTGAAATGCCGACACGCGCAACACGACCGGCAAGCAGGTAAAGGAGCCTTCCGGACGGCCCTCCCGGATGGTGGGATATGGGGTATGAACGTCGCCGCCGGACCACTGCCGGTAATCGACGTGGCCGCCCTCACCGGCCCCGGAGCAGGCCACGGAGCAGGCCACGTGCGCGCCGAGGTCGCGCGCCAGATCGAGGCCGCCTGTCTGGACAGCGGTTTCTTCTACATCAGCGGCCACGGGGTGCCCGAGTCTTTGATCGCGGAGCTGAGGGACGCCGCGGCGCGCTTCTTCCGGTTGCCCGAGGAGCACAAGTCGCGCATCTCCATGGACCGGGGCGGGCGGGCCTGGCGCGGGTATTTCCCCGTGGGCGGCGAGCTCACCTCCGGCCGGCCCGACCTCAAGGAGGGCGTCTATTTCGGCGCCGAGCTCGGCCACGACGATCCCCGGCCGCTGCACGGGCGCAACCTCTTCCCCGAGGAGGTGCCCGAACTGCGCCCGGCCGTGCTGACGTACATGGACGCCCTCACCCACGTGGGACAGGCGGTCATGCGGGGCGTGGCGCTGAGCCTGGGACTCGACGAGGACTACTTCGCCGCCGGCTACACGGCCACGCCGACGATCCTGTTCCGGATCTTCCACTATCCGGCCCCACCGCACGCCGAGCCGGACGAGTGGGGGGTCGGCGAGCACACCGACTACGGCCTGCTGACCCTGCTGCTCCAGGACGACAATCCCGGTCTCCAGGTGCACACCGCCCGCGGCTGGATCGAGGCGCCGCCCATCCCCGGCACGCTGGTCTGCAACATCGGCGACATGCTCGACAAGCTGACGGGCGGCCTGTATCGGTCGACCCCGCACCGCGTGCGCAACGCCACGGGCCGCAGCAGGCTGTCCTTCCCCTTCTTCTTCGACCCGGGCTGGGACTGCGAGGTGCCGCCGCTGCCCTCCCTGCCCGCCCGCGAGGGGGGCCGCGCCCGCTGGGACGGCCTGGACCTGCGGGCCTTCACCGGCACGTACGGCGACTATCTGACCGCGAAGGTCGCGAAGGTGTTCCCGGGGCTCGGCGACCGGGTGCTGCCGCCGATCTCCGGAGCACGTGAAAACGTGTAATCAAGAAAGCAGCGCAACCGGCACAATATCCGCCATGCTTCTCCCCCGCTGGTTCGCCGAGCGCGTCGAACCGACCGCTCCGGACGCCGAGCTGCGCGTCTCCACGATCGAGCTCTTCTTCGACCTCGTCTTCGTCTTCACGATCACGCAGCTCACGTCGCTGCTGGTCGGCGATTTCACCCGGCAGGACGGAGAGGGGTTCGCCGGCCAGGGCACCGTGCAGGCCATCCTGATCTTCGGTCTGCTCTGGTGGATGTACTCCGGCTACGCCTGGCTCACCAACACCGTGCCGCCGGAGCGCGCGGCCCGGCGGGTGCTGATCCTCTGCGGCATGGCCGGATTCCTGATCATGGCCCTGGCCATCCCGCGCACGTTCTCGGGCAGCGGCGTGGCGTTCGCCGTCGGCTACCTCGTCATCGTGCTCGTCCACGGCGGGCTCTACCTGCAGGCGACGGCCGCGATCGCGCGGGTCGTGCCGTTCAACCTGGCCGCGACCGCGCTCGTCTTCGCCGCCGCCTTCGCAGGCCCGCCGTGGAACTACGTGCTGTGGACGGCGGCCCTCGTGCTCATCTGGATGAGCCCGATCTTCATCGGGCAGAAGGGCTTCCCCCTGCACCCGGCGCACATCGTCGAGCGGCACGGCCTGCTGGTGATCATCGTGCTGGGCGAGTCGATCGTGGCGATCGGCATCGGGGCGACCGACGGCCACCCCGGGGCGGCGCTGATCGTCGCGGCCCTGCTGGGCCTCGCCCTCACCGCGTCGCTGTGGTGGGTGTACTTCGGACGCGGCGAGAGCGGGCCCGAGCACGCGCTGATGCGGGCCGACGTCGTCCGGCGGACGCGGCTCATCCTGGGCGCCTACTTCTACGCCCACATCCCGATCCTGCTCGGGGTCGTCGCGACGGCGGCCGGGATCAAGAAGGCCGTCGGCCACGACCATCTCGGCCTCGGCCCCGCCGTCGCGCTCGCAGGGGGAACCGCGCTGTTCCTGCTCGGCGACCTGTGGTTCCGCCGGGTGCTCGGGCCGGGACGGAGCGCCGTGCGGGTCGCCGCGGCGCTGCTGGCCGCGGCGACCGTTCCGATCGGCCTGTGGTCGTCGGCCGCCCACCTCGGGGCGCTGGTCGTCCTGCTGATCACGATGATCTGCGCGGAAACCGTCCCGTAGGGGCGGGCCGCCTCAGTCCGCCAGGCCGTTCCGGGCGATCACCTCGCGATACCAGCGGGCGCTGTCGCGCGGCGTCCGTTCCAGCGTGTCGTAGTCGACGCGGACGAGCCCGAACCGCTTGTGGTAGCCCCTGGCCCACTCGAAGTTGTCCATCAGCGACCACACGAAGTAGCCGCGCAGGTCGGCGCCCCGGTCCATGGCCGACCGGGCGGCGCGGAAGTGGGCGTCGAGATAGGAGATCCGGCCGGGGTCGGACACCCCGTCGGGAACGGCGGCCCCGTTCTCCGTGATCATCAAGGGCGTGCCGGGGTAGTCGCGCGCCAGCCGCACGAGCAGGTCCTCAAGACCGGCCGGGTTGATCTCCCAGTCCATCTCGGTGACCTCGCCGTGCGGGTCCTCCCAGGCGATGCCCTCGCTGCCGGGATACTCCGGGTGGCCCTCGGACGAGGGGTCGGCGACGACCCGGTTGACCGTGTAGTAGTTGACGCCGAGCACGTCGATCGGCTGCGCGATCGTCGGCAGGTCGTCCAGGTTGACCTTGGTGAAACGCTCCAGGCGGGCGAGGACGTCGGCGGGGTACTCGCCGCGCAGCACGGGGTCGAGGAAGAGCCGGTTCGCCAGCCCGTCGATCAGGCGGGCCGGCTCGGGGTCGCCGAGGACCGTCGTCAGGTTCAGCGTCAGCGAGACGGACTCCGCGCCCCCCGCACGCAGCGCCTGCACGGCCAGGCCGTGCGCGAGCATCAGGTGGTGGGCGGCGGTGAACGCGGCGGCCGGGTCGGTCACCCCGGGCGCGTGCCGGCCCGATCCGTGCCCGACGAACGCCGACACCCAGGGCTCGTTGAGCGTCGTCCAGACGCCGACGCGGTCGCCCAGGCGCCGGTGCACGGCGGCGGCGTAGTCGGCGAACCGGAAGGCCGTCTCACGGTTGGTCCAGCCGCCCGTGTCCTGCAGCGTCTGCGGGAGGTCCCAGTGGTAGAGCGTCGCGACGGGCGTGATGCCCCTGGCGAGCAGGGCGTCGACGAGCCGGTCGTAGAAGCTCAGGTCGGCGAGGCGCGGCCAGGCCACCGAGAACCGGTAGGCCTTCAGCCCCAGCCACGCCATGATCTCGACGTCCTCGAGATAGCGGTGGTAGTGGTCGCAGGCCACGTCGCCGGTGTGGCCGTCGGCGATCACGCCGGGGGTGTGGGAGAAGGTGTCCCAGATCGACGGGACGCGGCCGTCGGCGTGGACCGCTCCCTCGATCTGGTACGACGCGGTCGCGGCCCCCCACAGGAAGCCGTCGGGAAATGAGATCATCGTGAACTTTCGCGAATCGTCAGCCGAGGTTCGAGGAGCGTCGACTCGGGGACGGCCTGGCCCTCCAGCTTGGCCATGAGCAGCCGGACCGCCTGCCTGCCGACGTCCTCGGCGGGAATGAGCACGGAGGTCAGCGCGGGGCTGGCCCGCTCGGCGATGTCGTCCGGGCAGATCGCCACCACCGAGACGTCCTCGGGCACCCGCCTGCCGAGGATCCGCAACGCCCCCAGCACGTGGCCGGCGGCCGCCTCGTTGTGCACGACGAGCCCGGACAGCCCCGGCCGCTCGTCGAGCAGCAGCTTCACGGCGGCGTGGACCTCGTCGAAGGACTCCTCGCAGGGCCGCGCGTCGGCCTCGAGCCCGTGCCGCCGGGCCGCCTCGACGTAACCCGCCATCGTCCGCTCGGCGAACCCCGTGCCGCGCTCGTAGACCACGCGCGGCGCGCCCAGCAGCGCGATCTCGCGATGCCCGAGATCGGCCAGGTGGTCGGCGCACAGCGCCCCGGCGCGGGCGAAGTCGAGGTCGACGCAGGTCAGCCCTTCGGGGTCGGCCGGGAAACCGATCAGCACGCTCGGCTCGGCGAGCTTGCGCAGCAGCGGCACCCGCGGGTCGTGGATCTCCACGTCCATCAGCAACAGCCCGTCGACCAGCGCGCTGGCCGCCACCCGGTGCAGCCCGTCCGCCCCCTCGTCGGCCGTCATGAGCAGCACGTCGTGGTCGTACTGGCGGGCCGTGGTGACGACCGAGGTCGCGAACTGCATGAGGACCGGCAGGTTCATGCCGGCCCGCAGCGGCAGCACCAGCGCGATGACCTTCGCGCGCTTGCTCGCCAGGGCGCGGGCGCCGGCGTTGGGGTGATAACCGAGGACCCGCACGCTGTCCAGGACCCGCTGCCGCGTGGTCGCCGATATCGCCCGCTTGCCGCTCAGCACGTACGAGACCGTGGAGACGGCGACCCCCGCGTGCTTGGCGACGTCGGCGATCGTCACGGTCCTCACGGGCAGAACCCCAACGCGCTCACCGTGACCCCCTCGCTCTCGTACACCACATAAAGATCGCGCACTCCGGCGGCTCCCGCCAGAGGAGTGCTCACCTCGGCGAAATCGTGCCTGGCCGCCGTCGGCGGGACGCTGACCGCGCCGGCGACGTCGCCGGTCAGGGGATCGTCGAGCCGCAGCGTGACCACCCCTCCCTCGTCGCTCGACACCGCCAGGACGCACGCCGACAGGCTCCCGTCGGCGAGGTCCCCTCCGACGTCCCCTCCGCCGAAATCGCAGTCGCGGAAGGCGATCCACGCCCCCGGTCCCGTGGAGCGGACCGCGTCTCCGGAGTCGAGAGCGGCGTCGCACAGCACCACACCGTCGTACTCGTCGTGATCGGCCGCGTCCAGTGGCCCCGAGGTCAGATCGCGCGGCGGGATGCGCTCGCCCCGCACCCGGAACGGCGCGCACAGCCGGATGTCCCCCGCCGAGGCGCCCACCTGCGCCTTGTGCGCGGCCTCCTCGACCACGAACCTGCCGCGCGTCACGTCCCAGAAGGCCAGGTCGGCGACCGGCACGTCCACCGACACCGTACGGCTCTCGCCCGGCGCGAGCCGCACCTTGACGAAACCGCGCAGCTGACGCAGCGGCTGCTTCACCCGGGAGCGCCGCTGGTGGGTGTAGAACTGCACGACCTCCTCCCCCTCGCGCTCGCCCGCGTTCGTCACGGTCACCCGGAGGGTCAGCGTGTCGTCCTCGGCGAGGTCGGCCGACGACAGCTCCAGATCGGAGTAGGCGAAACGGGTGTAGCTCAGGCCGTGCCCGAACGGGTAGAGCGGCCGGCCGCGGTAGTAGAGGTAGGTGGCGTCGGAGGCGATGATGTCGTAGTCGAGCAGGTCGGGCAGCTCGGCGGCCGAGCGGTACCACGTCTGGGTGAGGCGGCCGCCCGGGTCGTCGTCGCCGAGCAGCACGCCGGCGAGTGCGTGGCCGTACTCCTGGCCGCCGTGGGCCGACCAGACGATCGCGGGCAGGTGCTCCTGCGCCCAGGTCACCGCGAACGGATATCCGCTGGAGACCACGAGCACGGTGGCCGGATTGGCCGCGTGGACGGCCTTCAGCAGGGCCTCCTGCCGCTCGGGCAGCGCAAGCGTCGCGCGGTCCTCGGTCTCGCGGCCGTTCACCAGCGGGTGGTCGCCGAGCACGACGATCGCGACGTCCGCGCGGGCCGCGGCCTCCGCGGCGCGGGCCGCGCCGCTCTCGACCGGCTCCACGGACAGCACGGACGCGGCGTCGGGGTCGTCGGTCGTGCGCACGACGCCGTCGGCCACGGTGACGTAGCGGCCGGAGGAGATGTTGCGCAGCACCACGCCCCTCGGCCGCTCCTCGATCCGGAAGGTCTGGCGCACCTCCCAGCCGTTCGGTCCCGGCTGGTCGTTGGCCAGCACGCCGTCCTCGCCCGCCGACACGTGCCGCCCGTTGGCGCAGGACCGGAACGCGAACGCGCCGCCGCCCCAGTCGAACACGTCGAAGCAGGAGCGTTCGCTCCCCACGTACAGCGGGCCGCCGGCGGGGTCGGCGGACGCGCCGACGTACCCGCCCTCGGTGCGCAGCGCCACCCGGTCGGCACCCTCGCAGTAGACGGTCTCGCACCGCTCGGCGAGCCCCGCCAGAGCCGTGACCTGGTAGGGCAGCGTGCCGCTGTACCAGTCCTCGAACAACGCGTCGGCCAGCGGGCCGATCACCGCGACCGTACGCGGGGCGGCCAGCGGAAGCAGGCCGTCGTTCTTCAGCAGGGTGATCGACTGGCGGGCCGCCTCCCGCGCGAGCCGCCGGTGCTCGGGGCTGTTGACGACGTCGTGGGTGATGTCGTCGTACGGCGTGGCGGGGTCGAACTCGCCGAGCCGCACCCGGATCGACAGCGCGTGCCGGGCGGCGGCGTCGATGTCGGCCTCGGTCAGCAGGCCGCGGTCGAGCGCGGTCCTGACGTGGCCCAGGGTGGCGGCGGTGTCCGCGTCGTCCTGGGTGAAGCTGTCCAGTCCGGCCTTGATCGCGTGCGCGTACGCCTCGGGCAGGTCCTTGTGGTAGCCCTGCAGCCCGGCGAGGTTCCCCGGCGCGTACGCGTCGCTGACCACGAGGATGTCGTCGGGCGCCCACGTGCGCAGGTGGCTGCCGATCAGCGGCGACAGGTGGGCCGGCCGGCCGTTGACGAGGTTGTACGACGGCATGACGGCCACCGCGGCCCCCGACTCGACGGCCGGCCGGAACGCCTTGAGCTCGTATTCGTGCAGCACCCGCGGCGGCAGGCCGCTGGAGGTCACGCACCGGTCGGTCTCGTTGTTGTAGCCGAGGAAGTGCTTCAGCGTGGGCGCCGTCTTCAGCACGGCGTGGCCGCCGCGCAGGCCGCGGGCGTAGGCCGTGCCCATCACCCCGGTCAGCCAGGGGTCCTCGGAGTAGCCCTCCTCGTTGCGGCCCCAGCGCGGGTCGCGCAGCGGGTTGACCACCGGCGCCCAGACGTTGCGGCCCACGCTCTGCGGGTCCTTGTGGTGGAAGGCCATGACCTCGTCGCCTGTCGCCTCCCCCACCTGGCGGACCAGGTCCGGGTTCCAGGTGCTGGCCAGGCCGACGGCCTGGGGGAACACGGTGGCGGGGCCGTGCCAGGCCAGGCCGTGCAGCGCCTCGGTGCCGGTGCGGAAGACCCGCAGGCCGAGCCGTTCCACCGGCGCCTGGTACTGGTGCAGCAGGCCGATCTTCTCGTCGAGCGTGAGCCTGCCGAGCAGGTCGTCCACCCGTTCGGCGGGAGACAGCGCGGGGTTCCGGAATGCCGGGTCCTGGTCGTGTCTCGCCGGTTCGTTCATCTGGAGACTCACCCTTCGCGTCGAAGCGCTTCGATGACCTGCCGAAAAACACGCCCATGAGGGCGTCGCGAGGATCCGCAAGTTCGGTTGGAGAAGCGCCGTTGTCGAAGCGCTTCGAAAGGGTTACCGCAAGTTTCTGGCGTGTAAATCCGGGCTTATCCGGAAGATTGCCCTCATCCTCGGCTCAGGTCAAGACCCTCGCCGGTTTCACCTCGATGTCCCGTCGAGGTCCACTCCGGCCGTACGCAAAGGGCGGGCGCGGGGCCGGGAGTCCCGGCCGGTCCGCGCCCGCCCTTCCGGCCGATGCCGGGATTCTCCGGTCAGCCGACGATCTGCAGCAGCGCCTGCCGCCTGGCCGCGGCGGGCTCGGTCAGGCGCTGCACCTGCCTGCCGTTCTTGTCGAGCACGACCAGGGTGTTGGCGGTGCGCCCGGCGACCCGGACGACCAGGCGGCCGTCCCGCAGGTAGAAGGCGCCCACGAGCGAGCCCTTCACCGGGATGGCGGCCTTCTTGCCGGTGGCGACGTCGACCACGGCCGGGCGGAAGCCCCCCGGCCAGGAGCCGTCGCCGCCGGGCGCGTTCCTCGACAGCGGCGCCACGACGACCTTCGATCCGTCGGGAGACAGGCTCTGCACGTGGTTGGCGAGGCCGACGCCCTTGACCTTGACCGTCTTGCCGGTCCTCACGTCGAGGCGGTACACGCCCTCGGTCGTCCCGGCGTACCCCGCGAGGTAGCGGCCGTCGGCCGACCAGGCCAGGTGGCAGACCCCGAGGGTCGTGCCCGCCTTCTTGCGGCCCTTGCCGTCGGCGCCGACCACCGTGACGGACCCGGCGTCGGAGTCGGCCCGCACCACGTACGCGACCTGCCTGGAGTCGGGCGACCAGACCGGGGTGAGGCACGGCGCTCCGGCTCCGGCGCCCTTGGCCGCGGTCGTGACCGTGCGGCCGTCCCCGACCTGGACGTACCCCTTGCCGGTGATCCAGGCGAGCTTCCTGCCGTCAGGGGACGCGGAGAACTGGCCCGTCATCGGCATGGCGCCCAGCTTCGTGAAGCCCTTGCCGGGCTCGTAACGGCTGACCGGGTAACCCTTGCCGTACGACAGGTAGACGGCGACCCCGGTGAGGGGCTTCGGCGCGGCGGAGGCCCCGGCCGGAGCGGCGGCGGCCGCGGGGGCGGCCAGTGCGGCCGTGAGCACGGCGGAGAGCGCGGCGGCGGACAGCAGGCGAGTGTTCATCGTTTTCCAATTCGTCGACAGTGCATTGTTCGACGCCTCGCACCCCGGCCGGGTTCGCAGCCGCTCGATATCGGTACGCCTGCCGCAGGGAACGGTGCGCCGGGCGCATGGGTCGGCCCGGCGGTTCCGGGCGCCGGCGGCGGGACGGTCAGCGCTGCGCGGGCAGGCGGCCGGAGTCGACCGAGTCGAGCACCCGCGCGGCGGCCCCGAGCGCGGCCGCGCCGTACCCGAGCGTCGACACCTCCAGCCGGCAGCCTCCCCCGCCGGGGGCGAGCACCCTGCCGTACATCTCCTCCTCCGCGCACGCGACGAGCCAGGGCGCCAGCGGTACGTAGTAGCCCCCGAGGATCACGACCTCCGGGTTGAGCATGTTGGCCACGGCGGCCATTCCCCTGCCGAGGTGGCGTCCCACGTCCTCCAGGAGCGTGAGGATGTCCCGCTCGCCGTTGCGGGCGCGCCGCACGACCTCGTCGATCTCGAGTTCGAGCTCGGACGGCGAGGCGTCGGGCGCCGTGTGGGCGAGGATCGCGCCGACCCCTGCGACGGCCTCCAGGCAGCCGCGCCGGCCGCACCGGCAGGTGGGCCCGGCGGGATCGAGCTCGATGTGGCCGATCTCGCCGCTGTAGCCCTGCCCGCCCCGCCTGAGCCGTCCGTCCATGACGATGCCCGCCCCCACGCCGACCTCGCCGGTCACGTAGACGAGGTTGGCGGCGTTGCGGTGGGGCCCGAACCGGTGCTCGGCCAGGGCGGCGAGGTTGGCGTCGTTGTCCACGAGCACGGGGAAGCCGGGGTCGCGCAGCGCCTTGGTGAGGTCGCCCGCCAGGTCCGCGTCGCGCCAGCCCAGGTTGGGGGCGACCCGCACGATCCCGTTGACGTCGACCAGACCGGGCACGGCCACGGTCAGGCCGAGCACCTGCCGGGCCTCCTTGGTCATCCGGCTGACGACCCGCCGGGCGAGCGCCGCCATGGCGACGACCGCCTGGCCCGCGCTCGAGGTCCCGCCGGGGAAGGTCCGCCGCCAGTTCAGGAGCTCCTCGCCCTTGAGGTCCACGGCGACCGCTGTGATGTAGTCGACGTTGACCTCGATGCCGATCGCGGCGTACGGCGAGCCGTCCAGGACGAGCATGGTGGCGGGCCGGCCGACCCGGTGCTCGGTCAGGCCGGTCTCGCGCAGCAGGCGCCGGTCGATGAGGTCGGCGACCAGGCTGGACACGGTGGCCTTGTTGAGGCCCGTCGAGGCGGCGATGTCGGCACGTGAGCAGGGCGCGTTCTCCCGGACGAACCGCAGCACGACGGCGAGGTTGGTCGCCCGTACGTCGGTGAAGTCGGCCGGCTGTGGCCCGTTGTGCGATGTGATCAATGTCCGCCCCGTTCCCGCTCGGGCTCATCATGCCGCAATTGCGAGCAATTTGACACGACAACGGCGGCCGGAATCGTGGCACGCACGGACGCTCGGGCAGCGCCGCGCCCGGCTCGGCACCGGCCACCGGTCCCAGCGCCTCCCGGGTAACCTGGTGGCACTCGCTCCTCCGACATTTGTTTGGCTAAGGAACTAACTAAAAGACTACCGTGCAGCGTCATGCGAATCCAGGGGCAAGCCCCCCGGGCGGGATGAGCGGGCGCCGGCGGACCCTCGGACGGCGCGGAAAGTCCACTACGCCGCAAGCCGATCACCGGAAGCGAGCTGCGGGGCAAACGGAGTGCAAACGGGAATCAACCGCCCCAGGCGAGTCTGAGCACCGTGAAGAGGGACATGTCGCATTACCTCGGCGAGTTGCTCGTGTGGGAGATCGAGGACTATCTCCGCGCCCGCTCGGCCCGGCCGCAGCGGGCCCGGGTGGCCCGCATCCGGGTGCCCGACCGGCCGGCGGCCGAGATGGTCGCCGCCGACCTGGAGGCGGGCGGCAGTTTCTACGCCGCCGCGAGGCGTGCCATGGCGCTGGGCATGACCCTGCCGGACGACCTGTTCGGCGTGGTGACCAGGGACGAGCACCCCGAGGTGTTCGAGGCCGTGCCGGGCACCACGCTGCCGCCGAAGCGCGAGGGCGAGGGATTTCTCATCATCCGGCTGGTCGCGTTCGAGTCCTGACGTGCGGCATGAGGGCCTCCCGCGGGTGTGGATCCCGCTCGGAGGCCCTCACGACCTCAAGGTGACCCGCTCTAGCGGGCGACGGCGCCCGTGACCTCTCTGTCGACAATCCTGGTCGCACCGGATTCCCGGGCGCAGTGCGCGCAGCAGAACCAGCGGCCGTCGAACTCGGAGCCGTGGCCCACGATGCGGCACCCGCAGTGCTCGCACACGGGCGCCATCCGGCTGATGGCGCACTCGAAGCTGTCGAAGACGTGCACCGCCCCCTGGGTGTGCACCTCGAAGGCCATGTCGTAATCGTTGCCGCAGACCTCACAGGTAGCCATGGTTTCCCCCCGTCGACTCGCGGTCGAGGAGGGAAATACCCGCGTAAACCTGCACGAACACCGGCTCACAGGGCGCCGAGCAGGGCCTTGGCCACGGACTTGGCCCCGGTGGCCGCCTCCTTCGGGTCCATGAGCACGGAGTCGGACGCGTTGATCGGCGTGTTCTCCGGGCGGTCGCTGCCGGAAAACAGCACCCATATGACGTTCTTGCCGTCCAGCGCGTAGATCTCGTACCGGTTGCCCTGGGCCGTGTCGGTGCGCTGCCGGATCGCCTGGCCGAACGCCTCCTGCCCGAAGCCGGTCAGCTTCTCGACCTTGCCCCACCGGATGCCGCCGATCTCGCTGCTCGCCGTGAACTTGGTCTTCGAGCGCTGGTCGATGAGGTAGTAACGGGCGGATTCCGCGTCCCAGAAGGTGTGGACGGCGATGCGCAGGTTGCGCCACCGGACCTTGCCTCCGCCGAGCGGCAGCTTGTCGTTCCACCACTGGCACTGGGTGACGTTCGAGTGGCCCTCCTTGCTCCGCACCGCCGCGCCCTCGGTGTCCGGCACCAGGGTGGCGGCCAGCGTCTTGAGGCTCACGCAGGCCCGGGGCAGGGGGATCCGGGTGGGCGAGGGCGACGGCGACGGGCTCGGCTTGGGACGCGCGTGGTACGGCAGCGGCTGTCCGGCCCGCCAGGCGGTCACGGACTTCGCGAGCTGCCCGAGCAGGCCCTTCACCTCCCGCAGGGCGTTCTCCTCGGTGATCGACTGCGTGCTCTCCGTCGACAGGAAATCGGCTTCCTTCTTCTTCTGGCTCGCCTCGAACTTCACCTGGAAGACCACGTCTCCCACCCGGCCGACTCCCTGACCGAAGGAGTACCAGTACTTGTCCCCCTCCCGCGTCCATTGGTACTGCGCGGCCGCCTGGTCTCCGACGCCCTGGTACTCCTGGACCGGCGAGTAGTAGTGCTCCTCGTCCGAATGGGTCGACTGGTACTTGTACTGCTTGAACTCGCCGTCGAACTGGATCCGCGCCGCCTTCTCCGCCGTGGTCGTTCCGATCGCCTCGTACTTCGACACGTTCACCGTGATCTCACGACTGCGGGTGACGTCCTTGTACGAGATGTTCCGGTTGACCCAGCCGCACGTGTACCGGACGTAGCTGACGAGGGTGTCGCCACGGTTGTCGTTCGTCGAGGAGTCGATCGTGGCTCCCGGCACGAGTCGCTCGGCCTCGTCAGGGTCGAGCATCGAGCACACGTCGGCGGTCGCCGCCACCGGCGCGGCCGACGCCGACTTCTCGGCCGCCGTCGCCGCCGTCGCCGTCGGACTCGCCTTACTGGGCGTTCCCGTCTGGCGTACCGTCATGAACGCGAACGTCCCCCCGGCCACCACCAGCACAGCGACGACCGCCACCACCGGCAGCACCCACCCTCGCCGCGCCGGGGTGGAGGGCTGGGTCGGCATCTGCCACAGTTCGGGCGGAGGCGGCGTCGCCGCCTGCCACCCCTGCCCCTGCGGTCCAGACGGCGGGCCGCCCTGTCCTCCCTGGGATGGATAGGGATAGGGATTCGTTTGAGGCGACTGCGGCGGCCCGGCCTGCGGTCCCGGCTGCGGCCAGCCCTGGCCACCCGGCGCGCCGGGATACCCCCCGGGCTGCGGCTGGGGACCGGGCGGGGAACCGGGGTAGGCGCCCGGTGCGGGATAGGCGCCCGGCTGCGGCTGTGGCTGTGACCCGGGCTGTGGACCGGAGTACGGACCTGGTTGTGGACCGGCGTACGGACCCGGCTGGGGAGCGGGATACGCACCCGGCTGCGGCTGAGGACCGGCGGGATAGGCGCCCGGCTGCGGCTGTGGCTGTGACCCGGGCTGTGGACCGGGCGGCGGGCCGTACGGGGGCGGGTAGGGCGGAACTCCGGGATGGGGATGGCCCTGCGGCGGGTACGGCGGCATGCCCTGCCGGGGGCGGTCGTCCGGGGGAGGCGTCTCCCCGGGCTCGACGGGGGCGTCGTCACCGCTGGTCATGGGGGTCTCCTACAGATGCAGAGCGGGAGGTCACCCGAGCCCGATGCCGACGAGTTCGGCGGCGCGCTCGGCCGTGCGCCGGTCGGCCGGGGTGACCGAGGGGTCACCGGCGCGCCGGTAGGCGACCTCGACGATGAGATTGCTGAGGCGGAACCAGACCGTGGCCCCGGTGGTCCCGGCGGCGGGGTCGGAGGAGTCACAGGTGAAGGCCTCGTCGGCGATCCCGGCCCGGTCGCGCGAGGCGGCGCCCCGCGCGGCCCGCTCCGCCGCGAGGTCGCGGGAGGCCGCCGCCTCCCCCTCGGCCGGCAACCGGTAGGCCACCGTGATCGTCCCGTCGTGGCCGGTGGTGTGCTCCTTCCACTCGCATCGCCCCTCGGCGGCGGGTTCCCCACGCGGCGTGGCACCGAGGAGGTCGTGGATCTGCGCCTTGGTCAGGCTGCGGCAGGCGTCGGGGACGGCGGCGAACCGCCCCGAGCCGCCCTGTTTCCCGGACACGAGAAGCCAGGCGCCCAGGCCCGCCGCGAGGCCGACCACGACCACCAGGGCCGCCACGGCGACGAAGCGCCACCTCCCGGCGGGCCGGTCCGCCGGGGCGGGGGCGGGCGGCGCGGCGGCGGCCCGCAGCGCCTGCCGCACGACGTCCGGCGGCGGACGCCGCGCCGGATCCTTGTCGAGCAGGGCGAGCACGATCCACGCGAGCACCCGCGAGGCCCTGGTCATCGGCCGGGGCTCGTGGAGCAGGACGGCGGCGACGAGCGCGGCGGCCATGCTCCGGTGGAAGGGCGGCTCCCCCTCGACGGCGGTGTAGAGCGTGGCCCCGAGGGACCACAGGTCGGAAGGCGGGCCGTCCGGCTCGTCGCGGAACCGTTCCGGGGCCATGTAGTTGGGCGAGCCCGCCGAGCTCTGCCAGGAGTGCCCGGCGCCGCCCAGCGGCGCGGCGATCCCGAAGTCGGTGAGCAGGGCGCGGCCGTCCGGCCCGATGAGGACGTTGGCCGGTTTGACGTCGCGGTGCAGGATGCCCCGGGCGTGGGCCGCCTCCAGCGCGTCGAGGACGGCCAGCCCGATCTCGGCCACGCGCTCGGAGGCGAGCGGCCCGTCCTCTCGGATGATCTTGTCGAGGGAGCGGCCCGGCACCAGGTCCATGACGATCCACGGCTGCCCGGCGTGCCCGACGACGTCGTGGACCGTCACGATGGACGGGTGGGTGAGCCGTCCGGCCGCCCGGGCCTCATCGACGGCTCTGCCGAGGAAGTCGGCGCGCTGCCGGTCGTCCAGGTCCGGCGGGACGCGCAGCTGCTTGATCGCCACCTCCCGGCGCAGCAGTTCGTCGTGGGCGCGCCAGACCGTGCCGCCGCCGCCCTCGCCGAGCGGTTCGGCGAGGCGGTACCGTCCGGCGAGCAGGTCCACGGCTATGCCAGCCCCCTCAGGCCCTCGGCCGCCGACGCCGCCGCCGCGATCGCCCGGTCCCGCAGGACGGCCGGGGAGCTCACGTCGAGGTCGGCGTACCGGAGGCAGACGACGAGGTCGCCGAGCCTGAAGTACACATCGGCGGCCTGTGCCCTGCCCTCCGGCGTGGTGAGGTCGACGGCGAACGCCTCGTCGGCCACATCCGGCGTCTCCCGTCCGGCCGTCTGGATGGCCTGGGTCCTCTGGTCGAGGCCGATCTCGTACCAGAGCCAGCTCGCGTCGCTCGGCCCCGAGCCGTACTGCCTGCGCAGCCCTTCCATCAGCGTGGTCGCCGAGGCGGTGTCGAGCCCCCACGGCTCGGGGGTGTCGGAGTCGGTCTCGGCGCTCAGCTCGACGCCGCTGCCCTTCACGGTCCACTGGCAGTTCGTCTTCCCCGGCCGGACCTCCGCTGAGGCGCCCACGATCCGCCGCACCTCCTCGGCCGGCAGCGCCCGGCACAGGTCCACGGCGCTGTCGAAGGTGGGCGAGACCCGGTGCACGGGATCGTGGGGCGGATCGCCCGCCCTGCCGGAGAACACGACCGCCGCCACGGCGACCGCGGCGCCCACCACGGCGGCGGCCCCGGCCGCGTACCACCACCGGTGGCGCCGCTTCGGCGACTCGATCCGCAGCCCGTGCCGGGGATCGAGGTCCGGAGTGCCGCCGTCGGCCACCTGCCGCAGCAGCCTGAGCGTGGTCGCCGCGTCGGGGCGGGCGGCCGGATCGCGCGCCATCATCCACGTCAGCACCGGGCCGAGCGGTCCCGCGAGCACCGGCGGACGGGGAGCCTGGGTGAGGGTCGCCCGGATCACCTCCGAACGCGAGCCCTGGTAGGGGGCGACGCCCTCGACGGCCGTGTAGAGGGTGGCGGCGAGCGACCACAGGTCGGCGGCCGGGCCGCCGGGATCGCCCGCGAGCCGTTCCGGGGCGATGAAGCCCGGTGAGCCGACCAGCAGGCCGGCCTCGGTGATCGACGCCTGGTCGGCGGGGCGGGCGATGCCGAAGTCGGTGAGGAGCACCCGGCCGTCCGCGGAGAGGAAGACGTTGCCCGGCTTCACGTCCCGGTGCTGCACGCCCCCGGCGTGCGTGGCCGACAGCGCGTCGAGCAGGCGAGCACCGAGGTCCGCCACCTGCCGGTACGGCAGCGGCCCGTACGCGGCGATCTGCCGGGCGAGATCGTGGCCGTGCAGCAGTTCCATGACGATCCACGGCCTGCCGTCCTGGAGGAGCACGTCGTGCAGGGCGACGATCCCGGGATGCCGGACGCGCGCGGTGACCTCCGCCTCGCGCATGACCCTGGCGATCAGTTCGGCCCGCTCGCGCTCGCCGAGGCCGTCCGGGAGGCGGAGCTCCTTGATCGCCACCTCGCGGTCGAGCACGGAGTCTCTGGCCAGCCACACCGTGCCCATGCCGCCGGAGCCCAGCGGGCGCAGCAGGTGGTATCGCGAGGCCAGCGTCCCCCTCAGCGATTCGGCCATATCGGGGAGAATAGCGAAAGCGTGATCGATACGCCCGCCGCGCACGGAACCAGCCTCACCGCCCGGCAAAGAACCGGTTGCCGGGTACGACGCCGATCAACGAGTCTGCAGCAGGCCACCATCAGCGTGAGCGGCGCCGGCGACTCCCAGGGCAACTTCTGCAAGCGGCGGCCCCGCCTCTGCGACGTCCGTCAGAAGGCGTGGATCCACCGCCCCAGTACGAACGTCGTGTGGTGAACCCGCCGCCGGCAGATGATTACCTCACGCGTCATCGTCTCCGCGACCCGTCCGCGGCATGCTCGAGTCACGAGGAGGACGCGCCGACACCGGCGCACCACATCCGACCCTGGAGAGACCATGCCCGCCTACGCCATCGCCCAGCTCCGCGACGTCACCGTGGGAGCGGACATCACGGAATACCTGCGGCGCATCGACGCCACGCTGGAGCCGTTCGGCGGCCGTTTCATCATCCACGGCGGCGATCCCGAGGTGCTGGAGGGCACCTGGACGCACACCCTGGTCGTCATCCAGTTCCCCGACCTCGACACGGCGAGGGCCTGGTACCGGTCGCCCGCCTACCAGGAGATCCTGCCGCTGCGCACGCGCAACTCCTTGGGTGACACCGTGCTCGTCGAAGGAGTGGACGAGGACCACAAGGCGACGGACGTGCTGGAGCCCCGCTGACCCCCCACGCGTGCGGACGCCCCGCGCACGTACGCGCGCGGGGCGTCCGTTGTTATCGGCGGGAGCCTCAGCTCAGGGCGAGGTCCTTGATCCGGACGTCGCCGGTGAAGACCAGGTAGACATCCTTCACGCCGTTCGCACCGGACACGGGAGCGGTCGCGGTGGCCCAGTTGTAGATCCCGCCGGTCGCGGCGACCGGGATCGTGGCCACCTTCGCGCCGGTCGGCGAGCCGAGACGCACCTCGACGGTCCCGCCGCCCGTTGAGGCCACCCCGGCCGTCACCGTGCGCGGCTTGCGGAGCTGGACGTCCTTGAACGCGATCCAGCCGCCGTTCGCGCCCGCCACCGCGTCGCCGCGCACCTTGGTCTCGTCGACCAGGTGGATGCCCGAGTAGTCGTCGAAGTCGACCGCCCGGGTGGTCTTCGACAGGTCGCGGTGCGGGATGTTCTCACCCTTGACGTTGATCGTCGCCCGCTGGCGGATGTTCGCCGAGGACGACCCCACGAGCACGTCGTGGGTCGCGTTCTCGACGGTCCACTTGTTCCGTGTGACGTCCCACAGCGCCAGGTCGCTCCTCTTGACGCTGAAGGCGACCGTCCTGGTCTGCCCCGGCGCCAGCGTCACCCGCTCGAACGCGCGAAGCTGCTTGACCGGCTGCTTCACCCGCGAGCGCTGCTGGTGGGTGTAGAGCTGCACGACCTCGTCGCCGGCCCGGGAGCCGGTGTTGGTCACCTTGACCGAGACCTCGTACGCGTCGCCCTTCTGCACCGCCTTCAGGCCCTGGTAGGAGAACGACGTGTACGACAGGCCGTACCCGAACGGGTAGAGCGGCTTGCCCTGGTAATACAGGTACGTCCGGTCCTTCTTGACGATGTCGTAGTCGAGGATGCCCGGCAGCTCGGCGGCCGACCGGTACCACGTCTGGGTGAGCCGCCCGGCCGGGTTGACGTCGCCGTACAGGACGTCGGCGAGGGCGTGCCCGGTCTCGGCGCCCGCGTGGGTGGTCCACAGGATGGCGGGGACGTTGTCCTGCTCCCAGTCGACCGTGGTCGGGTAGCTGTTCTCCAGCACCACCACCGTGTTCGGGTTGGCCGCCTTCACGGCCTTGACCAGCGCCTCCTGGCCATCGGCGAGGTTCATGTCGGTGCGGTCGTGGTCCTCGCGGCCGTTGATGAACGGCATGCTGCCGACCACGACGACCGCCACGTCGGCGGCCTTGGCCTTGGCGACGGCGTCGTCCACGCCGCGGGAGACGACCTCCTTGGCGTAGTGCGTGGCCTGGTCGGCCGTGGTCAGGCTGAGCGTGCCGTCGGCCGCCGCCTTGACGTACTTGTTCGGCCCGAACCAGTCGTAGGCCGTCTCGTAGCCGGCGTACCGCAGCAGGGAGGTGCCGTCGGACTGCGGCTCCAGCGTGAACTGCTCCTGCACGAACCAGCCGGACGGCTGGTCGGCGGTGTTGGCCAGGGTGGACCAGTTGGCCCGGCTGACGTACTTGCCGTTGGCCACGCTGCGCAGCGTCAGCACGCCCTGACCCCAGTCGAACGCGTCGAACGTCGAGGTGTCGCCGACCGAGGTGTCGCTCTCCTTGAGGTCGCCGCCGGACGCGGGAGCGCTGATGTACTTCCCGGTGGCGACGTCCTTCAGCGCGATGCGGTCGACGCCCTCCGAGGAGGCCACCGACGCCGCCCGCTCCTTGATCCCGTCGAGCGGGGTCACCTTGTAGGGCAGGCTGCCCGAATACCAGTCGGTGTAGAGCACGTTGGCCAGCGGGCCGACCACGGCGACCTTCTTGCCGGGCTTCAGCGGCAGCGCGCCGCCGGAGTTCTTGAGCAGCACCATCGCCTTGGCCGCGGTCTCGCGGGCCAGCTTCTGGTTCGCCGGGCTGTTGACCACGTCCTTGGTGATCTTCGCGTACGGCCCGCCGTCGGGGTCGAACTCGCCGAGCCGGAAGCGGATGCTGAGCTGGTGCCGGACCGCGTCGTCCACGTCCGCCTGCGTGAGCAGCCCCTTCGACAGCGCCTCCTTGACGGCCGCGACCGTCGGAGCGCCGTTGGTGTCGTCCACGGTGAAGCTGTCGAGCCCCGCCTTGATCAGCGCGGCGTCGGCCTCGGCCTGGGTGGCGTAGTACTTCTCCGAGTTGACCAGGTTGTTCGGCGCGCCGGCGTCGGTGACGTTGAACAGTGTCCGGCCGGTCCACGAGCGGACCACGTCGTCCAGGTCGGGGTTGACCGTGTTCGGCCGGCCGTTGACGAGGTTGTACGACGCCATCACGCCGGTCGCCGCGTCGGCCTCGATGGCCGGCTTGAAGGCCGCCTCGTCGTACTCGTGCTTCACCCGCGGCGGCAGCTCCGACGACGAGGTGTCGCGGGTGACCTCGTTGTTGTTGGCCAGGTAGTGCTTCAGCGTGGGCGCCGTCTTCAGGTGGTCGGGGTCGTCGCCTTCCAGGCCCGAGCCGTACGCCGTGGAGATGGCGCCGGTCAGCGTCGGGTCCTCCGAGTAGCCCTCCTCGTTGCGCCCCCAGCGCGGGTCGCGCAGCAGGTTGACCACGGGCGCCCAGAGGTTGAGCCCCCACACGGTGGGGTTCTCCGCGTGGTGGCCGCGGGCCTCGTCGCCGACGGCCGAGCCGACCCGCTTGATCAGGGCGGTGTCCCAGGTGCTGGCCAGGCCGACCGCCTGGGGGAAGACGGTGCCCTTGGCGGTGACCACGGCGCCGTTGTCGGTGTAGTCGGTCGACCAGGCGACGCCGTGCAGCGCCTCGGTGCCCGTCTTGAACATCTTGATGCCGAGACGGTCGATCGCGGGGGCGTACTGGTGCAACATCGCGACCTTCTCGTCCGGCGTGAGCCGGCCGAGCAGGTCGTCGATGCGCTGGGCGAGCGGCAGCGACGGGTTCCGGAACGGATAGTCGCCGGCCGCCCTCGCGGGGCCGGCGCCCAGGCTCAGTGCCAGAGCCAGGGCGGCCGACGCGGACAGCATCGCCGAACGGCGATGGGACATTGCGCCTCCAGGTCAGGTAGTGACGCGTTACTTGGGGGGCGTTACTTGATGGCGCCGACCGTGATGCCACGGGTCAGCGTGCGCTGGAAGATCAGGAAGAAGGCCACGGCGGGGATGATGCCGAGCAGCGCGGACGCGCTGGACATGGTGGCGTCCATCATCTTCTCGCCCTGCAGGACGCCCAGGGCGACCGGCACGGTCTGGTTGTCGTTGGAGATGAGGAACACCATCGGCAGGAAGAACTCGTTCCACGTCCAGATGAAGAAGAAGATGAGCAGCACCGAGAGCGTCGGGCGGCTGATGGGCACGACGATGCCCCACAGCATCCGCAACCTGCTCGCGCCGTCGATCTCGGCCGCCTCCAGGATCCCCCGGGGGAACTGCCCGAGCACCGAAGAGAGCAGGTAGGTCCCGAAGGCCGCCTGGATCACCGTGAAGATCAGGATGACGGCGAGCTTCGAGTCGTACAGCCCCACCTCCTTCGACAGGTAGTAGAGCGGGTAGACGAGCGCCTCCTGCGGCAGCGTGTTGGCGACCAGGAACAGCACGAGGATCCACAGCCGGCCTCGGACCTTGCCGATGCCCAGCGCGTACGCGTTGAGCACCGACAGCACCACCGCGGCGACCGCGACGACGCCGCTGATCAGGAGGCTGTTCCAGAGCTTCAGGCCGAAGTCGACGCGATCCCAGAAGGCGACGATCCCGTCGAGGTAGAACCCGTGGGGCAGGCTCAGGGGGCCGCCCGCGGAGTATTCGGCCGGGGACTTGAACGCGTTGAGCGTGACGATGACGAAGGGGAAGAGCATCACGACCGCGAGCACGACCAGCGCCGCGAGCACGGCCCACCGTCCCGGCTGGCGGAAGGTGCGATCGGCGTTCACGAGCCACTCTCCTGGTCACGCTCCTGCACCCGCAGGAAGAGGAAGGTCACCACGACGATGATCAGGGCGAGCACGGTCGCGATCGCCGAGCCGTATCCGACGTTGACCTTCTGGAAGAAGTTCAGATAGGAGAAGTACGACGGCACCATGGTCGCGGAGCCGGGTCCTCCCCTGGTGAGCACGAAGATCGGCCCGAACACCTTGAGCGCCGCGATCGTACAGGTCAGCAGCACCACGAAGATCTCCGGCCGGATCTGCGGAATCGTGATGTGCCAGAACCTGCGCCACCACGAGGCGCCGTCGATCTCGGCCGCCTCGTACAGGGAGGGGTCGACCCGCTGGAGCCCGGCCATGAAGATGACGACCGGGTAGCCGAGCTGGAACCACACCATGATCGCCATGACCGTCGCCAGCGCGATGTCCGGGTCACCCAGCCAGTTGATCTTGATCCCGAAGATCTGGTTCACCGCGCCGTACGACGGGTGGAGCATCCAGCCCCACACCACGCCGGCCACCGCGACGGGCAGCACCTGCGGCAGGTAGAAGGCCGCACGCAGGGCCGAGGCCGTACGCCCGCCGAACCGCTTGGCGATGTAGTCGAACAGCGCGGCGGCCAGCACCAGGCCGATGATCGTGGGCACCACGGCCATCGCGATGATCAGCGCGACGTTGTGCTCGAAGGACGCCCAGAAGCGCTCGTCCTTGAACAGCTTCGTGTAGTTGTCGAGCCCGATCCAGGTGGGGGTGCCGACGCCGGACCAGCGGGTGAAGCTCGTCGCCACGTTCATCAGGAACGGGACGACGATGATCGCGAGGAACAGCACCAGGCTCGGAACCAGGTAGAGCCAGTAGCCGCCCCTCCCGCGCGGGCGGGCCGCGCCCGCGCCGGGTGGTGCCATGTGCAGACCTTTCAGAAGGGGCCCGGCGGCGGGGACCGGTCAGGCAGCCCCGCCGCCGGAGTCGGAGGGAAAGGCGGGTCCCCTATGCCGGAAGACCCGCCCTCGGTCTAGTTACCGATGTCGGCCAGGTTGTCGTTGTACGGCTGGGCGATCTCGTCCAGGACCTCCTCGGGCTTCTTGCTGCCGTTGATCAGTTCCTGGATGCCGGCGACGAGCACGTCGTAGTAGCCGGGAGCCGGCCAGTCAGGGTAGAAGGCCAGGCCGTCCTGCGTCGAGAGCTTGTTGAAGTTCTCGATGAGCTCCTTGTTCTGCGCGTCGGTGATCGCCGACGGGTCGGCCGCCACCGGGACGCCGCCCGAGTTGCCGAGCAGGTTCTGGATCTCCTTCTTCATCGTGATGTCGATGAAGTCGTAGGCGAGGTCCTTGTTCTTGGACTTCTCGGGCACGACCCACAGGTTGCCGCTGGAGCCCGGGGCGAACTGGCCGGGCCACAGGAACGAGCCCCACTTGAAGTCCTTGATCTCCTCCGCCATCCGGCCGAACCACCAGCTGCCCGACACCATGATCGGGAACTTGCCGCCGATGAACGCGACACCCATGTCCTCGGCCTTCATGCCGGCCGAGTCCTTGCTGATGTAGCCCTTCTTCACCCAGTCGGAGAAGGTCTGGGCCGCGTAGGTGAACTCGGGGCCGTGGAAGTCGACCTTGCCCTTGTAGAGCTCGAAGGAGTCGATCCAGGCGCGGTTGGCCTTGTTCAGCGCGAGCAGGTAGAACAACTGCTGGGCGGGGTACTCTGCGCCCGCCATCGCGATCGGGGTCGTGCCCTTCTTCGCGAACGCGTCGAGCGCGGCGGTGAACTCGTCGAACGTGGTGGGCACCTTGACGCCCGCCTTATCGAACATGTCCTTGTTGTAGTAGACCATCACGTACTCGCCGTAGTTCGGCACGCCGAACCACTTGCCCGAGCCCATGATGCCCCGCTCGTCGTACTTCGCGGTGGTCTGCAGCGACGGGCTGAGCAGCTTGTCCCAGCCGCGCTTGGTCGCCTGCTCCGTCAGGTCGGTGAGCAGGCCCTGCTTGGACAGCTGACCGGCGGTCGCGTTGCCCTTGTTGTACTCCATGATGTCGGGCGCCTCGTCGGAGTTGAGGACCATCGACGCCGTCTTCTGGATCTGCTCGAAGCCCTTCTCCTCGAACTTCACCTTGACGCCGGGGTGGCTCGCCTCGAACTCCTTCATCGCCTGGGCCCAGGCGGTGCCCATGGCGCTGTTGCCGGTCTCGTAGTGCCAGAGGGTGAGGGTCTTGCCCTCCGCGGAGCCGCCGCTGCCGCTATTGGAATCGTCAGAGGATCCACCGCACGCGCTGAGCACCAGTGCGGCCGCGGCCAGTGCCGCCACCGCCGCGCTCCTGCCTACTCTGAACATGGTCTTTCTCCAGGGGGTGTCTCTAGTTGATGACGACCGGGACGCCGGGGCCGACGAACTCGACGCCGTCGATCTGCTTGGGGCCCTCGGCGGTGACGACCAGCCTGTCGCCGTCCCGCACCGCCGTGACCGTCGTGTCCCCGTCCAGGTCCCTGATCGTCGTACGGCTCTCGCGTTCCGGCAGGCCGAAGGCGAGCAGCGAGACCCGGGGGTCGTCGGCCACCGTGTCGCCCGGCTCGGTGACCGGGATCAGCGAGCCGTGCCGTACGAACAGGGGGATCTGGTCGAGCGGCGGCGACACCGTGACATAACGCCCGCCGTCGACGGCCTCACCCGTCCAGTAGTCCACCCACACCCCCGAGGGCAGGTAGACCTTCCGGGTGCCGTCGGCGGAGGTCATCGGGGCGACGAGCAGGTCGGTGCCGAGAAGGTACTCCAGGTCCGCCTGCCAGGCCACCGGGTCGTCCGGGTAGTCGACGCACAGGGCGCGCAGCACCGGCGCGCCCGTCTCGGCCGCGGTGACGGCCGCCGAATAGATGTACGGCATGAGCCGGTAGCGCAGCCGCAGGGCCTCGATGGCGGCCTGCTCGGCGTGCGGCGGGAACTCCCAGGGCTCCCGGGTGGTCGTGCCGTGGAACCGTACGAGCGGGGACAGCGCGGCGAACTGCGACCAGCGGATGTAGAGGTCCGGGCTGGGCGTGCCGGTGAACCCGCCCGCGTCGTGGCTCCAGAAGGGGATGCCGGACAGGCCGTGCGACAGCCCGCCCCTGATCGTGCTGCCCATCGCGGAGTAGGTGGTGTCGACGTCGCCGCTCCACTGGGCCGAGTGGCGCTGGCCGCCGAGGTAGGACGAGCGGGCCCAGACCAGGCCGTGCCCGTTCACCTCGCGGGTCACGTCCGCGACGATGTCGTTGAACAGCAGCGTGTAGACGTTGTGCAGCTCGGTGCCGGTCATGCCGTTGAAGGCCACGGCGTCGGCGGGGACGCCCTCGGCGAAGTCGGTCTTGAACGCCGCCACGCCCTCGCGCAGGCGGTCGCGCAGCAGTCCCTTGAACCACTCGACGGCCTCGGGGTTGGTGAAGTCCACGATGCCGCAGGCCGGGTAGGAGCCGTGCCAGGTGTCCGCGACGTACGTCTCGCCGTCGGGCCGCCTGAGGAAGTAGCCCTTCTCCGCCGCCTCGGCGAAGGCCGGGCTGAGGTGCGAGATGTAGGAGTTCATCCAGAGGCAGACCTTGAAGCCCTGCTCCTTGAGCGTGGCGAGCATGCCCGCCGGGTCGGGGAACGTCTCGGGGTCCCACTGCAGGTCGGACCAGTGCCCGTCCGCCTGCCAGTAGCAGTCGAGGTGGAGCACGTCGCAGGGGATGCCCCGCTCCCTGATCTTCCTGGCGCGCTCCAGCACGCGCTCCTGGCTGTCCCGGAAGAAGCCCGAGGAGATCCAGGTGCCGAACGCCCACTTCGGCGGCAGCTCCGGCCGGGAGGTCAGCCCGTCGAACCGGTCCAGGACCTCGGCGGGGGTCGGTCCCGCGATCACGTAGTAGTCGATGAGGTCGTCGGGCACGATGATCTGCACGGCGCTGTGCGTGGACTGGCACATGTCGAACTCCACCGGCGTGCCGCTGTCGACGCAGATGCCGTACCCCCTGCTGGACAGGTAGAAGGGCACGTTCTTGTACGCGCGCTGCGACTCGGCCCCGAACGCGTCGAAGTTCCACATGAGCGGGCGCTGGCCGCGCTTGTCCAGCGGCGTGAACGACTCGCCGAAGCCGCCGAACGCCTCGTCCGCCGGGGCCACGAACGTGTCGTGGTAGGCGACGGGGGCGCCGTCCACCGCGGAGCGGCCGAACGGCAGCGTGCGCAGCCGGCCGCTGATGTCGGGGTGGCCCGGGTCCTGCTCCACCAGCGTCCGGCCGGCCCGGTCGGTGAAGCGCAGGTTCCAGGGGTTCAGCCGCACCTCGGCCCGCAGCGACCCGGCGTCGACGATCACGCGGCTGTGGCTCGCCTCCACGACGGCCTCGCCGTACTCGCCGGGGGTGACCATCGAGATCGCTCGGGAGGATCGGGTGCGCGCGTCGGGGTCCTCCGACAGGCGCACCCGGATCACCCCCTCGCCCGCGACCGTGATCTGCACGACGAGCGTCTCCTCCGCCGAGGTGGAGCCCTTGAGCGTCACGCCCTGCCCGTCGGAGGCCACCACCTCCGCGCTGGTCAGCGCGGACAGGCCCTCCTCGCCCGGCTCGCGCACCGGAAGCTCTGGAGGATCCGCCACGAAGAACTCGCGCGCGATCAATGGGGGACGGTACGGCATTGCGGCACTCCATCGGCTCATCCGGCGATTGTGGAGTTAGTTTGCCGTCCATCCCAACAAAGGTCAATGGGTCGAGGTCGCTCCGGATTTGTCCAAGTTATTCCGGTTTATGCCTCATTGAGGTAATGTGACCGCAATCCCCCGTCTAGGTAGGTGACATGGACAGGTTCGTGCACGTGATGCCGCTCGACGACGTGATCGACCACGAGGGCAGCCCGGAGTGTGTCTGCGGCCCGGGCGGCCAGCCCGTCACCGCCGCCGACCTCGGCGAGCCGGTCCCGCCCACGGAGGGCGAGACCGTCATCCTCGGCTGGCCCCACCCCGCCGTCGGCGTGATCTATCAGCACCACGCACTCAACCCCTGCCGCGAATGGGAAGCCATCCCCGAGTCCTGAGCCGCTCCGCCCCTTAATGGCCGCCAATCACCGTCACTTTCGCGAACGTAGAGTAATTGACTGACGACAATCAGTAACGTTCCGGCCATGCCTGGTTTCGATGACGAGATGCCGCTCGAACTCCTCCGCAACCGGCCGGAGACCGCATTGGAGCTGCTGCGATGCGTGCCGGGGGCCGACATCCCGCCGCACGCCGCCGCCCGTGTGGAGACGGTCGCCTGCACCCAGGCGCCCATCGAGTTCCGCGCCGATTCGGTCGTGGTGCTCCGGGACGAGACCGGTGCGGCACTGATGGCCGTCATCGTGGAGGTGCAGCTCGGCCGAGCTCGCGGTGCTCTCGGCCGTGGCGCACCCCGACGAGGCCGACGACGAGCCGGTGCTGGAGGCGATGCTGGCGGGGCTGGCGACATTGGATCAGGATCGGGCCCGAGTATATTTGAGCTACGTGATCAGCTCGCTACCCGCTGTGACAGTCAAGCGTCTGGAGGAGATGGTGACCACCATTCAAGACTTCGACTACCTCGGGAAGAAGTACTTCTCGCATTGGATGGACAAGGGGCGGGTCGAGGGCCTTGAGGAGGGCCGTGCGGAAGGTGAGATTGACGCGATCTTCAACGTGCTGGATGTGCGCGGCCTGGAGGTCTCCGACGACACGCGTGAGCGCATCAGCCGGTGCAACGACCTGAACCAGCTGAAGACCTGGGTTCGCAAGGCCGTCACCGTCACCTCGGTCGACGAGCTGTTCACCGACTGGTTCGTCACCCAAGCGGGCCGCCCCGGAGAAGTCACGCGAGACGGCCCGGCTCGGTGTCAGTTCGTCAGGGGGTCCACTTGACGTTCGGGTTGAGGTGGCCGGTCCAGTCGAACACCGCCATGTTGTCCCACTGGTCGCCGGTGCCGTTGATGTTCGCCGGGTCCCAGCCGTTGCCGGACACCGCGTACCACGTCGGCTCCCAGTAGAAGACGCCGACGGCGCCCGCGTTGCGGGCGGTGCTCTGCACCGCCGCGAACTCGGCGCCCTGCCCCTGCCAGGTGAGGCCGTACCCCGAGCAGCCCGACGTGACCGCGTTGCCCTCCCAGTCGGCGTTGTTCGGTGTGAACGGATAGGCCGTCTCGGCGATGACGACCGGCTTGCCGTACCGGGACCGCATGTCCGAGATCACGCTGGACAGGTTGGACAGCGTGCCGTGCCACATGCAGTAGTACGACAGGCCGGTGATGTCCCAGGACACGCCCTTGGCCCTGATGCCGTCGTAGAACCAGCGGGCGTGCGCGTCGCTGTCCGCGTCCGCGGTGTGGATGATCACCTGCGTGCCGGAGTTGCACGCCTTGGTCGCGTTGTAGCCGGCCTTGAGCAGCAGGCTCAGGTTCGTGAAGTCGTTGTTGACGACCTTGCCGTCGTTCCACAGCATGCCGACGTTGATCTCGTTGCCGATCTGCACGCTGTCGGGGGTGGTGCCCTGCGCCTTGAGGCTGGAGCACACGTCGTAGGTGTAGTTGTAGACGTCGGTCTGCAGCTGGCCGATCCCGTGGCTCGCCCAGGCGGCGGGCTTGTACTGCTTGCCGGGGTCCGCCCAGGTGTCCGAGTAGTGGAAGTCGACGAGCAGCTTCAGCCCCTTGGCCTTGACCGTCTTGGCGTACTGCAGCACCTTCGCCTTGTTGTTGTAGCCGCTGACGGGGTTGTTCCAGATCCGCAGGCGGACGTAGTTGACGCCGATGCCCTTGAGGATGTCCAGCGGATCCCTCTGCGCGCCGCTCGCGTCGTAGTACTTCGCGCCCAGGTCGAGGGACCGCTGCACGGAGGAGACGTCGGCTCCGAGCATGGTCAGTGTGGTGGCGGCGTGGGCCGGTTGCCCGGCGGTGAGAGCCGCCGCGGCGCACAGGACCAGCGCCGCGAGGATCTTTCTCATGGTTCCTCCGCTCAGGAGAGGATCTGATGGACGCCCCCGAACCCCGAATCCCCCGGCCCCCCGAGCCCTCCCCGCGACGTGGTCAGGTGTCGTCGCGGGGAGGGAGACCACGTCCGCCTACCGGCGGGCGAACTCCCGCAGCGCGGGCAGCGCCCGGTCGTCGAAGCCGAACAGTGCCTGGTTCTCCCAGGCGTTGCCCGACGCCGGGTCGGCGGGATCCCAGCCGTTGCCCTTCACCCCGGTCCAGGTGGCCTCCCACCAGAAGGCCCCCAGCCCGCGCCCGCCGGGCACCGCCCTGACGATGTTCATCAGGTCGCGGGCGAACGCCGCCTGGCCCGCGGGAGTGGCCGGATAGCCGGGGTACGGCTCGGCGGAGGTGACGGTGTTCTCCCAGCCGTCGTCGTCGCCCGTGGTGAACGGGTAGGCCGTCTCGGCCACCACGACCGGCTTGCCGTACCGGGCGGCGACGTCGTTCAGGTTGGCCTGGAACGCGGCGAGCGTGCCGTGCCAGTACGGGTAGTACGACAGCCCGATCACGTCGTAGCGGATGCCGTTGGCCGCGGCGTTGTCGAACCACCACCGGTAGAGGCCGTTGTCGCCGCCGTTCGCGAGGTGCAGCACGACCTTGGTGTCGCCGGAGACCGCCTTGACCGCGTCATATCCCGCGTTGAGCAGGGCGGCGAGTTGCGGCCAGTTGTCCCAGCGGCCGTCGGGCCACAGCAGGCCGCCGTTGAGCTCGTTGCCCACCTGCACCATGTCGGCCGTCGTGCCCTGCGCCTTCAGCGCGCTCAGCACGTCGTACGTGTGGTCGTAGAGCGCCTGCCTCAGCTCGTCGAACGACAGCGACTCCCATGCGGCGGGCTTGTTCTGCTTGCCGGGGTCGGCCCAGGAGTCGGAGTAGTGGAAGTCCACGAGCAGGCCCATGCCGAGCGCCTTGGCCCGCTTCGCGACCGCCAGCACCTGGCTCCTGCTGTTGTAGCCGTCGGCGGGGTTCACGAACACCTTGAGCCGGATGTAGTTCAGCCCGTCGTGCCGCAGGATCGCCAGCGCGTCGCCCCGCCGCCCGTTCGCGTAGCGGTACGCCCCGCCGAGCGCCTCGGACTTGGCGAGGCTCGACACGTCGGCGCCCCTGATCACGAGCGGGGGCCCGCCGCCCGGCCTCCGGCCGCCGGCGTCCGGAACCGCGGCGATTGATGGTGTGGTGAGCGAAACGAGGAGTGCGGTGGCCGCGCACAGCAGGGCCGCCAGGTGTCGAACCATCGGATCCTCCGGTCAGGAGAGGACGTCAGCGGAAATCCCCCGGGTCCCCGGCACCGCGCCGCCGGTCAGGTGCGGCACGACGCCGGGGCGCTCATGTGCGGACGACCACGACGCCCCCGGCGGGCACCGTGGCCGAACCGCCGTACGCGGCGCCGTCGAGCACGCCGGTGCCCGTCACCCCGTCCACCGTCACCGGCGCGTCCGCGTGGTTGATGAGGAACAGGTGGTCGCCCCTCCTTACGAGTTCCAGCGTGTCGGGCAGGCCGCGCGGCCGGGACACGCCCGCGTGGTCGAGAACCCCCGCGACGAGATCGCGCAGGCCGGACTCGGCGTCCAGGGCGGTGGACACGTACCATGCGCTGCCCGCGCCCAGGTCGTGCCGGGTGACGGCGGGATGCCCCGCGTCGGGCCCGTCGGCGAACTCGTGCACGGCCCGCGCCCCCGCGAGCCGCACCCGCTCGGACCAGATCCGGCCGGTCGCGTCACGCTCGGATGACTCGGGCCCGGTTGACTTCTGCGGCCGCAACGCGACCGTCTCGTGCTCGCGAAGCGGGTGGAACTCCTCGACGGCCACGCCAAGCACCTCTCGCAGCGCCCCGGGGTACGGCCCCGGATGGATGGTGTCGTTCTCGTCCACGATGCCGGAAAAGTACGACACGAGCAGGTGCCCGCCCGCCTCCACGTAGCGGTGCAGGTTCTTCGCCGGCGCCTCGCCGAGCAGGTAGGAGCTGGGCGCGACGACCAGCCGGTACAGCGACAGGTCGGCCGACGGGTGCACGAAGTCGACGGTGACGTGCTCGCGCCACAGCGCTTCGTAGTAGGCCTCGATCCGTTCCCTGAAGCGCAGGTCGGCCGAGGGCCGCCACTCGAATTCGAGCGCCCAGTAGGACTCCCAGTCCCACACCACGGCGACCTCGGCCGTCACCCGCGCGCCCCTGACCCCGGCGAGCCTGCCGAGGTCCGCGCCGAGCGCGACCACGTCGTGCCAGATCCGGGAGTCGGCGCCGGCGTGCGGCACCATCGCCGAGTGGAACTTCTCCGCGCCGTATCGGGAGGCGCGCCACTGGAAGAACATCGCCGAGTCCGAGCCGCGCGCCACGTGGGCGAGGGTGTTGCGGCGCATCTCCCCCGGCCGTTTGGCGAGGTTGCGCGGCTGCCAGTTGACCGCGCCCGTCGAGTGTTCCATCAGCATCCAGGGGCGTCCCCCGGCAACCGACCGGGTCAGGTCGGCGGCCATGGCGAGCTCGATGTGCGGATCGGCCCGGGCCGAGTCGAGGTAGTGGTCGTTGGCCACCACGTCGACCTCGGCCGCCCAGCGCCAGTAGTCCATGGGCTTGCAGTTCGGGATCATGAAGTTGGTGGTGACGGGCAGGTCGCTGAACCGCCGGATCGTCTCGCGCTCCCTGCGGAAGCAGGCGATGTGCGCGTCGACCGAGAACCGCATGAAGTCGAGCTGGAGCCCGGTGAGCAGGCCCACCGGCGCGGCGACGGGAGGCTCGACCTCCTCGAACGCGCCGTAGGTCAGCCCCCAGAAGGTGGTGCCCCAGGCCGCGTTGAGCGCGCCCACGTCCCCGTACGTGTCCCGAAGCCAGGCGCGGAACGCCTCGGCCGAGGTCGGGCAGTAGCAGTGGGCGTTGGCCCAGCCGTACTCGTTGTGCACGTGCCACATCGCCAGGGCGGGGTGGCCGGCGTACCGCGCGGCGAGGGCGGCGACAATCCGCTCGGACGCCGCGGCGTAGTCGGGCGAGCTCGGGCAGAAGCTGTGCCGGGAGCCGCCGCCGAGCACGTGGCCCTCCCTGTCCACGAGGCGGCTGTCCGGGTAGCGGCGGCGAAACCACGTGGGCGGCGAGGAGGTGGGGGTGGCGAGGTCGGCGTACACCCCGGCCGAGTGGAGCAGGTCGAGGATCCGGTCGAGCCGGGAGAAGTCGTACTCGCCCTCCTGCGGCTCGATCAGCCCCCAGTTGAAGACGCCGACGGTGACCAGGTTCACCCCGGCCTCGCGCATCAGGCGGACGTCCTCCCGCCACACCTCCTCCGGCCACTGCTCGGGGTTGTAGTCCCCGCCGTAGGCGAGGCCCTCGGGCAGGACGGGATATCCGGGCACGTCTCCCCCCTCGATTCTCCTTCTGTGAACGTGCACAGTAGCGCACAACCGCCCCGCCGAGAAGGTCGGATCGGTTAGCGCTGATCAGCAGGGGTCGTTAACAACCGCGTAACGACCATTGACAGCACGGAATGGACCTTTCAGTCTGTGAACGCTCCCAGACAGCCCAGCCTCTTACCCCCTCCCCCACCTGCCTGGAGGAACATATGCGCGTGAACCGGTTAGCAGTGGCGGCGGCCGCGATCCTCACCGCGGCGCTCTCGACGGCCTGCTCGGGCGGCTCGGACGAGCCGTCCGCCCAGACCGCGAGCCAGAGCGCGGCGCCGGCCGGCCCGGTGAAGCTGACCTACTGGACCTGGGTCCCGAACATGGACAAGATCGTCGCGGTGTGGAACCAGGCCCACCCCGACATCCAGGTCACGGTCAGCAAGCAGGCGGGGGGCGACGACGCGGCGGCCAAGTTCCTCACCGCCGCCAAGGCGGGCAACCCGCCCGACCTGGTCCAGGCCGAGTATCAGATGCTGCCCTCCTTCGTCGCCGCCGACGCGGTGGCCGATCTGAAGGCGGAGACCGCGCAGGCGAAGGCCGAGTTCGGCGAGGGCATCTGGGGGCTGGTGACCCTCGGCACCGACGCCGTCTACGCGGTCCCCCAGGACAGCGGGCCGATGATGCTCTACTACCGCAAGGACCTGTTCGAGAAGTACGGCATCGAGGTGCCGAAGACCTGGGACGAGTACGCCGAGGCCGCCCGCGCCGTGCACAAGAAGGACCCCAAGGTCTTCCTCGGCACGTTCTCCAGCAAGGACCCGGGCTGGTTCGCCGGGCTCGCCCAGCAGGCGGGCGCGCAGTGGTGGTCGATCAGCGGCGACGCGTGGAAGGTCGCGGTGAACGACGAGGCCACCAAGAAGGTCGCCTCCTACTGGGGCGGCCTGGTGAAAGAGGGCGTCATCGACGGCATGCCCTACTTCACCCCGGAGTGGAACAAGGCGCTCAACGACGGCAAGCTGCTCACCTGGCCGTCGGCCGTGTGGGGCCCGGGCGTGCTGTCGAGCAACGCGCCGAAGGCCGCGGGCAAGTGGGCCATCGCG
The DNA here is from genome assembly GCF_006874435.1 of Microbispora sp. KK1-11. Taxonomy (NCBI): domain Bacteria; kingdom Bacillati; phylum Actinomycetota; class Actinomycetes; order Streptosporangiales; family Streptosporangiaceae; genus Microbispora; species Microbispora sp. KK1-11. The sequence continues at coordinate 141,492 of NZ_VIRJ01000012.1, read as the reverse complement.
CCGCTGCCGCAGTGGAACGCGGGTGAGAACCACAGCGGCTTCTGGGGCGGCTCCTCCACCGCCGTCGCCGCCAAGTCGCCCAACAAGGCGGCCGCCGCGACGTTCGCCACCTGGCTGAACACCGACCCGCAGGCGCTCGGGCTGCTGATCAAGGAGGGCGCGGTCTACCCGGCCTCCACCAAGGGCGCCGCGCTGATGACCGAGGCTCCCGACTACTTCTCCAACCAGCCCGACTTCTGGAAGCAGGCGGCCGACATCGGCGCCACCGCCCGCGGCTTCACCTTCGGCCCCAACGTGGGCGTGACGTACAACGCGTACAAGGACGCCTTCGACAAGGCCGTCGCCGCCAGGTCCGACTTCGCCGCCGCCGTGCAGAGCATGCAGGACGCCACCGTCGCCGACATGCAGAAGTCCGGCTTCACCCTCGCCCAGTGACGATGCGATCTCCGAAGAAGGGCGCCCGCGCCGGCCGCGCGGGCGCCGTGCCCTACCTGTTCCTCGCCCCGGCGATGGCGCTGTTCACGCTCTTCATGGCCCTGCCCATCGGCTACACGATCTATCTGAGCCTGCGGCGCACCAAGGTCTCCGGCCTGGGCCTCGGCAAGGGGGCCCGCACGGAGGTCTTCGCCGGGCTCGCCAACTACGCCGCCGCCGTCGGCGACGGCGAGCTGTGGGCCGGCTGGCTGCGCGTCCTCGCGTACGGGGCCCTCGTGCTCGTGCTGATGCTGGGGCTCGCCCTCGTGTTCGCGCTGATGCTCGACGCGGCGCACGTGCGGCTCGCCCGCCTCACCCGGATCTCGATCTTCCTGCCGTACGCCGTGCCGGGCGTGGCGGCGACGCTGATGTGGGGCTTCCTCTACCTGCCCAGCCTCAGCCCGTTCGGCGAGCACCCGTTCCTGAGCGCCGACCTGGTGACGTTCTCGATGGCGAACGTGGCGGTCTGGGGCGGCACCGGCTTCAACATGCTGGTGCTCTACACGAACCTGCGGGCCGTGCCGCGGGAGTACTACGAGGCGGCCAGGATCGACGGCGCGAGCGAGATGGGCATCGCGCTGCGCATCAAGATCCCGATCCTGGTGCCGTCGATCATCCTGACCACCGTGTTCTCCGTCATCGCGACCGTCCAGGTGTTCACGGAACCGACCACCCTGCGGCCGCTGACGAACACGATCAGCTCGACCTGGAGCCCCTTGATGAAGGTGTACCGCGACGCGTTCGTCACCGGCGACCTGTACTCGGCCGCCGCGACGTCCATGGTGATCGCCGGGATCTCCCTGGTGCTGTCGTTCGGCTTCCTGCGGGTCGTGAAGAACCGCGCGTTCGGGGAGAGCTGATGACCGCCACCGCACTGCCGAGGACCCGCGGGCACGCCCGCCCGTCGCCGCGCCGCCCGCTGGGCATCGTGCCGACCGGCGTGCTCGTGCTGGGCGCGATCTACACGCTGTTCCCGGTGAGCTGGGTGGTGGTCGCGGCCACCAAGTCCAAGGCCGAGCTGTTCTCCACCTCGACCTTCGCACCCGGCACCGGCCTGCTGTCCAACCTGGCCGATCTGTTCGCCTACCGCGACGGCGTCTTCTGGCTCTGGCTGCTCAACACCGTCCTGTACGCCGGGGGCGGCGCGGTGCTGTCGACCGCGGTGTCCACGATCTCGGGGTACACGCTGGCCAAGTACTCCTTCCCCGGCCGCGGCCTGATCTTCAACCTGCTCATCGGCGGCATCCTGGTGCCGTCGGTCGTGCTGGCGATCCCGCAGTATCTGCTGTTCTCCAAGGCCGGACTGGCCGACACGTACTGGTCGGTGCTGCTGCCCCAGATCCTGCATCCGTACAGCATCTATCTGGCCAGGATCTACGCGCAGGCGGCGATCCCCGGCTCGCTGCTGGAGGCGGGCCGGCTGGACGGCGCGGGCGAGTGGCGGCTGTTCCGCCAGGTGGCGCTGCCGCTGCTGACGCCGGGCATGGTGACGATCTTCCTGTTCCAGTTCGTCGCGATCTGGAACAACTTCCTGCTGCCGTTCATCATGCTGGGCGACGACCACAGATTCCCGCTGACGGTCGGCCTCTACACGCTGCTCGCCGCGGGCGCCAACCAGCCGTCGCTGTACAACCTGATCATCACGGGGACCATGCTGTCGCTCATCCCGCTGATCGCGCTGTTCCTCACGATGCAGCGCTACTGGCGTACGGACCTGTCCGGCGGGGCCGTGAAAAGCTGATGGGCGCGGGGGAACACGCTGATCTGCGGGGGGACAATACGACCATGGCGAAGCGTCCGACCATTCACGACGTGGCCGCGGCGGCGGGCGTCTCCCGGGGCACCGTGTCCCGGGTGCTCAACGACGACCGGTACGTGAGCCCCGCCGCCCACGCCGCCGTCCGCCGCGCCATCGCCGAGACCGGCTACATCGTCAACCGCAACGCCCGCAGCCTGGTCACCCAGCGGACCGGGTCGGTGGTGATGGTGCTGTCGGAGCCGCACGAGAAGGTCTTCGAGGACCCGAACTACAGCACCACGATCCGCACGGCGATCCGGCGGCTCGGCGAGCGGGACGTCTCCCTGGTCATCATGCTGGCCGGGGACGACGGCGATCGGAACAGGGTGGTGCACTACGTGCGCGGCGGCCACGCCGACGGCGTGCTGCTGATGTCCACGCACGCGGGCGACCCGCTGGTGGACGAGCTGGAGTCGCTGCGCATCCCGGCCGTCGCCTGCGGCGCCGTCATCGGCAAGGAGAACGTGATCCCCTACGCGGCGGCCGACGACCGCGAGGGCGCCCGGCAGATGACCCGCTACCTGGTCGAGCAGGGACGCAGGAAGATCGCCACGATCACCGGGCCGATGGACACGCCGGGCGGCATCCAGCGCCTGGAGGGCTTCGCCGACGTGCTCGGCAGGAAGGCCTCCAAGCGGCTGATCGAGCACGGCGACTGGACCCAGCTCAGCGGCGAGAGCGCGATGGCGCGGCTGCTCGAACGCACGCCCGACCTCGACGCGGTCTTCGTCGCCTCCGACCTCATGGCGGCCGGCGCGCTGTCCACGCTGCGCGCGGCCGGACGCCGGGTGCCCGACGACGTGGCCGTGGGCGGCTTCGACGACTCGTCGGTCGCCGCCACCACGCACCCGCCGCTCACCACGATCCGCCAGCCGCTCGCCGACGTCGCGGAGGAGACCGTACGGCTGCTGCTCACGCTCGTCGACGGAGGCGGCCCGGTTGACCCGGTGATCCTGCCCACCCGCCTCATCGTGCGGGAGTCGGCCTAGCGTCGCGTCCCCGGCGGCCGCCCTCGTGTGGGCGCCTTCGCCGGCGGTCAGCCCCTGATCGGCAGGGCCGCGCGGGCGACGGCCCGGCGTTCGGCCTCTTCGCGCTCGGCGGCCTCCTGCTCGGCGGCCACGCGCCGGTCGTACGCGGCGCGGGCCGCGGCGATGGCGTTCTGGTGCTCCTCGGTCCAGACGACCAGGGCGCGGATGGTGGCGTGCAGGGTCGCGCCCATCGACGTCAGCGCGTAGTCCACGCGCGGCGGGACGGTCGGGTGCACGGTCCGGCTCACCAGCCCGTCGCGTTCGAGATGCCGCAGCGTGCGGGTCAGCATCCGCTGGCTGACCCCGTCGATCGCGCGGCGCAGCTCGGTGAAGCGCAGGCTCCGCTTGTCGAGCAGCGCGATCACCAGGAGCGACCACTTGTCGGCGATGCGGTCGAGGATCTGCCGCACCTCGCAGTCCGCGCGCTGGTCCCATTGGAGGACGTCGTCGTCGACGCCGGTATCCGCGCAGTAACCGAGGGACTGAGGAGTGCCTTCTTCCATGGTCACCGATGGTGCCTGACGATTCAGTCGGTTACAAGAGGGAACCGGCGGGCACTCGGGGAACCGCTCCGGGACCGGTTCCCCGACGAGATGGAGCCGGACTCCGATGTCCAATTCCCTGGGCGGAATCACCACCCGGCGGCACGCCCGCATGACGGGACGCGCGTGGGGCGTGCTGCTGGTGTTGTGCGGCGCGATCTTCCTGGAGGGGATCGACGTGGCGATGCTGAACGTGGCGCTGCCGTCGATCCGGGCCGACCTGGGCCTGTCCACCGGGATGCTCAGCGGCGTGGTCAGCGCCTACGTGCTCGGCTACGGCGGGTTCATGCTGCTCGGCGGGCGAGCCGCCGACCTGCTGGGCCACCGGCGGATGTTCCTGCTGTGGCTGGCCGTCTTCCTGGTCTTCTCCGGGCTCGGCGGGCTCGCCACTCAGGGCTGGATGCTGCTGGCCGCACGATTCGTCACGGGGGTCGCGGCCGCGTTCATGGCACCCGCCGGGCTGGCGCTGGTCACGTCCAACTTCCCGGAGGGACCGATGCGCACCAAGGCGCTCGGCGTGTACGCGGGCACGGCGGCGGGCGGGTTCTCGCTCGGCCTGGTCGCCGGCGGCGTGCTCACCGCGTTCGGCTGGCGGTGGGTGTTCTTCGCTCCGGTCATCCTGTCGGTGCTGATCCTGGCGACGGCCCTGGTCCTCGTCCGCGACACGGGAGGCGAGCGCCCCTCCGGCGGCTTCGACCTGGCGGGGGCGTTCACCGTCACGGGGGCCATGGTGCTCCTCATCTATGGGATGGTCCGGTTGGAGCACCCCGGCGACGGCCCCGGCCTGACCGCCGGCACGATCGCCGCGGGGCTGGCGCTGCTGGGGCTGTTCGCCGCGATCGAGCGCCGGTCGTCGTCGCCCCTGGTGCGGCTGGGCATCCTGCGCACCGCCCCGCTGGTGCGGGTGAACGCGGCGGCGCTGCTGTTCCTGTTCGCGTTCGCGGGGTTCCAGTTCCTGATCACCCTGTATCTGCAGGAGTGGCGTGGCTGGAACACGATGCAGACCGGCCTGGCCATGCTGGTGATCGGGATCGACACGGTGCTCGCGCCGACGCTGACGCCGCGCCTGGTGAGCCGCTTCGGCAACACCCGGGTGCTGTTCTTCGGCATCGTCCTCGCGGCGGTCGCGTACGCGCTCTTCCTGCCCGTGGGGATGGACTGGACCTACGCCGCCATGCTCCCGGCGCTGCTCCTGCTCGGCCTGTCCTTCTCGCTGGCGTACGGGCCGCTGACCATGGCCGCGACGGAGGGCGTCGACGAGGACGAGCACGGCCTGGCGGGCGGCCTGCTCTACACGGCGATACAGTTCGGCACGGCGCTCGGGCTGTCGGCCGTCACCGCCGTCAGCGTCGCGGCCGGGCCGGGGCCGGACGCGCTGCGGACCGCGCTGATCGTCCCGGTGGCGGCGGCGGTGCTCGGCGCGGTCGTGGTCGCGTTCGGCCTCCGCGTCCCCCGCGTGGCCTCGGCACCTGCTCAGGACATCCCGCGAGCGCAGCCGCTGCAGAGGGATGTCACACACTGAGGGGGTGTCTCGTCCTCAGTGTGTGAACGACCATGACGACGGCACGGCCGTCCTGGACACCGAGTTCCAGGCGTTGCGGCCCCGGCTGATCGGGGTCGCGTACGGCCTGCTCGGCAGCCTCGACGAGGCCGAGGACGTCGTGCAGGACGCCTGGCTGCGGCTGCGGTCCGCCGCGGCAGCCGACGGCGGCGAGGAGATCAGGGACGTGACCGGCTGGCTGGTGGTCACGGTCTCCCGGCTCGCTCTCGACGTGCTGCGCTCGGCGCGGCACCGCAGGGAGGAGTACGTGGGGCAGTGGCTGCCCGAGCCCATACTCACCGGGCCCGTTCTCACCGGTCCCGTTCTCACCGGACCCGTTCTCACCGGACCCGCCCTCACCGGTCCCGTTCTGACCGAGGCGGCGCCGGACCCCGCGGAACGGGTGACCCTGGACGAGTCGCTGAGCATGGCCATGCTCGTCGTGCTGGAGTCGCTCAGCCCGGCCGAGCGGACGGCGTTCGTGCTGCACGACGTGTTCGGCCTGACGTTCGCCGAGGTGGGCGAGGCGGTCGGGCGCAGCCCTGCGGCCTGCCGGCAGCTCGCCGCCCGGGCGCGGGCACACGTCGCGTCGCGCGCGCCGCGGTTCGACGTGGACCCCTCCGAGCACCGGCGGGTGGTGCACGCCTTCGCCCGGGCCTGCCTCGGCGACGACATGGACGCGCTGATCGCGCTGCTCGACCCGGACGTCGTGTTCCGCAGCGACGGCGGCGGCCGGGTGCGCGCCGGCAGGCGGCCCGTCTTCGGCGCGGCCAAGGTGGCCAGGCTGCTGTTCGGCATCCAGAGGTTCGGCCGGTTCGAGCTGGTCCCCGCCGTGGTGAACGGCTGGCCGGGCCTGCTGCGCTACCACGGCGACCGGCTGGTCGCCGTGCTCGGCCTCACCGTCGCGGAGGGCCGGGTCACCGCCGTCGACATGGTCCTGAACCCCGAGAAACTCGCCCGCGTGACGCGGGCCGACGAGACGAGGAGATGACGATGACCCAGAGGATCAACGTCGGCGAGCTGGCTCCCGAGGCGTACCGGGCCATGTTGGGGGTGGAGCGTTTCCTGTACGAGTGCGACGTGCCCCACGCCACCCTGGAACTCGCCAAGATCCGGGCCAGCCAGATCAACGGCTGCGCCTTCTGCCTGGACATGCACCACCGGGATGCCAAGAAGGCCGGGGAGAGCGACGAGCGCCTCTGGTCGGTTGCCGCCTGGCGGGAGGCGCCCTGCTACACGGACGCCGAGCGGGCCGCGCTCGCGCTGACCGAGGCCGCGACCCGGCTCGCCGACCGGCCCGACCCCGTGCCGGACGAGATCTGGGCGGATGCGGCCAAGCACTACTCCGAGGAGCAGCTGGCCGCGCTGGTCGTCGCCATCGCGCAGATCAACGCCTGGAACAGGATCTGCGTCGTGAGCCGCAAGGTGCCCGGTTCCCTCTGAGTGAAAACGGGAGGACGGCGGCACGCGGGGCGAATAGTCTGCCTAACGTCATGGAAGGAGGAAGGGCCATGAGACGTAGCACGATCCGCAGGCCCCGCCGCGTCCGTCGTCCCGTCGCCGATCTCGACCTGCGCACCCCCTCCGGCCGGCCGCTTCCGTACTGAGCTGCGCTTTCAGAGGCCCTCGTGCAGAGGCCCTCGTGCTCCCAGAGGCTTGTGTGACACGGGAGGCTTTACGCCTCTTTTACCAAGTCTCCGGTATCTATACCGGAAAGGTCACGGAACCATCACGGTCGGGGGGAAATGAACATGGTCACGGTGGTGCCGTCGCTCGCCAAGGTCAGGGACATCAGGACCGCCCTGCGCCGCAGGCCCGGGCGGGACAGGAGAGACCGGAAGATCGTCGATCTCAGGGCCTACACGGGCGGGAACGTCATCCGGTTCCCGAGGACGTCAGGACCGACGTCCGCCGCCTGAGCCGGTTCTTCCGCGGCGATCCACGAGACGGCCCGTCCGGCGTCCCGCCGGGCGGGCCGACGGCTTTACTGGTTGAATGTCACCTCATGAGTGATCTGTCCGTAACCGAGCGAACCCGGCACCGCCGGCTGCGGGAGCAGGGCCGCACCGGCCGGGAGGCGCTGTTCGAGGTGCTCCGGGCCGGGTTCGTCTGTCACCTCGGCGTGGTCGTGGACGGCGACCCCATGGTGGTGCCGACGGTGTACGGCTTCGACGACGACCATCTGTACGTGCACGGCTCGGTGGCCAGCCGCAGCCTCACCCGCGGCACGACGGTCTGCGTGACGATCACCCACGTCGACGGCCTCGTGCTGGCCCGGTCGGTCTTCGAGCACGGCGTGAACTACCGCAGCGCGATGATCTACGGCGTGCCGCGCGTGCTGGAGGACGACGAGAAGCCGCCGGCCCTGCGGTGCCTGACCGAGCACGTCACCCCCGGCCAGTGGGACTACGCCCGGCAGCCGAACCGCAAGGAACTGGCCGCCACGACGATCCTCGCGCTCCCGCTCGCCGAGGCGTCGGTCAAGGTGCGCGAGGGCCACCCGGACGACGCCGACGACCCGCACGACGTGTGGGCCGGGATCCTGCCGCTCACCCGGTCGTGGCAGGCCCCCGTGACCGACCCGCAGGCCGCCGCCCATCCCGTCCCGCCGCACATCCTCGCCCGCACCACACCCTACTGACGGTGTCACTCAGCTGGTACGGTGACCACAAACGATCAACGGATCGGTCACTCGGCCCAGGACCGGGGACGAACCATGACTCGGCTTCGGGCTTCCGAGGCCTGCGGAGAGAACGCATGAGTGATGTGGGCACCGGCACCGGCACCGGCAAAGTGGTCGTGAACAGGGCGATGTCGCTGGACGGCTTCATCGCCGGTCCTGGCCACTCGATGGACTGGATCGCCGATTACCTGACTCCGGACGCGATCCCGGAGGTGATGGCGGCCACGGGCGCCATGCTCGTCGGCCGGGGCACGTACGAGGTCGCCAAGCGCATGCCCGCCCAGGACACCGCCTACGACGGGGGAACACAGTTCGTCCTCACCCACAGGCCTCCCGACGAGCCGGACCCTGCCGTCACATTCCTCACCTGTGGACTCGAGGAAGCCGTCGCCACGGCGCGCGGCGCCGCGGACGGCAAGAACCTGGAGATCCTCGGTGCCGACGTGGCCGCCCAGTGCCTGCGGCGCGGGCTCGTCGACGAGATCCTGGTGTATGTCCTACCTGTGCTCCTCGGCGACGGCGTCCGCTTCTCGCCCCCAAGCCTGGACAGGATCGACCTGGAACCTTTCAGCAACACCCAGTTGGGCGCGGTCACGATGCTCCGCTTCCGCGTGCGGAAGTAGGCGCGGCACGTCAACCGCCGATGCGCTGTCCCTGAACGCTCGCCGGGTGTGACCAGGCGGCAAAGGTGCGCGGTGGCCCGAACCGGCCCTCGCTCGCCCCGGTGACGAGGATCCTCCTCAGGCCGCGCTCGGCTTGAGGCGGACGCCGCCGTCCACGGTCAGCACGGTGCCCGTCGCGTAGCCCGTCTCGATCAGGTAGGCGATCGCGTTCGCCACGTCGGCGGGGGTGCCGACCCGGCCGACCGTGGTCGCGGCGGCGAACGCGTCGAGCGCGCCCTGCCGGTCGTCCCCCAGCCCGTCCCACCACTCCGTGTCGATGACGCCGGGCGACACCGCGTTGACCCGGAGCGGGGCGAGCTCCACCGCCAGGCCGGGGATCATCGACTCGATCGCGCCGTTCACCGCCGCGAGCCCGGCCACCCCGGCCATCGCGCTGGCCGCGCTGGCCGCCGAGACGAAGGTCAGCGACCCGTCCCGCCGCAGCGCCGCAAGCGCGGCCTGGGCGGTGACCACGTGCGCGATCAGCTTGTCGTCCAGGGCGCTGCGCAGCTCGTCCGGCGAGAGCGAACGGAACGGTCCGCCTCCCTTCCGGCCCGACACGTTGACCACGACGTGGTCCACCGGGCCCAGCCCGGCGAACAGGCCGCGCATCGCCTCCGGATCGCGGGCGTCGGTCACCGCGCCCGAGCCCCGCTCCCCGATCTCCTTGACCGCCCGCTCCAGCCGTTCGGGCGTACGGCCGGTGACGACGACCTCGCGGCCCGACGCGGCCAGCCGTACGGCGGTGGCCAGGCCGATGCCGCTCGTGCCCCCGACGATCACCACGCGTTCACTCATCGGAATCCCTCTCAATACGAGACATGATGCCTCGAAATCGTAAACCGAGACACGGTGTCCTGTAAAGTGGCGGCATGGTGGGGAGGCCACGCAGCGAGCAGGCACGCCGGGCGATACTCGAGGCCGCGCTGCGGCTGTGCGAGCGCGACGGGTATCCCAACGTGACGCTGAAGGGCATCGCCGAGGAGGCGGGCACCGGCAGGCAGACGCTCTACCGCTGGTGGGACACCAAGGCCGACCTGCTGCTTGAGGCGATGACCGACCTTGTCGGGAGCTCCAGGGCGCCGTCGCAGGCCGACCTCCAGACGTTCCTGAGCGAGACCTTCGCGCTGGCGGACGGCGTGGTCGGCAGGGTCGTGGCCGGCCTCATGGCCGAGGCTCAGAGCGACCCCGCCCTGGGCGAGCGCCTGCGGGAGCGGCTGATCGGCCCACGGCGGGACACCCTGCGGGCGGTGCTGGAGCGGATGCCGCCGCCCCCCGGCACCCACCTGGACCTCCTGGTCGACCTGATCTTCGGGGTCATGTGGTATCGGCTGCTCAACCGGCACGCCCCGCTCGACGCCGCCCTGGCGGAGGACATCACGGCGCTCGTGGCCAGGATCGCCGCAAGCCCGGGACCCCCCGGGGACTTCCCGGGCTGACGCGCCTCTACAGGACGGCGACTCCGACGACCACGCCCAGGCGCCAGGGTCACGGCCCGGTCGGCGGCGTTCCACCGCAGGCAGGAGTCCTGCACGGCGTCCTCGGCCTCGGCGGCGGAGCCGAGCAGCCGGTGGGCGAGCCCGAAAAGCCGGGCGCGGTGGCCACTGGACTCCTCCTCCGGATCCTCTGTCACATCCGCCACTTCATTGACGACTCGATGCGGCAGGATGGAGCGGTGACGCCTTCCCCAGCGGTCGTCCAGCCGGACCGGGACCTCCTCGAGGAGATCCTGGACGAACTGGACATCGAGCACACGATAGACACAGAGGGCGACCTGGCGATCTCCACCGCCCACCTCACGATCTACTTCCTGTTCGGCAAGGAAGGAGACCTGTTCACCGTACGGTCCTTCTACGACAGGCAGTACTCGGTGGACGACAAGCCGATGCTGCTCACGGCGCTCAACGAGTGGAACGCGGACACGATGTGGCCGAAGGTCTACGCGTTCACCCAGGACAACGGCACCATCCGGGTCGTCGGCGACTCCCAGGTCTACATCGGTGCCGGCGTGACCAGGGAGCACCTGACCACGATGGTGGCCCACTGGGTCAGGTTCTCGATCAAGTTCTACCGCTGGCTCACCGACCGGATCGCCTTCGAGACCGACTGATCAGGCCGGCGGCGTCCCCGGCAGCCCCTGCGTCCGCCGCGCCGAAGGTCTCGAATCCGCGCCAGGGGCCGGGGCCGGCCGAGACACGGGACCTGCTCGACCAGGCGCGGACGGCGAGGGGCGGGTGCCGGACTTCGCGCACGACCTGCGCCCGCACGGCCTGCTCGACGCGACTCCGCCGCTCCGCCGAGACCGGCACCCGCCAGACAATCACCCCGGCCTGATCCGTCAGCCTCGCGCGAGGGCGTCGCGCAGTTCGGCGGCGGTGAGTCGGGGACCGTAGGCGGGCTTGTCCCGCTGGAAGCGCCGTCCCTCCGCGAGCGGGCCCGCGTCGACCACGTCGAAGCCGAACGAGTCGGTCAGCTCGGCGACCGCCTTCTTGGCGTCGGCGTCGTCGCCCGCGATGGGCAGCGCCCGCCGGTTCTCCGCGCCGGAGGGCAGACCCTGCTCGGCGAGGTGGACGTAATTGATGGAGTTGAACGCCTTCACGACCCGCGACCCCGGCAGATGCGCGGCGAGCAACTCGGTGTCGGTGGTCTCCCCCGCGTCGAGCTCGGGGAAGTGACCGTCCCGCTCGAAGTAGTAGTTGTTCGTGTCGATGACGATCTTGCCGTCCAGCGGCTCTACCGGCACCTCCCGGTATCTGCCGAAGGGAATCGTCACGACCACGATGTCCCCCGCCGCCGCGGCCTCGGCCGCGGTGGCTGCGCGTGCGTTCGGGCCGAGCCCGGCCACGAGTTCGGAGAGCGTGTGCGGCCCGCGGGAGTTGCTCAGCACCACCGAGTGCCCGGCGTCGACCGCCAGCTTCGCGAGGGTGCCGCCGATCTTCCCGCTGCCGATGAATCCGATGACCATGGCTGGGGCAACACGGCCGCCGCCGGTGTCATTCCCCCGCCGGCGTGTCCTGAAGGACGACGACGGCCCGTTCGAGGAGGTCACGTAGCCGGTCGGCCTCGTCGGGCGTGAACTCCTCCACCAGCCTGCGCTCCACGGCCACGGCCGCCGCGTCGGCCTTGCGCAGCAGCGACTGCCCGGCCCGGGTGAGCCGGGTGACGAGCACCTGGGCGTGATCACTGGAGGGACGCCGCTCCACCAGCCCGCGCGACTCCAGCGTCTTGAGCACGGTCGTCATGCTCTGCGGGGTGACCGAGCAGAACCGCGCCAGCTTCGCCCCCGAGATGCCGGGCGCGAGCGACAGCGCGTACATCGCCGCGTACTGCGGGACGGTCAGCCCGAACGGCCGCAGCACGCGGCTCTTCTCCGCGATCAGCGCCTGTTCCGCACGCTTGATGGCGTTGCCGGGCCGCCACGCCACCGCCTCGGCGATCCTCGCCTCCTCGGCTCCCATCATCACGCTCCCCGCGCCGTCAGGGCTCTGACATGCGGACCCTACCACCGGTTTGACAGGGCTCCGGCTATTCATCCATCCTCTGATGTCCATCAGAGTTCTTATGGTTATCAGAATTGGATGGTTTCGATGCCTGCGGATTGTCCTGGACCACGAGGGCGGGCGCCGTCCCTCGCCGTGGTCTGCGCCGCGGTGCTGCTCGTCCCGGTGACCGCCACGGGCACCGCCGAGGCGCTCGGCGACATCGGCGCGGATCTGCGCGCGGGGCTGGACGCCACCCAGTGGGTGGTCAACGCCTTCTTCCTCACCTTCGCCGCGTTCATGGCGAGCACCGGGGCGCTGGCCGACCGGTTCGGGCGGCGCAGGATGTTCGCCCTCGGCGCCGGCGTGTTCACGGCGTCGATGCTCCTGGCCGCCGCCGCCCCGGACATCGGCGTACTGATCGCGGCGAGGGCGCTCGCGGGAGCGGGCGCCGCCGCGGCCACCACCGGCGGCACCGCGCTGCTCGCGCACGCCTACCCGCCCGGCCCGGGCAGGACCAGGGCGTTCGCCTGGTTCGGCACCACGCTCGGCCTGGGTCTCGCCTTCGGCCCGGTGATCGCCGGAACGCTGGTCGGCGCCGTCGGCTGGCGCGGCCTGTTCGCGTCGGCCGGGATCGCGCTGCTGCCGGTGCTGCCGCTGAGCGCGTTGCTGGACGAGTCGCGCGCCGCCCTGGACGGCCCCATGGACTGGGGCGGCGCGGCCTCCTTCACCCTCGCGCTCACCGCCTTCACCTTCGGCGTGATCGAGGGGCCGGCTCTCGGATGGACGCACCCGGCGGTGCCGGCCGCCTTCGCCGCCTGCGCCGTCCTGTCGGCGGCCTTCGCCCTGGCCGAACGGCGTCATCCCGCGCCGCTGGTGGATCTGTCGCTGCTGGCCCGGCCCCGGTTCGCGGCGATCGCGTCCATGCCGTTCCTGCTCGCCTTCGGCTTCGTCGCGCTGACGATCGTGCTGCCGCCGTACCTCATGGCCACCTCCGGGTACTCGGCCCGGCAGGCGGGTCTGACGTTGATGCTGCTGACCGGGCCGACGCTGGTGATGCCGCCCGTCACCGGCGCCCTGGCTCGCCGCCTGTCGCAGCGCGTCCTGCTGGTGTCCACGCTGCTGCTGGTCGCGGCCGGGACCGGTCTGCTGGCGGCGGTGCCCGCCGGTTCGGGCCCGGCGCGGCTCGCCGTGCCGTTGCTGCTGATCGGGGCGGGTTTCGGCGTGTCGCTGGCCGTGGTCGACGGGGCGGCGGTCTCCTCCGTCGAGCCCGCGCGGGCCGGCATGGCGGCGGGGCTGTTCAACACCGCCCGCATCACCGGCGAGGTCGTCGCCATCGCCGTGCTCGGCGCCGTCCTGTCGGCGCTGACCCGGGCGAGCCTGACCGGCCGGTACGGCGAGGCGCGAGCGGCCCGGGCGACCTCCCGCCTGCTGCAGGGGGACATCGCGGGCGCCGTGCCGGCGGGGGCCGGGCCGCTGGAGTTCGCCCGCCTGGCGAGCGCCGGCTACGCGGACGCCCTGCACACCGCCCTGTGGCTGCTGACCCTCCTGTCCCTGGCCGGCGCACTCGCCGTCGGTCTCCTGATGTCCGTCCGCGAACCCGCGCGGATCACCACGTGAAAGGAACGATCATGCCTGTCGTCACCGTCGGCTCCGGCACCGTCAGCTATCTCGTCACCGGAACCGGGCCCGGCCTCGTGCTCGTCCACGGCACCGGCGCCACCGGCGAGACCAACTGGGCCCCGCTCATCGAGGCCGTCGCCGATCGCTTCACCGTGGTCGCCCCCGATCTGTCGGGCTCGGGCGCCACCGTCGACGGAGGCGGCCCGATCCACGTGGAGGACCTGGTCGCCCAGGTGCTCGGCGCGGCCGGGCACGCCGGTCTGGAGCGGTTCCACCTGGTCGGCCACTCGCTCGGCGCCGTCGTGGCGCTCGCGGCGGCCGGCACCCGGCCGGACACGGTGCTGTCGCTGACCGCGCACGCCGGATGGGCCAGGACCGACCCGTGGATGGCCTTCCAGATGGACCTGTGGATCCGCCTGGTGCGCACCGACAGGGAACTGCTCGCCCGGCTGCTCCAGGTGACCGCGATGGGCGACGCCACGCTGCGTGCCCGCTCGCCGGAGGACTTCGAGCAGGCCGCCGCCACGTTCACGGCCTCTCTCGACGGGACGGAGGAGGGGTTCGCCAGACAGGCTCTGGCCGACATCTCCGTCGACATCACCGAGCTGCTGCCACACGTGTCCGCGCCGACGCTGATCGTCTCCAGTGCCGACGACCGGATCGTGCCGCCGCACCACCAGCGCGAGCTCGCCCGGCTCATCCCCCACGCCGAGCTCGTGACCGTCCCCGGCGGCCACGGCCTGCCGTTCGAGGACCCCGCCGCGTTCACCGCCGTCATCACCGGCCACCTGGACCGCGTGACCGCAGCGGTCTGAGAGAAGGCGCAGGGGCCGGCGCTCGCCGGCCCCTATCGGAAAGCACGCCCTATCCGTGAACGCACAAGGTGTCGGAGATACCCGTGCGGACGCGGCGAAGAGTACGACGTTCTCACGGTGGCATGCGATAACCCGCGTCGAGCCTGGAATTGGCGGCGTTGAAATATCTGTTCTCAACGATGTGAGCGGCGAACGCCGCGAATTCGTCCGGGGTCCCGAGCCGGCGAGGATTGAGGAACTGTTTGATCCCCTCCGCCTTCATGTCCTCGTCGGCATAGTCGTTCACCATGGGGGTGTCGAAGCCCCCGGGGACGATGGTGTTGACGCGTATTCCCCGCCCGGCGAACTCGCGGGCGGCCGGCAGGGTCATGCCCTCGATGGCGGCCTTCGTCGCGGCGTATCCGACCAATCCGGTGGTTCCCTCGCGGGCGGCGACGGAGGAGGTGTTGATGATGACGCCCCGCTCACCGTCCTCGTCGGGGGCGTTGCCAAGCATCACGGCCGCCGCGTGGCTCATGACGTTGAACGTGCCGATGAGATTGGTGCTCACGAGCCGGGTCAGCACGGTCGTATCGCTGGGCCGTCCGGAGTCGGTGACGAGGATGACGGGCGCGAGGATGCCGGCGGTGTTGACGTTGATGTCGATCGTTCCGAACCTGTCCAGGGTGGCGGCCACGACGGCGGCGACCGCCTCGGCGTCGCCGATGTCGGCGCCGATCCCGAGAGCGTTCTCGCCGAGATCGTCGGCGATCTGGGCGGCGAGCGCGCCGCGCCGGCCGACGATGACGACGTTCGCGCCCCGCGCGGAGAAATGTCGTGCGACTCCCGAACCAAGCCCGGAGGTGCCGCCGGCGACGAGGACCGTCTTGCCGCGAATGTCCATGATCTACCTTCCGGAGCAGGTCGGTGGCGCGTTCCACGGCTTCGCGCCGTCTCAGGCATCCTCACAGTTTGTGCAGAGCCAGGAGACTCCGGATATGCATGCCATGGTCTTCTTCGGCCGACCCTCGGGAAGTAATTCCCTTTCTCGCCGGAAAGATTCGTACATTGTTTGGGGCAACCGTTAAAGCCGCTGCGCCAATTTAAATGCCGTCGAAACGGATCGTTTCGTCGCCGGTGATTTTCCCCCGTGCTCAGGCGGAGAAGTCACGCGGTCGAGAAAGGCGAAGGGGGCCGGCGCTCTCGCCGGCCCCCTTCGCTCACGGGGTGGTTGGTCAGCTGCAGCCGCTGGTGCTGCCGCAGCCCTCACAGACGTAGCAGCTGCCGGCCGGGCGCATCTTGGTGCCGCAGGTCATGCACAGCGGCGCGTCCGCCGTACGGCCCTGGTGGCTCTCCAGCGAGGCGCCGACCCGGCGCGGCTCCGGCACCGCCACCGGCACGACCTGCCCGGCGGACGGACCCTCGGCGGGCTTCGCCTCGGCGGGCGCGGACTGCGCCTTCTCGACAGGCGCGGCCTGCCCGCTCTCAATGGGCGCGGACTGCGCCAGGGCGGCGGTGTCCACGTCCTGGAGCGCGGCCGGGTCCTCGCCGCGCTGCTGCGCGGCCCGCTCGGAGGCGGAGAAGATGCCCAGAGCCGCCCGGTCCTCGTACGGCAGGTAGTCGAGCGCCAGCCGCCGGAAGATGTAGTCCATCACGGACTGCGCCATCCGGACGTCGGGGTCGTCGGTCATGCCCGCAGGCTCGAAGCGCATGTTGACGAACTTCTGCACGTACGTGTCCAGCGGCACGCCGTACTGGAGGCCGATCGAGATCGCCACGGAGAAGGCGTCCATCACGCCCGCGAGCGTGCTGCCCTGCTTGGACATCTTGAGGAAGACCTCGCCCAAGCCGTCGTCGGGGTAGGACGAGGCGGTCATGTAGCCCTTGGCGCCGCCCACCGTGAAGCGGGTGGTGGTGCTCGGCCGCTGGTTCGGCATCCGCCGCCTGGTCGGCCGCGCGACCTCCACGACCTGGACGATCGGCTCCTTCTCGGCGGAAGTCTCGGCGGGGACCTCCTCGGACGTCTTCTTCGCGACCGACAGCGGCTGGCCGACCTTGCAGTTGTCGCGGTAGACGGCCAGGGCCTTGAGGCCGAGCTTCCAGCCCTCCAGGTAGACCTGCTCGATGTCGTCCACCGTGGCCGACTCGGGCAGGTTCACGGTCTTGGAGATGGCGCCCGACAGGAACGGCTGGACGGCCGCCATCATCCGGACGTGGCCCATCGGGGCGATGGCCCGCTCGCCCATCGCGCAGTCGAACACCTCGTAGTGCTCCGGCCGCAGGCCGGGGGCGTCCACGACGTGGCCGTGCTCGGCGATGTACTCGACGATGGCCTCGACCTGCTCCTCGAGGTAGCCGAGCCGGCGCAGCGCCCGCGGGATCGTCTGGTTGACGATCTGCATCGAGCCGCCGCCGACGAGCTTCTTGAACTTCACCAGCGCCAGGTCGGGCTCGATGCCGGTGGTGTCGCAGTCCATCATCAGGCCGATGGTGCCGGTCGGGGCGAGCAGCGACGCCTGGGCGTTGCGGTAGCCGTTCTTCTCGCCGAGCCTGAGGCACTCCTGCCACTGCCGGGTGGCCTCGGCGTGCAGGGCCTTGTCCATGTCGTCGAGGGTGCGCAGGTCGTCGTTGGCCGCGGCGTGCTTGCGCATGACCCGCTTGTGCGGCTCGGCGTTGCGCTGGTAGCCGTCGTACGGGCCGACGATCCCGGCGATCTCGGCCGAGCGGCGGTAGGACACGGCGGTCATCAGCGAGGTGATCCCGGCCGCGATGGCCCGGCCGCCGTCGGAGTCGTACGCGTGGCCGGTCGCCATCAGCAGCGCGCCCAGGTTGGCGTAGCCGATGCCGAGCTGGCGGTACGCCCGGGTGGTCTCGGCGATCTTCTGCGTCGGGAAGTCGGCGAAGGTGATCGAGATGTCCATCGCGGTGATGATCAGCTCGGTCATCTTCACGAAGGTCGCGACGTCGAAGGAGTCGTCGTCACGCAGGAACTTCAGCAGGTTGATCGACGCGAGGTTGCACGAGGAGTTGTCCAGGTGGACGTACTCCGAGCAGGGGTTGCTGGCCGTGATGCGCCCGGTCTCGGGGCAGGTGTGCCAGTCGTTGATCGTGTCGTCGTACTGCAGGCCGGGGTCGGCGCACTCCCAGGCGGCCTGGGCCATCTTGCGGAACAGCGACCGCGCCTCGACCTCCTCGATGACCTCGCCGGTCAGCCGGGCCCGCAGGCCGAAATTCCCGCCGGCCTCGACGGCGCGCATGAACTCGTCGGAGACCCGCACCGAGTTGTTGGCGTTCTGGTACTGGACGGACACGATGTCCTTGCCGCCGAGGTCCATGTCGAACCCGGCGTCGCGCAGCGCGCGGATCTTGTCCTCCTCGCGCGCCTTGGTCTCGATGAACTCCTCGATGTCGGGGTGGTCCACGTCGAGGACGACCATCTTGGCCGCCCTGCGGGTGGCGCCGCCCGACTTGATGGTGCCGGCGGAGGCGTCGGCGCCGCGCATGAAGGAGACCGGGCCGCTGGCCGTGCCACCGCTGGACAGCAGCTCCTTGGACGAGCGGATGCGGGAGAGGTTGACCCCCGAGCCCGAGCCGCCCTTGAAGATCACGCCCTCTTCCTTGTACCAGTCGAGGATCGACTCCATCGTGTCGTCCACGGCCAGGATGAAGCAGGCGCTCACCTGCTGCGGCGAGCGGGTGCCGACGTTGAACCACACCGGGGAGTTGAAGCTGAAGATCTGGTGGATCAGCGCGTGCTTGAGCTCGTGGTCGAAGATCTCCGCGTCCTCTTCGGAGGCGAAGTAGCCGTTCTCGACGCCGGTCCTGGTGTAGACGCCCACGACCCGGTCGACGAGCTGCTTGAGGCTCGACTCGCGCTGCGGGGTGCCCACCGCCCCGCGGAAGTACTTGGTGGTGACGATGTTGGCCGCGTTGACCGACCAGAAGTCCGGGAACTCCACGCCGTGCTGCTCGAAGTTGACCGAGCCGTCCCGCCAGTTCGTCATCACGACGTCGCGCCGCTCCCAGCGGACCTCGTCGTACGGGTGGACGCCCGGGGTGGTGAAGACGCGCTTCATCTTCAAACCCTTGCGCGGGCGCTTGCCCGGCCGGCCCCCTGCGCCCGATACGGTGCCGCTCACGGTCTCCGTCATGACTTCCCCCTCCCAGGGCCCGGTGGAGCCCCTCTTTCGGACCACGCTCGTTACAACCTCATCGTCGCGCCGCGCCGTCGCGCGCCGCCGCCTCGTCCCGGTCCCCCGGGAAGGCACCTACTCCTCGCCCCCCGGGCCGTGGGCCGCGCGGAGCCGCTCGATCTCCGCCTCGAAGTCCGCCAGCGTCTCGAAGCTGCGGTAGACCGACGCGAAGCGCAGGTAGGCCACCTCGTCGAGGTCGCGGAGCGGACCGAGGATGGCCAGGCCCACCTCGTGAGAGGCGATCTCGGCCGCGCCGGTGCCCCGGATGCTCTCCTCGACCCGCTGCCCGAGCTGGGCGAGGGAGTCCTCACCGACCGGGCGTCCCTGGCAGGCCCGCCGCACACCGGCGATGACCTTCTCCCGGGAGAACGGCTCGGTGACCCCGCTGCGCTTGCTCACCATCAGCAGTACGGTCTCCTGCGTGGTGAACCTGCGCCCGCACTCGGGGCAGGTGCGCCGACGGCGGATCGCCGCCCCGTCCTCGGCCGCACGGCTGTCCACAACCCGGGTGTCCGGATGGCGACAGAACGGACAGTGCACTTCATCGCCTCCCTGAACGCACATCCCCGAACACAAGGTGTGGTGAACTTACACCGCTGTGACTACTAGATGTTGTGGTCCAACCGTAGGAGCGCCCGACCTTGAACGCAAGTCGAACCGGCGTTGGGCGGGGAAGTGCCTGTTCGGCGCGCGTGTCGCACCTCCAGTCACGGCCGCATCAACTGCCCCGCCCGCCGTGGAATACGCCCTTTACGCGCCTTTCCCCGCCGATTTCCGTACGGCTTCTGACCTGGGCGTACTGCGACCAGAGAAGATCGGGTAAATCGAACACGGGATCGATCGAACTCCCGTACGATGATGTGGACGGCGAGATCGGCGATTTCGCTGGATATCGAACAATTGTTTGACGGTGATCTTGAATCGCGGTACGGTCGCTCTGTGCGACATGAGGAACACGGATTGAGAGGTGGCATCGTGAGTGACCGAAGTGAGCAAGCGGATGGCGTCAGCGACCTCGCGGTTCGCAGGCGCGACTCGCTTGGCCTCACCCCCAGGCAGCGGAAGATCCTCGAGGTGATCCGCGACTCGGTCCAGCAGCGCGGCTATCCGCCGTCCATGCGGGAGATCGGGGAAGCGGTCCAGCTGACCAGCACCTCCAGCGTGTCGCACCAGCTCACGGCGCTCCAGCGTAAGGGTTACCTCCGGCGTGATCCCCATCGCCCCCGGGCCCTGGAGGTCCGGCTGCCGGGCGAGCCGGTGCTGTGGGTGGACCCGGACGCCACCTCCGAGGAGGAGTCCGGATTCAACCGGCCCACCGCGGCCTACGTGCCGCTGGTCGGCCGCATCGCGGCCGGTGGTCCCATCCTCGCCGAGCAGAGCATCGAGGACGTGTTCGCGCTGCCCAAGCAGCTCGTGGGCGAGGGCACGCTGTTCCTGCTCCAGGTCTCGGGCGACTCGATGATCGAGGCCGCCATCGCCGACGGCGACTGGGTCGTGGTGCGGCAGCAGCCGGTCGCCGACAACGGCGACATCGTGGCCGCCATGATCGACGGCGAGGCCACCGTGAAGACGTTCAAGCGCAAGGACGGGCACGTGTGGCTGGTGCCGCACAACCCCAACTACGAGCCGATCCCCGGTGACGAGGCCACCGTGCTCGGCAAGGTGACGGCCGTCCTGCGCAAGCTGTAGCAGCGGCTCACCGGTTCCGGACGCCGCACAGGGACAAGCCCGGCGCTCACGAGAGCGCCGGGCTTGTGCTGTGCCGTGTTCGGTCCGCCGTCAGGAGGCGGTGCAGCTCACCGGCGAGGGAACGCCGTTGGTGCCCGACCAGCTGCCGTTGAAGCCGAAGGTGGTCGAGACCCCGGCCCCGAGCGCGCCGTTGTAGGACAGGTTCGTCACCGTGACGTTGGCGCCGCTCGCGCTGAGCGCGCCGCTCCAGAGCTGGCTGATGCTCTGGCCGTTCGGGAAGGCCCACTTCACGGTCCAGCCCGAGATGGCCGAGGAACCCGCCTTGACCGTGACCTCACCCTGGAAGCCGCCGGGGTACTGGTTGGCGACCTTGTACGTGGCGGTGCAGGTCTTCCCGCCCGGCGACGAAGGAGACGCGGACGGCGACACGGAGGGAGACGCGGATGGAGACGCGGAGGGAGACGCCGACGGCGAGACCGACGGGGACACCCTCGGCGAGGCCGAGGGCGACACCGGCGGCGTCGGGTTGCCGCCGGTCGGCGGGAT
Source organism: Microbispora sp. KK1-11 (assembly GCF_006874435.1). Classification (NCBI taxonomy): domain Bacteria; kingdom Bacillati; phylum Actinomycetota; class Actinomycetes; order Streptosporangiales; family Streptosporangiaceae; genus Microbispora; species Microbispora sp. KK1-11. The sequence goes on along the minus strand of NZ_VIRJ01000012.1, from coordinate 120,441 downwards.
CAGGTAGGGCGAGATGATGCTCTGCTTGGCCTGGTCGACCGTCGCCCAGTCGTCCTTCAGGATGCCGCCCGTGTCACCCGAGTTGGGGTTCCACGACCAGTAGGTGAACGACATGCCGTTCACCCCGCTGCCCATGTACTTCATGAGCTCCTGGAGCCAGATCTTGTCGATGTTGCTGGCGAGCGTCGTGCCGAACTCGCCCACCATGATCGGCGCGATGTTCTGCTTGTACAGATAGCCGAAGTACTTGTCCCAGATGGCCGGCATGTTCGCCGGGTACGACGGGTCGTCGAACCACGCCTGGTGGTAGACCGACGTGGCGTACTCGTGCGGCGAGTAGACGAGCCGGTTGGCCACGTTGAGCCGCACCGGGTACTGCCCCGCCTTGGTGAGGTTGCCGCCCCACCAGCCGCAGTCCTCGTCGTTGCTGGGGTCGTTGTCCCAGGTGTTGGACAGGCCGCCGCTCGGGCAGCTCACGCCCTCCACGAAGATCAGCCAGTTGGGCTGGACGGACAGAATGGCGTTGCCCGCGCGCTCGGCCGCCAGGCGCCAGTCGCGCGACTCGTCGCCGCAGCCCCAGCAGGAGCCGGTCGCGTTCGGGTCGGTGCCGTCGGCGTGCGGCTCGTTGTGCAGGTCGGCCCCGATGACGGTGGTGTTGCCGGCGTAGTGCTGGGCCAGCGACTTCCAGTCGCTGATCCAGGTGGACTCGGGGACGCCCGAGGTGTACCACAACGCCGTCTGGCCCGCGCTGGTCGGCCGGTGGCGGTCGAGGATGATCCGCATGCCCTTCTGGCCCGCGTAGTCCACGACCCTGTCGAGGATCTGCAGCGGGGACAGGCCGATCAGGTCGGGGTTGGAGTAGGTGTTGACGCTCGTCGCCTGCGCGCCCGGCTTCAGGGCGTCGTCGGAGAACGGCACCCGGATGGTGTTGTAGCCCAGGCTCGCCATGAGGTCGAGCTGGCTCTTCCACGGGTTGTTCGCCCACAACCCGTGGAAGGTCTTGTTGTCGGTCTCCATGCCGAACCAGTTGATGCCGGTCAGCCGGACCGTGGCGCCGGTGCTGTCGACGATCTTGTTCCCGCTGGTGTGCAGGTAGCCGGTGCCCGTGCCGGCGGCGTTGGCCGGCGACCCGGTGACGACGAGAACGGTCGCCGCCATCGCGGCGGCTGTCGCCAGCCCGCCGAGAATTCGTCTGTACAAGACGTGCCTCCCACGGGGGCGCACGCCGACGGCGAGCCATACGGTCAGGCGCGCACCCCAGACCACCGCCGGAGCGGTGGTGGTCGCGGCATGCCCTGACCGCACGCCTACATCGATATGACTAGTTTGTGGCTCGGGCGTAATTTTGTCCGGAAGGCCAGTCGATCGTCAACGTCCCGTCACGGCACGATGTCGACGAGCCTCGATCCAGGATCACGGCAGCGGCGGCAACTCCGGCGGGGTGGCCGGTCGCCTCTCCTGGAGCGCCGCCAGGGCCAGCTCCACCGCCCGTGCCAGCTGCGGATCCCGCCCGGCGACCAGGTCCTGCGGCGTCACGACGACCTCGACGTCCGGGTCGACGCCGTGGTTCTCGACGCCCCACCCCTCGCCTTCGAGCCAGAACGAGTAGCGCGGCTGCGTGACGACGGTCCCGTCCACGAGCGAGTAGCGCGAGTCGATGCCGATCACGCCACCCCAGGTCCGCGTGCCCACGAGCGGTCCGATGCCGCGGTTCTTGATCCCGGCACTGACGATGTCCCCGTCCGACCCCGCGAACTCGTCGGTGACCGCCACGATCGGCCCGCGAGGCGAGTCCTCCGGGTATCGGGCCGGCTCATACCCCCGGGCCAGCGACCACCCGGTCACCCGCCGCTGCAGCTTCTCCAGCACCAGCTCGGAGACGTGCCCGCCGCCGTTGTCGCGGATGTCCACGATGAGCCCGTCGAAGCCCATCTCGGCACTCAGGTCCCGGTGGAACTGCGCCCACCCGGTGGACATCATGTCCGGCACGTGCAGGTAGCCGAGCCTCGAGCCCGACGCCTCCCGCACGAACGCCCGCCGTCCCACCACCCAGTCGTGGTAGCGCAGCCGCGTCTCGTCCGCGACGGGCGTGACGACGACCCGGCGGGTCTCGCCGCCGGAACCGGGCTGGACGGTCAGCTCCACCGGCCGCCCCGCCGCACCGGACAGCAGTGCCAGCGGCCCGCGGACCGGATCGACCGGGCGCCCGCTCACGGCGACGATCGCGTCGCCCTCCCGGACGGCGACGCCGGGCGCGAGCAGCGGCGAGCGGGCCTCGTGGTCGGAGGACTCCCCGGGCAGGATGCGGCTGATCCGCCACACCCCGTTCTCGTCCCGGGCGAGGTCGGCGCCGAGCAGGCCCTGGCGGCGCCGGGGATCGCGGCCGACACCGCGCGGCCGCGCGTACGCGTGGGAGGTGGCCAGCTCGCCCTGCACCTCCCAGAGCAGGTCGATCAGCTCGGAGTAGGCGCCGATCCGCTCCACGAGGAGGGCGTAGCGGTCGAGCGTGGCCGGCCAGTCCACGCCGTTCATGTCCGCCCGCCAGAAGTGGTCGCGCATGAGCCGCCCGGCCTCGTTGTAGGCATGCCGCCACTCGGCGACCGGGTCGACGGTCACGGCCACACGGTCCAGGTCGATGGTGACGACCTCGTCGTCCTCTCCGGTGGCGCGGGTCTGCAGGCCGTTGCCGCCGCCGGTCACCAGGCGCGTGCCGTCACCGCTGACCTCGAAGGCCCCGAAGTCCCTGCCCAGCTCGCCGACCTTGCGCTTGACCAGGTCGTAGCGTTCGAGGACCGGCTCGCCGGGCTCGGTGCCGTCGCCGATCTCACCGGTGAGCGGATGGCGCAGCCACAGCAGGCAGCCCTTGGCGGCACGCAGGTTGGAGTAGGTGCCCGCGGGCACCGGCACGGGCACGATCCGCGCCGCCAGCCCGTCGGCATCCACCTCGGTCGCACGCGGCGGGTCGGACCTGCCGTCGTTCTTGCCGTCGTTCTTGGCCTCGTTCTTGGCATCCGGGCCGGTGTCGTCCTCCCCGCCGAAGCCGCGGCCCGCCAGTGAGGGATCGAACGGCGAGGGTGTCGTGGCCTTGAGCGGCACCAGGTAGGGCCGGCAACTGGTCGGGAAGGACAGGTCGAAGACGTGACTGTCGTAGACCGGGTTGAACGTGCGATCCGAAAGGAAGGCCAGGTATTTGCCGTCCATGGTGAAGGACGGGCTGTAGTCGTTGAAGCGCGGCGGGGTGACCTCGATCGCGGTGCTGCCGTCGACGCGGGCCAGCTTGAGGTGCCAGCGCCAGGGCTGATAGGCATGCGCCCACGCGAGCCAGGCCGAGTCCGGCGAGAACGTCAGGTGCTGCACGTCGCCGTGGGTGGTGCGGTCCATCTCGCGGACGTCCCCGGAGTCGAGGTCGACCACCAGCAACCGCCCGTCGTGGGTGGCGACCGCGACGTGTCTGCCGTCCGGCGCGGCGGCCAGGTCGAGCACCCGGCCGAGCCGCCCGGCGGCCAGCGTGCGGATCTCGCCGCCGGGCGTGCCGATCTCCAACCCGTCCTCGCCGGAGGCGTCCGACACCCAGACCGCCCGGCCGGCGTCGTCGAGAGGCCGCGGCAGCCGCACCCGGACGCCGGGCTCGGCGCGCAGCGCGCCGGCGGGGCCGTCGCGGTGGGGCAGCCAGTGGGCGGTGCCGCGGATCTCGACCACGCTGGCCCGTCCGATGCGGTCCGGCGCGAAGTCGCCGACGTCGGTCGGCGCCGGGTGCTTGGCCCTGGCCGGGCGCGGCCCGCTCAGGGTGATGTCCAGCTTGTACGGCTCGGCGTCCAGGCTCTCCAGCAGCCACAGGTCGCCGGCGAGGCTGTAGACGACGCGGGAGCCGTCCGATGCGGCATGCCGCGCGTAGAAGCCGCGGTGCGTTGTGTGCTGCCGCAGGTCAGAGCCGTCGGGCAGGCAGGAGTAGAGGTTGCCGTCGCCGTCGGTGTCGGCGAGGAAGGCCAGGCGCTCCCCCACCCACATGACCGACCAGTGCTGCGCGGGGTTGTCGGCGAACAGGCGGGTGAACTCGCCGTCGCCCGTGGCGTCCACCCAGATCTTGGCCGCGGTGCCGCCCCGGTATCGCTTCCACTGCGACGGCTCGCGCCATATCGCCGAGACGCATGCCACCCTGGAGTCGCTGACCGCGGCCTCGCTGACCCTGCCGTACGGCAGAGCCGTCGCCGGGCCGCCGTCCAGCGGAACCGCGTAGGCCCACTGCCGGGATCGTGAGCCCTGGCCCGCGGCGGTGACGGCAAGCACGTTCCCGTCCTCGGTCCAGCCGCGCACGCCCGTCATGCCGTTGCCCCAGTGCGTGAGCCGCTCGCCCTCCGCGCCGTCCAGATCGGCGGCGAACACCTCGGGATCGCCCTCGCGGGTGCTCGTCCACGCGATGCGCGTGCCGTCGGGGGAGAACCGGGGGTGGGAGACCGGCACCCGGTCGGCCGTGAACCGCCACGCCCTGCCGCCGCTCGTGGGCGCCAGCCAGACGTCGTCATCCGCCACGAAGGCGAGGAGGTCACCGTTCAGGTGGGGGAATCTCAGGTATGCACCATTCGCCACACCCGCACCCTATGCCGGATGGCGGCGGCTCCGCCGTACCGGACAGGTTCGTGCACGGTACGGCGGAGCCGGGGTCACCCGCTACGGGACGATGTTGACGAGCTTCGGCGCCCGCACGATCACCTTGCGCGGCTCGCCGTCCAGGTAGGGCCGGACCTTGTCCGACGCCAGGGCCAGGGCCTGCAGGTCCGCCTCGGAGATGTCCGGGGAGACCTCCAGCCGGTCGCGGACCTTGCCCGCCACCTGGACCACGGCCGTGACCGACTCCTGGACCAGGAGCGCCGGGTCCGCCTCGGGCCAGCCGGCCTGGGCGACCGACGGCGCGTGCCCGAGCCGCTCCCAGCCCTCCTCCGCGACGTACGGCGCGACCAGCGACAGCATGATCGCCAGGGTCTCCGCGGCCTCGCGGACGGCCGGGTCGGCCGCGCCCGGCCCGGTGTCGATCGCCCGGCGGGCGGCCGTGGTCAGCTCCATCATGCGGGCCACCGCGACGTTGAACCGGTAGCTCTCGACGAGCTTGGTCACCTCGTCGATGGTCCGGTGGGTGACCTTGCGCAGCTCGACGTCGCCGCCGGAGAAGTCCTTCCCCGGGGCGGACGCGGCGCCGGCCTCGGCCATCACGCGGAACGCGCGGGCGAGGAACTTCTGCGACGCGGCCGGCGAGACGTCGGCCCAGTCGATGTCGTCCTCCGGCGGCCCGGCGAAGACCATGGTCAGCCGCACGGCGTCCACGCCGTACGCGTCGATCTGCTGGCCGAGGTCCACGCCGTTGCCCAGCGTCTTCGACATCGCCTTGCCCTGGTTGATCACCTGGCCCTGGTTGAGCAGGCGCAGGAACGGCTCGGTGAAGCCGACCATGCCCATGTCGTGCAGGACCTTGGTGAAGAACCGGGAGTAGAGCAGGTGGAGCACCGCGTGCTCCACGCCGCCGACGTACTGGTCGATCGGCCCCCACTTACGGACCTTCTCGACGTCGAACGGCCCGTCCTCGAAGTGCGGGTCGCAGTAACGCAGGAAGTACCACGACGAGTCGACGAACGTGTCCATCGTGTCGGTGTCCCGCTGGGCGGGTCCGCCGCACTTGGGGCAGGAGACGTTGACCCAGTCGGCGGCGCTCGCCAGCGGCGAGACGCCCTTCGGCTGGAGGTCGGCGCCGCGCAGGTCGGGCAGCGTGACCGGGAGCTGGTCGTCGGGGACCGGAACCTCGCCGCAGTCCAGGCAGTGGATGATCGGGATCGGCGTGCCCCAGAACCGCTGCCGCGACAGCAGCCAGTCGCGCAGCCGGTAGTTCACCGCGGCCTTGCCGGTGCCGCGCTCCTCCAGGACCTCGATGATCTTCTGGATCGCCTCGGCCTTCGTCAGCCCGTCCAGCGGGCCCGAGTTGACCAGGGTGCCCTCGCCCGGGGTGGCGACGCCGGTCTCGCCGGGGTCGGCCAGGCCGGTGTGCACGACGACCTGCACCGGCAGGCCGAACTTCCGCGCGAAGTCGAGGTCACGCTGGTCGTGCGCGGGCACCGCCATGATCGCGCCGTGGCCGTAGTCGGACAGCACGTAGTCGGCCGCCCAGACCGGGATGCGCTCCCCGTTGACCGGGTTGATCGCGTATGTGCCCAGGAAGACGCCGGTCTTCTCCTTCTCCGTGGACAGCCGCTCGATGTCGGAGAGCTTGGCGACCTCGGCGCGGTAGGCGGCCAGCGCCTCACGCTGGTCGGGGGCGACGATCTCCTCCGCCAGCGGGGCGTCGGCGGCCACGACGAAGAACGTCGCGCCGTACAGCGTGTCGGGGCGCGTGGTGTAGACGGTGACGGGCTCGTCCCGGCCCTCGATGCGGAACTGGACGTCGGCTCCAGTGGAGCGGCCGATCCAGTTGCGCTGCATGGTCAGCACGCGATCCGGCCAGCCGCCCTCCAGCTGCTCCATGTCGTCGAGCAGCCGGTCGGCGTAGTCAGTGATCTTGAAGTACCACTGCGTCAGCTCGCGGCGGACGACGTCGGCGCCGCAGCGCTCGCACTTGCCCGCCACGACCTGCTCGTTGGCGAGCACGGTCTGGTCCTGCGGGCACCAGTTGACCAGGCCGCCCTTGCGGTAGGCCAGGCCCCGCTCGTAGAAGCGGGTGAACAGCCACTGGTTCCAGTGGAAGTACTCCGCGTCGCTGGTGTGCAGGCGCCGCGACCAGTCGAAGGAGATGGCGTACCGCTTGAACGAGTTCGCCTGGGTCTCGATGTTCTTGTACGTCCACTCGGCGGGGTGGGCGTTGCGCTTGATGGCCGCGTTCTCCGCAGGCAGGCCGAAGGAGTCCCACCCGATCGGGTGCAGGACGTTGTAGCCCTTCTGGAACCAGTAGCGCGCGACGACGTCGCCGATCGCGAAGACCTCGCCGTGCCCCATGTGGAGGTCGCCGGAGGGGTAGGGGAACATGTCGAGCATGTACTTGCGCGGCCTGGTGTCCGCGAGGTCCTCGACCGCCGCGAAGGGGTTCAGCTCCTCCCACCGCGGCAGCCACTTGGCCTGCAGCGCCTGCGGGTCGTACACCGGCTCGTCCACTTCCACTCCTCGCCTGGCGGCTGGAATCACACAGATGAAGGCGCCCGCCGGGGGCAGGGTCCCCGCGTCGCGGTCCGAGGCACACGGTCTCCGCGCTCTCACGCTCCGAGACGGCTGCCCGCTCAGCAGGGTGGCGGCACGCGTGTCAAGCGTAGCGCAGACCGCAACCGGGACGCGGATCGATCTTGCGGGCTGACCTCGCGTGTCAAAGCGTGATATCCGATGGTGACAGATCCGTTGTGGGCTCTTATGTCCATTCCCCTACTGTGCTGCCGTGGCCAACTCATTCCCGCCCGCGGATTTGCCGATGCAGGACCCGCCCACCGACCCCACAGGTGAGCAGTTCCGCGAGGCATTCCGCGGTTTCGCTGCGGCAGCCCCCGGCGCGCATGAGATCATGCCAGGCACCCCTAATTCGGGCATGATCTCGGGAGGTACCGTGCCCACGGACCGCAGCGAACACCAGCGGGAGCCGGCGTGGCCGGAGATCCCGCCGGCCTGGCCCGAGATGCCTCCGCCCTCGTCCTTCACCCCGACCGTCCGGTCCTTCGTCGAGGGGGCGCCGCAGCAGTCCGCGGACGCGGCCGCGACCATGGCAGGTCCGCTTCCCGGCACGGCTCCGAGCCGGCCCTTCTCCGCCTTCGACGCCCCAGAACGCTTCAACGGCTCAGACGGCTCCAACGGCGCACAGGGCTTCGGCGGCCCCGCACCGGCGTACGGCATGCCGGGACCCGCGGGCCCTGGTCAGGACCAGAGCCGACACCAGGGGCAGAGCCAAGGGCAAGGCCAGAGCCAAGGGCAGGGCCAGGGGCAGGGGCAGGGGCAGGCCGGCCCGCACGGGGGCCCGTTCCCGGGCGGCCCGGACCACCCGCGGCCCGCCGCGCCCTTCACCCCTTCGGTCCGCTCGTACGCCGAGTCCGCCCCGCCCGCCTCCACCGCGCCGCCGCCCCCTCCCCAGCCGGAGGACCCGTACCGGCCGTTCGTGACGGCGGGACAGATCAGCGGGCCCAAGACGCCTCCCGCGCACCGGCAGCAGGAGCTGTGGAACACGGTGTTCGGGGAGAACTACCAGGCCATCGACGAGTACGAGGAGGACGAGCCCGGCCGGCCGGTCTGGCTGTACGCGCTGGTGGCCTCGGTCGTCGCCGCGCTCGTCGGGGTGCTCGTGTGGGCGTTCGCCGCCGGGCCGCTCAGCTCCGGCGACGCGGCCGAGGCGGCGACGTCCGCGAAGCCCTCCCCCGTCAAGACCGGCGTTACGACCAAGCCGCAGGCACAGATTTCGTCGCGGCTGCCCGTCTACAAGGGCACGGCCTCCCCCGTGAACGGCGTGCTCACCGACACCGCGGGCCGCATCACGCTGCCCAAGCTCGGCGGCCCCTGGCAGGCGGACGCCGACCCGGCTCAGACCAAGGCGACGTACGGCTTCACCAGCAGGCAGTACGTGCCGGCCGGCATGACGACCAAGGGCAAGCGCGAGTTCGCCGTGGTGATGTCGGGCCCCCTGTCGCAGTCGCTGGCCGCGAAGTACACCACACCCGACAATCTGGGCCCGGTGGTCAACGCGGTGATGTACCGGGCACGGCAGACCCAGTTCCCCAAGGACAACAAGGTCGCCAAGGTCGCCCAGCAGCGCCTGGCGCGCAACAACCTCACCGGGCTGGCGGCCGCCTACAAGGTGACCGCCGACGGCGCGACCACCACGGTCGTGGTCGCGGCCGTGAACACCGGCGCCGACCTTCCCACGATCGTCTACATGGCCGTGCCCCAGCTCAAGGACGACCTGCTCCCCGACATCAACACGGTCTTCCGGTCGATCAAGCCCCTCGCCTGACCATGGAACCGGGGATTCGACGCCGGTGCGCGGGCGGGCCTGCGCACCGGCGCGGCGGATCCGTTCGAAGCCCCTACAGGGCCGTCGCTTCCATGTATCCCCACCGCTGGGCGTTGGGCACGAACACGTAGACCCAGTGCCCCTGCGACCGGCGCTTGTCGCTGACGTGGACGTGCCACCCCGGCAGGACGTTGCCGATGACGAAGTTGGCCTCGTCGCGCAGGGTGGCGTTCCGAGTCACAAGCCTGCGCTGCTCGACGATTCGTGCCGGGGGCAGGGTGAAGCCGACGGGGCGCCATCCTGAGGGCGAGACGTTGCCCCGGCCCTCCTGGATCCTGTCCGGCACCGGTTGGCCCGCCGGATAGTCCTGCTGGGGAACCGATCGGCCGATGCAGTCGCGCCGGGTGAAGCCCCACCAGGGGAAGGCGTCGTGTGCGCGTCCGGGATCCGAGACGAGAGCCCAGTCGCCGTCGACGTTGTACCGCCAGATGAGGTGGCGCCCGGCGGGGATGGTGGAGGTCGTGTTCGCGACGACCCCGGGCTTGGGGTAGTTGAGATAGACCGTGCAGGTGCTGCCGGCGGCGTAGCGGACGAACAGCTTCGTTCGCGCCGCCGTCGCCGTACGGGCGACAGCCTGCGCGTCGCTCCTGGCACCCGCGGCGGCGTTTGCCGCGGCGGGCAGGCAGAGCACCGCCGCCAGTGCGAGCGTCAGCGGCGCCCCGGCGGCGCGCAGCCGATGGGCGGCGAGGCCGAGTCCGCATCGGGCGACACCGTGGAGACCGCGGGAGCCCTGGCGCCCGATGGCGAGAGAGGACATCGGCACCCCGCCGGCCTGCGGGTGCCGCGGGCCGCCGCCGTCGGCGTCGGCGTCGGCGTCGGCGTCGGCGTCGGCAGCGGCCGGTTCGAGGTGGCCGCGCGGGACTTGTGGCTGCGCGACCGCTACAGGGAGCCGCTCGTGCGGCTCCCGCATGGTCTCGTCGTGACCGACGCGGGCGGGGGCGACGCCACCGGCCGCTACCGCCACGTGTCCACGACGGACGGAAGGAACGGCTGGGTCGACCCCGCCTACCTCAAGCCTCGTTGCCGATGATCTGACCGGTTCAGAACTCGCAGGTCATGTGCTTGATGCCGTTGATGAAGCTGGACAGCAGACGCTCCGGCTCACCCGCCTCGATCTGGGGGACCCGCCGCAGCAGCTCGCGGAACATCGCGGTGATCTCGCGGCGGGCCAGGTGGGCGCCGAGGCAGAAGTGGGGACCCGGGCCGCCGAAGCCGACGTGCGGGTTGAGGTCGCGCCGGATGTCGAAGCGCAGCGGGTCGTCGAACACCCGCTCGTCGCGGTTGGCCGCCCAGTAGTACAGCAGGACCTTCTCGCCCTCGCGGTAGAGGTTGCCGTTCATCTCGTGGTCGCGGGTGACCTTGCGGCGCATGTAGTTGACCGGCGCGGCCAGCCGGACGATCTCCTCGATCGCGCGCGGCGCCCGGCCCTCGAAGTCCTCCAGCCACAGCGCCCGCTGCTCCGGGTTGACCGTGAGCAGGCGCATGCCGTGCGAGATGGCGTTGCGGGTGGTCTCGTTGCCGGCCACGACGAGCAGGATGAAGAACGAACCGAGCTCCTGGGCCGTCAGCCGCTCCCCGTCGATGTTGGCGTTGACCAGGGACGAGGTGAGGTCGTCCGTGGGCGTCTCCATCCGCAGCGCGGCCAGGTCCTGGACGAGCTGCTGCAGCTCCATCCCCGCGGTGAGCAGCGCGTGGGCGATGTCCTCACGCTCGCTCACGTACTCGGGGTCGGTGGCGCCGAGGACGATGTTCGAGCGGTCGAAGACGAACTGGTAGTCCTTTTCCGGGATGCCCATCATGTCGCAGATGATCTTCAAGGGCAGCCTCGCGGCCACCTCGGTGACGAAGTCGCAGCCGGGGCCGGTCTCCAGCAGCTCGTCCACGATGCGCGAGGCCGCGGCGTCCACGTCGGACTCGAACTGCTTGATCATCCTCGGGGTGAAGGCGCGCGAGACGATCCGCCGCAGGCGCGCGTGCCGCGGGTCGTCCATGTTGATCATCGAGCCGAAGTATTCGGCGAACTCCGCCGGCAGGTCCGGGATGTTGGTGGCCCCGCCGTCGCCCGAGCAGAAGACCTCGGGATTGCGGCTCGCCTCGAGGATGTCGGCGTGCCTGACGAGCGCGTGGTAGCCCGGCCCGGTGACGCCGCCCAGACTGAACTCGGGTTCCGGGAAGAAGGCCGGCTTGTCCAGGTCGCGCAGCAGCCGGAACGCGTGCTCCCGCTCCTCGTCCGGGCGACCCCAGAAGTCCCAGTCGTTCAGGTCGATGTCCGCCGCCGAGGTGATGGGCGCGCGCTCCGCGGGCTCCGTCGGCTGTGTCGTCATGGTGGGGGCCGGCCCTTCCGAGTGACTAGAATCACATTCGGTTTCCAGTCTGCCACATCGGCCGGTTCAGCCACAGTGGGTCAAGCGGGCGTGCTCGCGCCGGCAGCGCGGATCCCAGTGCGCACCGAACCGCGTCAGTGAGGCGGCCAGGTCGGGGTGCGCGGCGGCCCAGACGTCGTCGAAGAGGAACCACTGCCGGTGCCCGAAATGTCCGTCCATGTGGATCGCCATCTGGGCCAGGTGGCCGCCGCACCGGATGAGCGTGCGACCCGGGTCGCGTCCGTCCACCGGGACGCGGTCCTCCAGCAGAGGCAGCGCGTGCTCGTGCGCCCGGGGGTGTGGAGCACTGATCTCGGGCACCCACTCCTCCAGAGGCCCCCAGCGGTTGCAGCGCTCCAGTGCGGGCGCGATCTCCTCGTCGCCGGGGGCGACCAGGGCACGCAGGGCACACAACTCGTAGGACAGGGCACCAGGGTCCGCCTCGCGCAGGGCCGCCGCGAGCCCAGGCAGCCGTACGCCCGGGAACGCACCCGGCCATGAACCTCCCACGCTGTTGCAGGTGGCGTGAAATGTGATCAGCACGGCGTACGTCACGCCCTCCCCGCCGGGCGGCGCGGGAGTGAGGACGTCGACCGGGACCGGAGGCGTGAACCCTTCCCGGGCGGGATGCGCGCTCAGGGGCAGTTCCCAATCCGCGTTCAGGAGATAGGCCCACCGATCCGGCTCGGATGCCACCACGTGGTCGTCCACGAAGAAGTACGCCAGCTCGACCTCGTCGTCATCGGTGAGCACTCGCACGCTGTGCCGGTCGACCCGCAGCGTCCGTTCGACGTACAGGTGCTCCTTGAGCATCCGGCGCAACTCGGCATGGGTGCGGGGGGCCGGCAGACCGGTCTCGAAGATGGTGTGCAGACCGTAGACGTCCGCGCCGAGTTCGCGCTCCACCCACGTGTACGCGTCCTGCGACGCGGCGTCATCCCACACCCTGCGGAACCAGTCGAGCACCGTGGCATCGGGGAAGTGCCGGACGAGCCGGCCGGACGGCCCCTCGTAGACGCTGCGGTAGACGAAGTAGACCACGCCGCCACCATCGCAGGCGGCCCCGACAGAATCGTCACCTGTCGTCGCCGAAGGAGGACGGCAACGCGGTCGCCTGGGTCAGGCGGTAGCGCGAGGGCGGGATGCCGTACAGGTCGACGAACGCCTGGCGGAGGGCCTCGGCCGTCCCGAAGCCGCAGCGGGCCGCGATGGCGGCCATCGGCAGCGACGTGGAGGCGAGCAGGTGGGCTGCGGCCTCTGTGCGGGCCCGGCGCACGAACCGGCCCGGGGTCTGTCCCGTGTGCTTGAGGAACAGCCGGGTCAGGTGGCGCTCGCTCACGCCCGCGCCGGCCGCCAGGGCGGCGGTGGACAGGTCGGCGTCCGGATGCCCGGTGACATGGTCGACGACGCGCTTGACCAGGCCGTCGCCGGGCGGCGGGCCCTCGGTGAACATGCTCATCTGCGCCTGGTTGCCGGGTCGTTGCAGGTACGTCACCAGGTTGCGGGCCACCTGTCTGGCGAGGGCGGGGCCGTGGTCCTCCTCGATGAACGCGAGCGTGACGTCCAGCGCGCTGGTGACACCGGCGGCGGTGGTGACGTTGCCGTCGCGGATGAAGATCGGGCGGGCGTCGACGGAGATCTCCGGGTGGCGGGCGGCGAGCGTGTGCGCGAACTGCCAGTGCGTGGTGGCGCGCCGCCCGTCGAGCAGGCCGGCGGCGGCCAGCACCGCCGCGCCCGTGCACACCGACGCGACGCGGCGGCTCTCCCGCGCCAGCCGCCGGATGTGGCCGACGATGACCCGGTTGGCCGCCGCCTCCTCGTGCCCGATTCCCCCGGAGACGACAAGCGTGTCCAGCGGCCCCGTGACGCGTTCGAGCGCCTGCTGCCCCTGGAGCGTCAACCCGCTGCCGCAGGTGACGGGCAGGCCCGACGGGGTGGCCAGGCACACGTCGTAGCACGGGGACGCGCCATGAGCGTTCGCCATGATCAGGGTCGACGTCACGCACGCGATGTCCACGAGCTCCGCCGCGTGATACCCGACCACGACCATGCGCCGTTGGGTCATGACCACGACTCTAGGCCGGACGGACGGAGAGCCCAAGATTTCGGACCCGTCCCCGTCTCCCTCCTTGGCGCGTCCGGGGGCCGCCCGGACAGTTGGGCCATGACTCACACCACGCCTGGAAGGCCCACCGGTCACCGCCCCGCCACGCGGCGATGGGGCCGTTTCGCCATGCACTACCTCGAGATGGTGGTCGCGATGTTCGCGGGGATGTTCGCGCTCGGCCTGCTGTGGTCCGCGGTGGGGATCGAGCCCGCGTACGCCCGCGATCCCGAGCTCGCCTATCTGCTGATGGCGTTCGACATGTCGGCCGGCATGGCCGTCTGGATGCGCGTGCGCGGCCACGCGTGGGCCCCGATCCTGGAGATGTGCGGCGCGATGTTCGCCCCGGTCGTGCCGTTGTTCCCGCTCCTGTGGCTGGGCCTGATCGACGGCATGGGCCTGATGGTCGCGGCCCACGTCGCGATGTTCCCGCTGATGCTGGCGGCCATGCTGCGGCGCCGCGACGAGTACGCCCACTGACGTCAGTGCTTCAGAAGCGGTAGCTCATGTGCTTGACGCCGTTGACGAAGTTGGACAGCAGGTAGGACGGCTCGCCCACGGAGCGGACGGCGGGCATGCGGTCGAACAGTTCCCGGAACATCACGGTGATCTCGCGGCGGGCGAGGTGGGCGCCAAGGCAGTAGTGGGGGCCGTGGCCGCCGAAGCCGACGTGGGGGTTGGGACTGCGGGTGATGTCGAAGACATCGGGATCGCGGAAGACCGCCTCGTCCCGGTTCGCCGAGTTGTAGAACAGCAGGACCTTGTCACCCGCGCGGTAGTCGTGGCCGTTCATCGCGTGGTCCCGTGTCACGGTGCGCCGGAACTGGATGACGGGGCTGGAGTAGCGGACGATCTCCTCCACGGCGCCGGCGACGCGCCGGTCGAAGTCCTCAAGCAGCAGCGCGCGCTGATCGGGGTGGTCGGTGAGCAGTTTGAGCCCGTGGGCGATGGCGTTGCGGGTCGTCTCGCTGCCCGCGACGACCAGCAGGATGAAGAACGAGCCGAGTTCCTGGGCGGTCAGGCGTTCCTCGCCGTTCACGAGCGTGCTGGTCAGGTCGTCGGTGGGCCGCCGGCGGCGCTCCCCTGCCAGGCGACGGGCCAGCGCGTTCAGGTCGTGCCCGGCCCGCAGCAGCGCGGCCAGGCCGCGGGCCGTGGTCCAGCGGCCGAAGGATGCGTCCGGCCGGGACGGGTCGACGGCGACGCCCGAATATTCGGAGTCGGCGTTGGCCAGGATCGTGTTCGTACGGCGCAGCACCCGGTCGTGGTGTTCGGCCGGGATGCCCATCATGTCGCAGATCACCCGTACGGGTAGTCGGGCCGCGATCTGGGTGACGAAGTCGCCCGGCCCCTCCCGCACGGCCCCGCCGACGATCTCCCGGGCGGCCCGGCCCAGGTCCTCCTCCATCTTGGCCAGGATGCGCGGGGTGAACGCCCGCGAGACGATCCGCCGCAGCCGGGCGTGCCGGGGATCGTCCATGTTGATCATTGAGCCGAAGTAGACGGCCAGCCAGCGCGGCATGTCGGGGATGCTGTTGGCCGTCGGCTCGCTGCTGAAGACGGCCGGGTCGCGGCTCGCCTCGGTCACGTCGGCGTGCCGTACGAGCGCGTAGTAGCCGGGGCCGTGACCGATGAAGGGGATCTTGTTCTCGCGGAAGAAGACGGGCCGGTCGAGCGCGCGCAGGCGGCGGAACGCCTCGTGCCGCTCGGCCTGGGGCAGCCCCCAGAACGGCATGTGGGACAGGTCGACTGCCGTGTCCATGCCGCCCACTCTTGTGCGAGGGCACAGCATCGTCAAGGGTCGGGAACGCCCTTGTAACCGGACCCTCAAAATCCACTCCCCGAGCCGTTACGCTGAGGTACCTACCGGTTGGTATGGACCGAGGGTCCGACAGAAGAGGGAGCGGCAGATGCTCAACCTGGCCGTCGTGCTGGAAGACAGCGCACGGGAGAAGCCCGACGCCACCGCGGTCGTCTTCGGCGACATGCGCCTGCCGTACTCGCTCGTGAACACCGTCGCCAACCAGGTCGCCAACCTGCTGGTCTCGCGCGGCATCGGCAGGGGCGACAAGGTGGCGCTGGCCTGCCCCAACCTGCCGTACTTCCCGTTCGTCTACTACGGGATCCTCAAGGCGGGCGCGACCGTCGTCCCGCTGAACGTGCTGCTGCAGGCCAGGGAGATCGCCTACCATCTGGACGACTCCGACGCCAAGGCCTTCTTCTGCTTCGAGGGCTCGCCGGAGCTGCCGTTGGGCGAGCGGGGCCGGGCCGGTTTCGCCGACGCCGAGGGCGCCGAGCACTTCTTCGTGCTGCCGGCCACGCCGTTCGCCACCGAGTCCGAGCTCGGCGAGACGCTCTGGGCGGCCCTCGACGGGATGTCCGGCGAGTTCGAGACCGTGCAGACCTCCGCCGACGACACGGCGGTGATCCTCTACACCAGCGGCACCACCGGCCAGCCGAAGGGCGCCGAGCTCACCCACCAGAACATGGTCATGAACGCCATCGTCAGCGACGAGATGTTCCCCCGGCAGGCGGAGAACACCTATCTCGTCGCGCTGCCGCTGTTCCACTCCTTCGGCCAGACGGTGCTGATGAACGCCGGGTTCCGGCGCAGCGGCGCGCTCGTGCTGCTGCCGCGCTTCGAACCGGCCGAGGCCCTCACGCTGATGAAGCGCGAGAAGGTCACGCTGTTCGCGGGGGTGCCGACGATGTACTGGGCCATGCTCACCGCCGTGCACGCCGGGACGGCCGAGGTGCCGTCCTCGCTGGTCACGGCGGTCTCCGGCGGCTCGGCGCTGCCGGTCGAGGTGCTCAAGGACTTCAGCGCGACGTTCGGCGTGGACATCCTGGAGGGATACGGCCTGTCGGAGACCTCCCCCGTGGCCTCGTTCAACCAGCCGGGCAGGCCCGCGAAGGCCGGCTCGATCGGCACGCCGATCTGGGGCGTGGAGATGAAGCTGGTCGACGCCGACTGGAGCACGGCCGGCGACATCGGCGAGATCGCCGTCCGCGGCCACAACATCATGAAGGGCTACTACAACCGGCCCGAGGCGACGGCGCAGGTCATGAAGGACGGCTGGTTCCGCACCGGCGACGTGGCCCGGCGCGACGAGGACGGCTACTACTTCATCGTCGACCGGGCCAAGGACATGATCATCCGGGGCGGCTTCAACGTGTACCCCCGGGAGATCGAGGAGGTCCTCATGACCCACCCCGCGGTCTCGCTCGCCGCGGTCGTCGGGGTGCCCCACGACTCCCACGGCGAGGAGGTCAAGGCGTACGTCATCCGCAAGCCCGGCGCCACGACCACCGAGGAGGAACTGGTGGCGTGGTGCCGGGAGACCATGGCGGCCTACAAGTACCCGCGGATCGTGGAGTTCCGCGAGTCCCTGCCGATGACCGCCACCGGCAAGATCCTCAAGCGCGAGCTGCGCTAGAGCCGTTTACGGCCAGTCGAGGGACGGGCGCAGCGGAACGTGCGACTGTCCCTCGTCGAGCCGGACGCCGAGCACCTGGTGCAGCTGCACCTTGTTGCGCTCGAACCCGACGACGCAGCCGGCCATGTAGAGCCGCCAGACCCTGGCGGTGCCCTGGCCGACCTCCTCGACCGCGTCGTCCCAGTTGGCGTCGAGGTTCTTGCACCACTCGCGCAGCGTCAGCGCGTAGTGCTCACGCAGGTTCTCCTCGTGGCGGACCTCGAAACCGGTGTCCTCCATCTGGCGGATCAGGTAGCCCACCGACTCCAGCTCGCCGTCCGGGAAGACGTAGCGGTTGATGAAGCCGCCCTTGTTGAGGGTCTTCTCGGTGCTGGTCGGGCGGGTGATGCAGTGGTTGAGCAGGCGCCCGCCCGGCTTGAGCTTGCCGTACAGGAAGGAGAAGTACGACGGCAGGTTGTCCTTGCCGATGTGCTCGGTGAGGCCGATCGAGCTGACCCGGTCGAAACCGGTCTCCGCGACGTCGCGGTAGTCCATGTAACGGACCTCGGCGAGCTCCGACAGCCCGGCCTCCGCGATGGCCTTCTGCGCCCACTCGGCCTGCTGGCGCGACAGCGTGACGCCGAGGCCCTTCACGCCGTACTCCTTGGCCGCGTGCATGACCATGCCGCCCCAGCCGCAGCCGACGTCGAGCAGCCGCATGCCCGGCTTGAGGTCGAGCTTCTTGGCGACCAGGTCGAACTTCGTGTACTGCGCCTCCTCCAGCGTCGCGTCCTGCCGCGGGAAGACCGCGCAGGTGTACGCCATGGAGGGGCCGAGCACCCACTCGTAGAAGCGGTTGGAGACGTCGTAGTGGTGGTGGATCACCTCGGCGTCGCGCTGCTTGGCGTGCCGGCTGCCCAGCTTCGCCAGCGTGCTCTGCCGCGCCTCCTGTGGGGGCGGCGGCACGCGCATCAGCAGCGGCTTGATCCCGAGCGAGCGGATCGCGGCGACCTTCTCGCTGAGCGGCAGGTCGTTGAGGGTCAGCGACCACATCCGGTCGAGCAGGGTGTACATGTCCCCGTGCACGTCGATATGCCCGGATATGTACGCGCGGGCGAGGCCGAGCTCTCCCGGCGCCTGCGCGAGGTAGGCCACCGCCACCGGCGACTTCACCTCGATGCGGAGGTCCGCCCCCGAGGATCCGGCCTTGCTGCCGTCGTAGGCGACGAACTCGACGCCCGCGTCAGGACCGACGATCTTCTCGAAGATCTTCGCAAGAGTCATTGCATCTCTCCCGACGTAACGACGCCTACCGGCCCCTGACGCACTTGTCATAGAGGTCCAGCAGCCGGCCGCCCGGGTCGTAGGAACGTTTGACCGGCCAGTAGGCGTCTCCGTTGTAGAGCCGCCAGAACTCCTCACGCTCATAGAAAGAGGTGGAGTACAGCGACTTGTGGCCGTCGAGCGAATGCACCGCCCGCTCGATCAGCCGGTTGTAGTACCCGTCGTACTGGCCGCGCGGCAGCGGAACCATGCCCCAGAAACCGAAGTTCACGTACAGGCGGCCGGGCTCCAGCGGGTAGAGCGCCCACTGGCCGGTCGCCTTGAGCGGGCACATCCACACCGGGGTCATGCCGACCTTGTCGTGGAAGACCTCCAGGAACTCCGCGCCGCGCTCGATCGGCACCTCGACGTCCTGGATGACCGACTCGTGCACCGGGTTGTTCCGCCAGCGGTCGATCCGGGCGGTCACGCCGTACCTCTGGTCGAGGCCGACGAGCTTGCGATAGACGTCCGACCGCAGGTAGCGGCGTGGGAGGAGCGAGCGGACCAGCGGCTGCTGCACCCCGAAGGCGCGCGAGCACCAGAACCAGTCGGTGTCCCAGCGCCACAGGTAGTCGCGCACCGTCAGCCAGTCGCGGACGCGGCTGCGGATCGACTGGTAGTAGATCCGCATGCCGGTGTAGTCGGACGTGTAGGGCGCCCGGTCGGAGAACGAGCCGACCGTGATGTACAGCTCGCCGGGACCGAAGAACGTGCCGTCGACGAAGTCCACCTGCTCGCCGTCGTGCTCGCGGCTCTCGCAGATCTCCTGCATGGCGAGCATGCACTTGTCGGCGTCGCTGAAGCGGATGTGCGTCAGCTTGACGTACGGCTTCACCCGGGCCAGCTTGATCCGGATCCGCAGGGCGTAGCCGAGCGTGCCGTAGGAGTTGGGGAACGCGTGGAACAGGTCCGCGTGCTCGTTGTCGGCCCGGGCCACCAGGATCCGCCCGTCGCCGGTGAGGATCTCCAGTTCCTCGACCGACTCGTGCGGCAGTCCGTCCTTGAAGCTCGTCGACTCGATGCCGAGGCCCGTGACCGCGCCGCCCAGTGTGATCGTCTTGAGCTGCGGCACGACGTACGGCATGAGCCCGTACGGCAGCGTGGCGTCCACCAGGTTCTCGTACGTCGTCATACCCTGGACCTCGGCCGTCATGGTCACCGGGTCCACGTGGATGACCTGGTCCAGATCGCGGGCGGACAGCGTGGCCGTCTTGGCCGGCGCGCGGAAGCGGAACAGGTTCGTCGTCGCCTTCGCCAGCCGAGGAGCCGCGTCCTCGGGAATGGCCGCGTAGGAGTCCCTGATCTGCTCGACGGCCTGCTGATGGGCGGTCATACTGGCCGTGCGCTCTGGCATGACACCACCCCCATGGATCGTAGAGATCGCCTCTTGGCACGCTATCCCCGGAGGGGAACGCAGACCAGAGTAGACACGTTACGCCCGCGAAAACTATCTGGCATTCCCGCGGCGCACCGTCGGCGTAGATCGTATCCTGCCCTTTTTCATCGCCTCCGCCGCCCCTGCCGTAACTGGGGAAACCGTCATGACCTGGGCGGACGCCGGCGGACGAGCGGATCGGCGCCGTTGACCACGTTGACAACGGGGCGGCCCTCCATCGCGGCGGTGAGGTTGTCCAGCACGCATCGGATCAGCCGGGTCGTCGCCTCGGGCGTGACCCCGGCCGCGTGCGGCGACAGCAGGACCGCGGGGCAGGAGCGCAGCGGGTCGTCGGGCGGCGGGGGCTCGCTGTCGTACACATCCAGCGCCGCGCCGGCGAGATGGCCGGACTCCAGTGCGGCCAGCAGCGCCGCCTGGTCGACCACCCCGCCCCGTGCCGCGTTGACCAGCACCGACCCCCTGGGCATGCGGGCGATCCTCTCCGCGCCGATCAGCCCGCGGGTCTCCGGCGCGAGCGGCACGGCCAGGACGAGCACGTCGCTTCCCGCCACCAGCGTGTCGAGATCCAGATAGGCCGCGCCGTACGACTCGGGCTTCGGCGTGCGCGACCAGTAGGAGACCCGGCAGCCGAGCGCGCCGAACAGGCGGGCGCATGCCGCGCCGATCGGCCCGAAGCCGATCACTCCCACGCGGCATCCGGCGAGCTCACGGCGCTGGTAGGCGAACTGCGGCCACTCCCCCGCCCGCATGTCCCTGTCGCCGTCCGCGAGGTGGCGCAGCAGCGCGAGCGCGGCGGCCAGGCACCATTCGGCCACCGCGGCGGCGTTCACCCCCGCGGTGTTGGCGAGGGGCACCCCGGCGCGGGCCAGCGCCTCGGGGTCGTGCCCGTCCACGCCGACCGACGGCTGCTGCACGAACGCCAGACGCGGCGCCAGCCGTACGGCCTCCGCGTCGAGGGCCAGGGCCCCGCTCCAGTCGCCGACGACGATCTCGGCCTCGGGCAGCGCGTCCAGCAGCCCCGCGCGGTCGCGGCGGGCGGGGACGCGCACCTCGACGCGGCCGTCGAGGTCGGCGAACAGGCCGCGCACCGCGTCCTCAGGAAGCGGCGGCAGCGCGAGAACATTCCACGTCACGGGCGCAGTCTCGCACGCCTACAGAAACATGTTCTACTTGTCGCGTGAACTGACGCCGCTGTGAGGAGGGTTCGGATGGAGGAGTCGCGGGGGCCGCTGGCGGGGATCCGGGTGCTGGAGCTGGCCGGTCTCGCGCCCGGGCCGTTCGCCGGGATGATGCTCGCCGACCACGGCGCCGAGGTGCTGCGAGTCGACCGGGTGAAGGCCGTGAGCGACACCCCGCGCCGCGACGTGATGGACCGCGGCAAGCGCACGATCGGCCTCGACCTGAAGTCGCCCGAGGGCGTCGCCGCCTTCAAGCGGCTCGCCGAGCGGGCCGACGTGGTGATCGAGGTGTTCCGGCCCGGGGTCGCGGAACGGCTCGGCATCGGGCCCGCCGACCTCCACGCGGTGAACGAACGGCTGGTCTACGGCCGCATGACCGGCTGGGGCCAGGACGGCCCGCTCGCCTCCGCGGCCGGGCACGACATCGACTACATCGCGATCGCCGGGGTGCTGTCGATGCTGGGCCGCGAGGGCGGCAAGCCCACCCCGCCGATCAACATCCTCGGCGACTTCGCCGGCGGCGGGCTCATGCTGGCGTACGGCGTGCTGCTGGCCCTGCTGGAGCGCGAGCGCACCGGACGCGGCCGGGTGGTGGACGCCGCGATGGTGGACGGCGCGGCGCTGCTGTTCTCGATGTTCTACGGCGGGGTGCACTCCGGCCACTGGGGCCCGCGCGGCACCAACCTCCTCGACACCGGCGCCCCCATGTACGACACGTACGAGACGGCCGACGGCGGCCATCTCGCCGTGGGCGCGCTCGAGCCGCAGTTCTGGGCGGAGATGCTCGCCCGGATGGGCATCGACGACATGCCCGACCGCGACGACCGGGCGAACTGGCCGGTCATCAGGGAGCGGCTGACCGAGGCGTTCCTGTCGCGCACCCGCGCCGAGTGGGAGGCGGTCTTCGAGGGCTCCGACGCCTGCGTCTCCCCCGTGCTCGACCCGCGCGAGGCCGTCCGGCATCCGCACAACCAGGCGCGTGGCACGTTCGTGGAGATCGGCGGGCTGCCGCAGGCCGCGCCCGCGCCCCGGCTGGCCGGCGTGCCGCGCGGCGACCTGTCCCCGGCCACCCGGCTGCGCGACCTGAGCGCCTGGGGTCTGCCCGGCGACGAGGCGAAGGCCCTGCGCGCCGCCGGCGTGCTGGCCTGACCCCCACTCCCCCTTTCCCCCGCGACGATCGAGGAGTCCCCCGCTCATGGACCTTTTCGAGGCCCTCTACACGACCCGCGCCATGCGGCGGGTCAAGCCCGATCCAATCCCCATGGAGGTGCAGGAACGCATCCTGGACGCCGCCGTCCGCGCCCCCAGCCCGGGCAACACCCAGAGCTGGCGGTTCCTGCTGGTGGACGACCCCGGCGTGAAGGAGCAGCTCGGGCCGCTCTACCGGCAGGCGCTCGGCGTCCTGTTCGAGACGCACTACAAGCCGATGCGCGAGCGGGCCGAGGCGACCGGCGACACCCGCACGCTCAACGTGATGCGGTCGGCCCAGCATCTGGCCGACAACTTCGAGTCCTATCCCCTGATGCTGTTCGCCTTCACCCGCAACGACCCCAGTGGCGGCTCCATCTACCCCTCGGTCTGGAGCGCCCAGCTCGCCGCCCGCGCCTTCGGGGTGGGCAGCGCGCTGACCACCGTGCTGGGGATGCTCCACGGCGAGGAGACCATGCGGATCCTCGGCGTGCCCGAGGACAAGGGCTGGCAGGTGGCCTGCACCGTCACCTTCGGTTACCCGACCGGCCGCTGGGGGGTGGCCCCGCGCCGGCCCGTCCACGAGGTGGCGTTCCGCAACCAGTGGGGCGAGCCGGTCGGCTTCGAGATCCCCGAGCCCCTCTGGACGCCCTGATCGACAAGTTGCACGCCCTCCGATGAAGCAGACCTTGAATCAGATGTAGTACACCTACTACATTCGAGAGCATAGCTACTTCATTGGAGGGCGCATGCATGACGTCGTCATCCGCGTACGCGGGCTCCGCATGGCGTACGGGCCCAATGAGGTCCTGAAAGGCGTCGACCTCGACCTGCGCAGGGGCGAGGTGTTCACGCTGCTGGGGCCCAACGGCGCCGGCAAGACCACCCTGGTCGAGATCATGGAAGGGTTCCGTACGGGCTGGTCGGGCGAGGCCGAGGTGCTCGGCGAGAACCCGGCGCGGGCCGGGGACGCCTGGCGGGCGCGGCTCGGCGTGGTCATGCAGTCGTGGCGCGACCACCCCCGCTGGCGGGCGCGCGACCTGCTCGCGCACGTCGCGGCGCACTACGAGAAGCCTCGCGACGTCGACGAGCTGCTCGCCACGCTCGGCCTGACCGAGGCGGCGCGAAACCGGGTGGGGGTGCTGTCCGGGGGCCAGCGCCGCCGGCTGGACGTCGCGCTCGGCATCGTCGGCCGTCCCGAGGTGCTGTTCCTCGACGAGCCCACGACCGGGTTCGACCCCGAGGCGCGGCGGGAGTTCCACCTGCTGATCGAGCGGCTGGCCGGCGACGAGGGGCTGACCGTGCTGCTCACCACGCACGACCTGGCCGAGGCCGAGCGGCTGTCCGGGCGGATCGCCGTGCTCGTGGCCGGGCGCGTGGTCACCTGCGGCAGCCCGGCCGAGCTGGCCCGTGCCGTGCAGGCGCCGTCGCTGGTGCGCTGGGAGGACGGCGAGCTGGAGACCGCCGACCCCTCCGGCGTGGCCTGGGACCTGCACCGGCGGTACGGCGGACCGGTCCCCGGGCTGGAGATCAGGCGGCCGACCCTGGAGGAGAGCTACCTGGATCTCATCGATGAGACGCGCGAGCCGGCGACCGTGGGAGGGACGCGATGAACGCGACGACGTTGGGGCTGCGGCGGGGCTGGACCGAGCAGCTCAACCTCTGGAGCGACCGCAAGGAGCTGCTGAACGCCCTCGTCGGGACCGTCGGCACCTACGTGGTGCTCGTCCTGTTCATCGGGGACAACGACGTGCCCGGCGCACCGGTGTCCATGGCGGCGTTCATGACGCCGGGTTTCCTGGCGTTCGCCGTCTTCTCGACCGGGCTGATGGGGCTGCCGATGCTGATCGCCGCGGACCGCGAGGAGGGCACGCTCGTGCGAGCCCGCACGCTGCCCAGGGGCATCCGCGTCTACCTGACCGGGCGGGCCGTCACGACGCTGCTGACGATCATGCTGAACTCCGCGCTCGTCCTGCTGGTGGCCGTGCCGCTCGCCGGGGTGGCCGCGCCGGCGACGCCCGCACGGTGGTTCACGCTCGCCTGGGTCCTGGTGCTGGGCACGCTGGCCGTAGTGCCGCTGGGCGCGATGATCGGCAGCCTGGTGTCCGGCCCGAAGACGGCCGCGGCCATGCTCGCCCTCCCGTCGATGCTCCTGATGCTCGTCTCCGGGGTGATGTTCCCGCTGGAGGCGCTGCCCGGGGTGGTGCGCGGCATCGCCCAGGTCTTCCCGCTCTACTGGCAGGGCCTCGGGCTGCGCGCGGTGTTCCTGCCCGAATCCGTCCTCGCGGCCGAGCTCGGGCACGACTGGCCGCTCGGCCGGGCGGCGGCCGTTCTGGGGGCGTGGGCGGTCGGCGGTATGGTGCTAGCCCCCTGGCTGCTGCGCCGGGTCCGCGGAAGATAAGGGGACCCATGCGCCCGACGGAGGTGAGACGTGGCCGAGGAGCCGGTGTTCAACCGCATCGCGGTGCTGAGGGCCGATCGCGGCGTCTCGCGCCGGGATCTGGCCGCCGCGCTCGGGGTGCACTACCAGACGGTGGGCTACCTGGAGCGCGGCGAGTACAGCCCGAGCCTCCACCTGGCCCTGCGGATCGCCGAGTTCTTCGAGGTGCCGGTGGAGGTCGTCTTCTCGCTCAAGCCGTTTCCCAAACTGGGGAGCGCGTCGTGAACCTGCGCGAACGCTGGAACCTCCACGTGGCCCGGGCGATGGAGCAGGACCGCCTCGTGGCGCTGCACCGCACCCGGCGGCGGCGCCGCCTGCTCGTCGTGGCGGGCGCGGCCAGCGTGCTGCTGCTGTGGGCGGACGCCGCGGTGTCGTGGGCGATCGCCCCGAGCGACACCGCCGTCCGGGTGAACCTCGTGCTGCTGGTGGTCATGCTGGCGATCTACATCCCGGTCGTGACCGCGCTGAACAGCGCCACCCGCGGGCTCGCCTCGCTGCCGGAGAGCCACCTCGACGAGCGGCAGGTCACCGAACGGCTCCGGGCCCACACGTACGCGAACAGCGTGATGCGGCTCATCCTGGCCGGTCTGGCGGTGTTCGTCGTGGTCGCGACCTGGAGCGAGGGAGAGGAGTCCCACATCCCCGCCGCGGCCGTGTTCCTCGGCGTCTTCGCCCTGTGGTGGACGCACTTCCTGCTGCCGTTGCTGGTCGCCGGGTGGCGGCTGCCCGACCCGCCGCCGGACGACGACCGGGACGACGACCGGGACGACGAGCAGGACGACGACCAGAGCGACGATCAGGCCGGCGTCGCCTGAACCTGCGCCGGAGGTCCGGAGGGCTCGCCGAACGACGGCAGCGTGGCCACGAAGAGGTCGACGCCCCCGGGGTGGTGGATCTCCAGGTCGGTGGTGAAGGCGCGGGCCGGGGTGGCGCCCGACTCGGTGTGCTTCCACACCTGCTGCCAGGTGTCGAGAAGCGCCCCGGGCATCGGCCCCCGCGCCTCGAACAGCAGCGCCGGCACTCCGGGCACCCGTACGGCGACCATGCCCTCGGGCAGTCGCGCCGCCGTGCGGACGGCCACGCCGACGATCTGCGTGTAGGCGCCGTTGTGGTCGCTCTCGTAGTCGGTCAGCACGGCGTACAGGTTCTCGTCGATCCGGCCGGGCACGTGCGCGAAGGCTCCGGGCGCTCCGGCGCGGCCCCACAGGCCCGGCAACTGGGCGCGGGCCGGGTCCGCCTCCGCCGCGTTGGTCGTCCGTACGGCATAGCCGACGACGAGCGTCTCCGGACGGTCAACGATGATCACATGCTCTCCTCTCAGGCGAGGTCAATGTATCCCGTGTCCGGGTCTGCTCCGGCGGCGGCCGGGAATGCCGGATATGACCCGCTCACAACGTAGGCTGGACAAACGTGCGATTCCTCAATGATGTGACGCCGCCCTACGATCTCACGTACAGCGATGTCTTCATGGTTCCGTCTCGTTCCTCGGTCGGGTCGCGCCTCGCCGTGGACCTGTCCGCGGGCGACGGAACCGGCACCACGATCCCCGTCGTCGTCGCCAACATGACGGCCGTCGCGGGCCGCCGCATGGCCGAGACCGTCGCCCGGCGCGGCGGCATCGCCGTCATCCCCCAGGACATCCCGATCGACGTGGTGGCCGACGTCATCGAGTGGGTGAAGAGCCGTGACCTCGTCCACGACACGGCCATCACGCTCACCCCCCACGACACCGTGGGCGACGCGCTCACCCTGCTGCCCAAGCGGGCGCACGGCGCGGTCATCGTCGTCGACTGGGACAACCGCCCGGTCGGCGTGGTGACCGAGGCCGACTGCCACGGCGTCGACATGTTCACCCAGCTCTCCCAGGTCATGACCGAATCACCGCAGACGCTGCCGCGCGGCGTCGATCCGCAGGCCGCGTTCGAGGCCCTGCACGAGGGCCGCCACCGGCTGGCGCCCGTGGTGGACGAGGACGGCCGCCTGGTCGGCATCCTCACCCGCACCGGGGCGCTGCGCTCCACCCTCTACCAGCCCGCCGTGGACGCGCGCGGCCGCCTGCGCGTCGCGGCGGCGGTCGGCGTGAACGGCGACGTGGCCGCCAAGTCCAAGGAACTGCTCGACGCCGGCGTCGACGTGCTCGTGGTCGACACGGCGCACGGCCACCAGGAGAAGATGATCTCGGCGCTGCGGGCCGTGCGGGCGCTGGAGCCCTCCGTGCCGGTCGCGGCGGGCAACGTCGTCACCGCGGAGGGCGTACGCGACCTCGTCGAGGCGGGCGCCGACATCGTGAAGGTCGGCGTGGGCCCGGGCGCCATGTGCACGACCCGGATGATGACCGGCGTGGGACGGCCGCAGTTCTCGGCGGTGCTGGAGTGCGCGGCCGAGGCCCGTCGCCTGGGCCGGCACGTGTGGGCCGACGGCGGCGTGCGCCACCCCCGCGACGTCGCGCTGGCGCTCGCCGCGGGAGCCTCCAACGTCATGATCGGCTCGTGGTTCGCCGGCACGTACGAGTCTCCCGGCGACACCCGCACCGCCCCCGACGGGCGCAAGTACAAGGAGAACTTCGGCATGGCCTCGGCCCGTGCCGTACGGCTGCGCACGGCCGAGGACTCGCCGTTCGAGCGGGCCCGCAAGGCGCTGTTCGAGGAGGGCATCTCGACCTCGCGCATGTACCTCGACCCGGCGCGGCCGAGCGTGGAGGACCAGATCGACGCCATCGTGGCCGGTCTGCGTTCCTCCTGCACGTACGCGGGCGCCACCACCCTGGAGGAGTTCCACGAGCGGGCGGTGGTCGGCGTGCAGAGCGCCTCCGGATACAGCGAGGGCATGCCACTGCACCAAAGCTGGTGACTCCTCCTATTCCGTAGAGGAATATCGGGCTCTCCGGGGGTAGTGCGTTCGTGTAGCGACCGCACTACCCAGCGGAGGCGATCATGCAGTACTCCCCGGCCGGAGGGCCGGTCAGACCAGCGGTCGACAGACGGCTGCTGGTCAGTTACGACAACTACACGGCGGCGCAGCGCGCCGTCGACACCCTGTCGGACGCCGGGTTCCCGGTGGAGAACACCGCGATCGTCGGCAGCGACCTGCGTCTGGAGGAGACCGTCACCGGGCGGCTCACCAACGGCAGGGCCGCGCTGTCCGGCCTGATCACCGGCGCGGTGTTCGGACTCATCGTCGGCCTGTTCCTCGGGCTGTTCACCTCGGCCACGACCTCGTTCTTCGGGCTGGTGCTGTGGTCGATCCTCTGGGGCGCCATCGCCGGCGCCGCCTTCGGCTTCACCAGCCACGCCTTCACCGGCGGGACGCGCGACTTCTCCTCCAGGAGCTCGATCGTCGCCGGGCGCTACGACGTGCTGGTGGCCTCTCCCATGCTCGACCAGGCCCAGGCGCTGCTGCAGGGCGGCGTGCAGCCGGCCGACACCGTCGTGGTCCAGCGTCCGCCGTCGGCCGGGCCGGTCACGACGTCGCCGGTCACGGCGGGCGACACCGCTCCCCAGGCCACCGGCTACCCGGTGACCGAGGACCGGGTGGAGACCCGTGTGGACGAGGCCCGTGCCGAGGAGGCCCGTGCGGATGAGGCCCGTGCGGATGAGGTGCGCGCCGAGGAGGCGCGCGACGACGACCGCGCGGGCCTGTCGAGGGGCCGTCGCCCGTAACCCTCGCCGGCTCTGGAGTTCCGACGCCTTCCCCACCCCGCGTGGGGAAGGCGTTCTCGTGTCGGCCGTCCCCGGTAGAGTCGTCAGCCTGCCGGAACTCCCGGCGCAGAAAGCGCTTCGGGCACAGACAGAACAGGAGGCCCACGTGGCACTGGAGAAGCCGGAGATCGACTATCCCGAGGGCGCGCCGCCCGCGGACCTGGAGATCGTCGACCTCGTCGAGGGCGACGGGCCGGAGGCCAAGCCCGGGCAGAACGTGACCGTCCACTACGTCGGGGTGGCGTTCTCCACGGGTGAGGAGTTCGACGCCTCCTGGAACCGCGGCCAGCCGTTCCAGTTCCCGCTCGGCGGCGGCCGGGTCATCGCCGGCTGGGACCGCGGCGTGGCCGGCATGAAGGTCGGCGGACGGCGCCGTCTGACGATCCCTCCGCACCTCGGGTACGGCAACCGCGGCGCGGGCGCCCTCATCAAGCCCGGTGAGACGCTCATCTTCGTCGTCGACCTGCTCGGCGTCGGCTGACCGGGACACCGGTGCGGCGGCGCTCCGGATTCAGGGGTAGGAGGGCCGGAGCGGTTCGAGGATGATGGCCGCGTGGACGATGCCCTCCCGAACCGCTTCCTCATGAACCCCCTCGATCGGGGTCCCTCCCCTCACGGCCGCCCGCTGATGGACGGCCCCCTGCGAACGCCGGCTTCCGCGAGGCCGGCGTGACCACGGACGACGAGGTCACCGGCGGCACGCCGGCGGCGCAGGACGACACCGACGCGGCGTCCCCCGGCGGGGACGTCCGTACGGGCGCTCCGCTCACCGGGCAGCCCCGGGCCGCGGTCGCGATCGCCGCCGCGACCGTGGCCGTGCTGCTCGCGGTGAGCCCGTGGTACGGCTACCACCGCGACGAGCTGTACTTCCGCATGCTGGGCGAGCGGCCGCGGCTGGGATACTTCGACACTCCGCCGATGACGCCGATGATCGCCCGGGTGTCCACGGCGATCTTCGGGGACACGGTCGTCGCGCTGCGGATCGTGCCCGCCCTGTGCGCCGGGGCTCTGGTCGTGCTCGTCGCACTGGCCGCCCGCGAACTGGGTGGCGGCCGCGCGGCCCAGATCCTCGCCGCGGCGGGGACGGCCACCTCCGTGCTGCCTCTGCTGGCCGGTCACTCGCTGCTGACCCTCACTCCCGACCTCGTGCTGTGGAGCGCGGTCACGCTGTGCCTGCTCCGGGTCCTGCTCAGGGGGGACGGGCGTTACTGGCTCTGGACGGGAGTGCTGTGCGGGATCGCGGCGTACAACCGCGATCTGATCGTGGTGCTGCTGGGCGGCGTCGGGCTGGGCGTCCTCGTGGCCGGCCCGCGCGAGGTGCTGCGCGACAGGCGGCTGTGGGCCGGCGCCCTCCTGGCTCTGGCGATCGCCTCCCCCAACCTGCTCTACCAGGCGACGCACGACTGGCCGCAGTTCCAGATGGCCGACGCGCTGAAGATCGACGAGGGCGCGGACAACCGCGCGTCCTTCGTCCCCCTTCAGATCGTGCTGCTCGGGCCCGTGCAGGCGGTGGTCTGCGCGGCCGGCTGGCTGCGGCTGTGGCGGAACCGGCGGGTGCGATCCCTCGCCATCGCCTACCCCGTGGCCTGCGCGCTGGTCCTCTATTCGGGAGGGCGCCCCGACTACACCGGCGGGTTCCTGCTCTACCTGTTCGCGGCCGGCTGCGTCACCGCCGCCGGGTGGCGGTGGAGAGGAGCGCTGGTCGCGGCGCTGGCGATCGACGCCGTGGTCGCGGTGGTCGTGGCGCTGCCGGTCATCCCGGCGGCGTCGCTCGGCGGTACGCCGGTCGCCGCCATCAACGAGGTGGCCCGTGAGTCGGTGGGCATGCGCGACGTGGCGGCGCAGACGGCCCGGGTGGTGAACGCCCTGCCCGCCGGCGAGCGCGCCGGCGCGGTGCTGCTCGCGGCGAACTACGGCGAGGCCGGCGCGCTGCGTCGCTGGGCGGGCGAGTTCGGGCTGCCCGCGGTCTACAGCGGCCACAACGAGCTGTGGTGGTGGGGACCGCCGCCGGAGGGGACGCGGGTGGTCGTGTCCGTCGGCTACCCGCCCGCCGACCTCGCCACCGTCTTCGCCCGCTGCGTCCCGGCGGGCAGGCTGAGCGGGATGCCGGGCGAGGAGCAGGGTGTGCCGATCACGGTCTGCCGCGACCCCGTCCAGCCCTGGCGCGAGCTGTGGCCGCGCGCGCGCCACTACAGCTAGTGCCACTCCCGCGATACTGGGTCGTGTCCGACCCCCGGCCTGGGCATCTGCCGCTGCGGTGAGGCAGGATTACGGTGTGTTGCTGATCGACCTTGCCAGGACGTCCGCGGCCGTCGCCGCGGACTCGGCGCGGCTCGCCAAGATCAGGCACCTCGCCGAGCTGCTCGGCAGGGTCGGACCGGACGAGGCCGAGACCGCCATCGCCTACCTGTCGGGCGAGCTGCCGCAGCGCCAGATCGGGGTGGGCTGGCGGAGCCTGTCCGACCTCCCCGAGCCGCGTCAGATCGCCACGGCGACCCTGACGCAGGTCGACGCGCTGCTCGAGCGCATCAAGTCGCAGTCCGGCGCCGGTTCGCAGGCCGCGCGCCGTGAGCTGCTCGGCGAGCTGTTCGGCGCCCTCACCCGGCAGGAGCAGTCGTTCCTGCACCGGCTGCTGACGGGCGAGCTGCGCCAGGGGGCGCTCAACGGGGTGATGATCGAGGCGGTCGCCATGGCCGCGAACGTGCCCGCGGCCGAGGTGCGCCGGGCCCTGACCCTGCGTGGCTCGCTGCCCGCCGTCGGCGCGGCCGCGCTGCGCGGCGGCGTCGCGGAGCTGAAGGCGTTCCACCTGGAGGTCGGGCGGGCGGTGGCGCCGATGCTCGCGCAGAGCGCGCCCAGCGTGACCGCCGCTCTGGAGAAGGCGGGCACCCCCGCCGCCGTGGAGTGGAAGCTCGACGGCGTGCGGGTCCAGGCCCACCGGTCGGGCGACCGTGTCGCCGTCTTCACCCGCACCCTCGACGACATCACCGCGCAGGTCCCCGAGCTCGCCGAGGCCGTGCTCGGCCTGCCTGGAACGGATCTCGTGCTCGACGGCGAGGTCATCGCGTTGCGCCCCGACGGCCGCCCCGAGCCGTTCCAGGTCACCTCGGGCCGGGTGGCCAGCAGGACCGACGTCGCGTCGCTGCGCGCGACCGTGCCGCTGACCGTCTTCTTCTTCGACGCCCTGCGCGTGGGCGGCGCCGACCTGCTCGACCTGCCGGACGAGGAGCGGCACGCCGCGCTGGAGGCCGCGGTCCCGGCCGAGCTGATCACCCCTCGGCTCGTCACGGCGGACGCCGAGGAGGCCGAGGCGTTCTTCGGCGACGCCGTACGCCGGGGCCACGAGGGCGTCGTGGTGAAGTCGCTGCGCACGCCGTACGCCGCCGGGCGGCGGGGGGCGGGCTGGATCAAGGTGAAGCCGCGGCACACGCTCGACCTGGTCGTGCTGGCGGCCGAGTGGGGCAGCGGACGGCGCCGGGGCTGGCTGTCCAACCTGCACCTCGGCGCCTACGACCCGGAGACCGGCGGTTTCGTGATGCTCGGCAAGACGTTCAAGGGCCTCACCGACGAACTGCTGACCTGGCAGACCGAGCAGTTCCTGCGACTGGCGGAGGGGCCGACGGACGACTACGTCGTCACGCTCAAGCCCGCGCTGGTCGTGGAGATCGCCTTCGACGGCGTGCAGCGGTCGAGCCGTTATCCCGGCGGCATGGCGCTGCGGTTCGCCCGGGTGCTGCGCTACCGGCCCGACAAGCGGCCGGAGGAGGCCGACACCGTGGCCGCGGTCCGCGCGCTCATGCCCTGACCGGGAAGCCGCTTCGCGAGTTACTTGATCAGGCGGATGGTCAGTGGGTAGCGGAACTCGGTGCCGGCGAGCGCCGACACCCCGCCGACGACGCACAGGACCAGTCCGACGACCCAGATGACCGGCAGCAGGACGACGCCGACGACGGTGAACGGCAGCAGCACCGTCGCCCCCAGCACGGTGAGGTGGAAGTTGAGCGACTCCACCGCGTGCTTCCTGATGTAGGGGGACGTCCGCCCCGCGGTCACCATCATCAGCAGCGGGCCGATGATGAACAACCCCAGCAGTCCGAACAGGTGCGAGGCCGCCGCCCCGACCCGGTCTCCCCCGTCCGGGACCGCGGCCCGATACGACGGCGGCCGGGGGACGTACGCCGGGCGGGTGCCGTACAGGTCGTTCATGATGGGCACGAGATCGGCGTGCGTGCGGGCGGTCATCGCCAGGTGCAGCCGCTCGTCCATCTCGTGCTTGTCGAGCCTGCCCTCGGCGTAGGCCGCTTTGACGTGCTCGACCACCTGTTCGCGGTCCTGGTTGGTAACACGCAACTGAGGGTGTGGCATCGGGGCATGGCCCGGCCACGATGGTGTCGCTGCCGCGGGCATCACAGCATCGCCTTCCGTCGGTCGACTGCTCGGCTCTCTTCGAGTCTGCCTCCATCTTGTTCCGCGTATGCGCCCGCCGGCATCAGGGACATCCCCGACATCGCCCCGAGACCGTCTCCTTAACGCCATCGTGATCCACGGCGATGTATACAAGCACTATGAGATGGCGAGATCGCTACGGGCTCCGGCGGCGCCGGGGTGCCCGCGTGGCCAAATTCGACCGCGAGGCGACCGACGCCGACATCGAGGCCCTCATCGAGTTCGCCAAGACCCGGCGTGGAGTCGAGTTCTACGTCGAACCCGAGACGTTCGCGACCGACACCACCGCGGTGGCCGTGGCCCACGACGGGGAGTGGACCCGCCGCCGTGTCGGGTCTCCCGCGGTGATCGCCAAGGTCGCCAGGGATCTCGCCCTCCCTGTGTACGACGTGCAGCTCACCGGTTATCCCGCCCGGATGCGGGCCTACAACGAGCGCCGCCGTCAGGCTCAGGGCGGCGACCCGGTCTGACGGCCGCTCAGGGTCGTCGCAGAGCCGATGCGGAGGCCGGACCGGGCAGGTCCCGGGCCAGCAGTGCGCGCAGCGGCGCGAGCCAGATCGCCCGGGGAGGGCCCATCTCGTCGTCGAGTTCCTCCGGCGTCGGCATGCGGTCGCGGAGCATGGCGGGGGACATCATGTGCGCCAGTGCCTGCCGGAGAAGGAGCGCCATCGAATAGCCGGGGTCGGCGGTGAGCGCCCGCTCCAGCGCCATCCCGGCCAGCGCGCACTCCCCTCGATGCCAGGCGGCGGCCGCCAGCAGTGAGGCCGCGGGCGCGACGTGGCCCGGCTCCAGCCGGCGGGTGAGGTCGCGCCACAGCGCGACGTGCGCGTCACGGTCGTCGATCAGCGCCCACGCCTCGTCGCGCACCCTGATCACGGCGAGGTCGAGCCCGAGCCGGGCGGCGCCCTCGTCGCCCAGCCGGCCTCCCGAGTCGTACAGGCCGATGGCCCTGCGCACCCGCGCCAGCCCCTCGGCGACGAACCGCGCGGCCAGTTCGTCCGCGACCGGTCCCTCCGACTCGGGCATCGCCCGTAGATCGGCCATGACGCGGGAGGTGACCTGCCGCATCGCCGCTCCGCCGCACCGCTGGACCGAGCGCCGCAGACTGCCCCGGTCGGGCAGGGCGACCAGCCCGTGCACCACGGCCTCGGCGGCGACGTGGCTGCGCTCGGTGTCATACGGCGTGCCCTCCGCGGGGCAGCAGCTCGCGCTGCCGCAGGAGTAGGACCAGTAGCGCCCGCCTTCGGCCCGGAGGCTCTCGGCCACCCGGATGCCTCCGGCGTGCAGCAGCCGGGTCACCGTGTCGACGGCGGGGGTCACCAGGGCGCCGGGACCGTACCCGACGACGAAGACGGCGGTCACCGCCTCGCGGCGCAGCAGCGCGACCAGCCGGTCGAGGTCCTCGGAGGCGGCAGGCAGGTCCCAGCGCGTCGTCAGCCGGACCTCCGGGCCGGCGACGCCGGCCACGACGAGGCTGTCGGCGGGGTGGAACCCGACGAGGTAGGGCACGGCGGCGAGGATGTCCGCCGGTGAGGAGAGCACGAGCTTCGGGATCGTCATGGCCGCAAGCCTCGCCGGACGGCCGCGCCCCCAAGACGGCCGAAGCGCGTTCTGGGGACAGCCGTCCTCCTGTGGACAACCGGACGGCCGGAAAACCGTTGGCGCCGGGCCGGGCGCTCTGCCTACACTCGGCGCCATGTCTCTGCCCCGGATCTCTTAGCTCGGACACCCGCTTCCACGCCACCCGTGTGTCCTTGAGCTTCTCCGGAGCGTCATCAAATGATCACCCTTCGCGGTGTCGACGTGCGCGTCGGCGCCCGTCTCCTGCTGTCGGACGTCACCGCCCACGTCGCCCCCGGCGACCGCGTCGGCCTGGTCGGCCGCAACGGCGCGGGCAAGACCACCCTGCTGAAGACCCTGGCCGGCGAACTGCAGCCGGCCGCGGGCACCATCACCCGCACCGGCGAGGTCGGCTATCTCCCACAGGATCCCGCGGCGGCCGATCCGTCCCTCTCCGTCGCCACCCGCATCCTGTCGGTCCGCGGCCTCGACGAGGCCGAGCGCGCGCTGCGCGCCGCCGAGGCGGCCATGGCCGACCCCGCCGAGCAGGAGCGGGCGATGCGCCGGTACGTCCGGGCCGAGGCGGAGTTCGAGGCCCGCGGCGGGTATGCCGCGCAGGCCGAGGCCGCCCGCATCGCCGCCGGGCTCGGCCTGCCCGACCGGGTCATGACCCAGCCGGTCGGCACCCTGTCCGGCGGGCAGCGCCGCCGGGTGGAACTCGCCCGCATCCTGTTCGCCGGGCAGGGCACGCTGCTGCTCGACGAGCCCACCAACCACCTGGACGCCGACTCTGTGGCCTGGCTCCGGTCGTTCCTCGCGAGCCGCACCGGCGGACTGGTCCTGATCAGCCACGACACCGCGCTGCTTGACGACACCGTGAACAGGATCTGGCGCCTCGACGCCGACCGGGCCGCGCTGGAGGTGCACAACACCGGCTGGCGCACCTATCTGGCCGACCGCGACGCCGCCGAGCGCGGGCACGCCCGGCAGCGGGCGGTCGCCGAACGCAAGGCCGCCGCGCTGCACGCCCAGGCCGACAGGATGCGCGCCGGCAAGTCGACGGCCGTACGGGCCAAGGAGATGGCGCGCCGGGCCGACCGCATGCTGGCCGCAGTGGAGCCGGTCCGCCGCGCCGAGAAGGTCGCCCGCATCCGGCTGCCCGAGCCCGCCCCCTGCGGCCGCACGCCGCTCGGCGCGATCAGCCTGACCAAGGCGTACGGCGACCTGCGGGTGCTGACCGGCGTGGACCTGGCCGTGGACCGGGGCAGCCGGCTCGTCGTGCTCGGTCTCAACGGGGCGGGCAAGACCACGCTGCTGCGGATCCTGGCCGGGCGGGAACGCCCCGACTCGGGCCGTGTGGTGCACGGGCCCGGTCTGCGGCTGGGCTACTTCGCGCAGGAGCACGACACGCTCGACCCGGCGCGCACCGTCGCCCAGAACCTCGCCGCCGCCGCGCCGCACCTGGGCGACGGCGAGGTGCGCCGGATCCTCGGCTCGTTCCTGTTCGCGGGGGACGACGCGGACAAGCCAGCGGGCGTGCTGTCCGGCGGCGAGAAGACCCGTCTGGCGCTCGCCACCCTGGTCGGCTCGCAGGCCAACGTGCTGCTGCTCGACGAGCCCACCAACAACCTCGACCCGGCGTCACGGGACGAGGTGCTGGCGGCGGTCGCCTCCTACCAGGGCGCCGTCGTGATGGTCACCCACGACGAGAGGGCCGTGGAGGCCCTGCGCCCCGACCGCGTCCTGCTGCTGCCGGACGGGGTCGAGGACATGTGGAACTCCGGTTACGCCGGTCTCGTGTCCCTGGCCTGACCTCCCGGGGCCCGGCCTTCCGGGGCGGTCGCCGGCGCCAGCCGCATGCGGACGAGCATGGCGGCGCCGGCGACCGCGCCGGGCATCGCGACGACGCTGACGAGCGGCACCATGAACGCGAGGAAGAGCGGTACGCCGAATCCGAGCGTGACGGACAGGTTCGACCGGAGCAGGGCGAAACGCTCCTTGCGCCGCAGACCCCGGCGTTCCATCGCCAGGGCGGTCAGTTCGACCGTGAGGAAGAACCCGGAGACGAACGCCCCCACCACGGGCACCACGGTCTGCCCGACGACCGGCACGAAGCCGAGCACGAACAACGGCACAGAGAACAGCAGGACCCACCAGAGCGTGACGAGGCTGTCGCGGATCGACCGAAGCAGGGACGCCCAGAAGGGCAGGTCGCCACCGTCGGGGAGCCCGCCCAGGTCCTCCTCGACCCGCTCCGACAGCTTCTCGTAGAACGGGTCGCCGATCACGAGCGTGACGGCGGTGAACGTCAGCACGGCGAGCGCGAGACCCGCCACGAAAATCATCACGCCGACCAGCGTGCGGAACCCGTCGCGCCAGCCCCAGTCGTCGGCGAACGGCGTCGCCCAGGCCGCCACGTCGGTCGCGTGCGTGCCCAGCCAGACCAGCGCCAGCGCGTAGAGCACCAGGGCGATCAGGGCCGGGATCAGCCCGAACAACCACCAGCGGGGATGCCGGGAGACCCACCCGAGACCCCGGAAGCAGAAACCGACTCCCTCGGCGAAACCGCCGACGCCGCGCCGTCCGGCGGGCCGCCCGATGCCACTCATGGCGGGCAGGCTAGCGCCACAAGGTCGTCACAGGCACGCCCAGATCGGCGAAAAGGCGGCGAAGCAGGGGCAGCGAGATGCCGAGCACGTTACCGTGGTCGCCCTCGATGCCCTCCACGAACCAGCCTCCCAGGCCGTCGAGCGTGAACGCCCCCGCCACGCGCAGCGGCTCCCCGCTGGCGACGTACGTCTCGATCTCCTCGTCCGACGGCGTGCCGAACCGCACCACGGTCGCCGCCACCTCCGACACCCTGCGGCCCGCGGCCACGTCGACCACGCAGTGCCCGGTCAGCAGCCTGCCGGTCCTGCCCCGCATCATGTGCCAGCGGTCCTTCGCGTTCTCCGGCGTTCCCGGCTTGCCGTACGCGACGCCGTCGAGTTCGAGCACCGAGTCGCAGCCGATCACGATGCCGTCGCCGAGCGTCCGGGAGACGGCGTCCGCCTTGGCCACGGCCAGTTTCAGGCACAGCTCCCCGGGGGTGTCGGCCGTGATCGCGTCCTCGTCCACGCCACTGACGATCACCTTGGGATCGAGCCCGGCCGCCCGCAGCACACCGAGGCGGGCGGGAGAGGCCGAGGCGAGCACCAGTTCCGTCACACGGTGAAGCCTAGTCGCTTCTACTATGTCTGACGTTTACCGATCACTTGCGGGGGATGCCGGTGTCAAAAGCCACGGTCAAAGAGCGTGCGCGCTACTGGTTCGACAACACCATGGCCAGGGGCACGGCCGCCCTCATCGGCTGGCTGGCCCTGGTGTCGCTGGCGCTCATCGTGGTGGTCAGCGCGCTGACGATGTGGCTCACCCCCGACGAGGCGCTCCGGCACGACGGCTGGCCCGGGGTGCTGTGGCTGTCGCTCATGCACGCCCTCAGCCCGGGGAAGATCGCCGGAGACGCCGGCACCGCGCCCTTCCTCGCGATCATGCTGGGGGCGTCCCTCGGCGGCATCTTCATCGTCAGCATCCTCGTGGGCGTGCTCTCCGCCGGTCTGCGCGGCAAGATCGAGGAGCTGCGCAAGGGCCGCTCCCGCGTCATCGAGAGCGGCCACACCGTCATCCTCGGCTGGTCCGAGCAGCTCTACACGATCGTCTCCGAACTCACGAAGGCGCACGCCAGCCAGCACGGCTCGGTCATCGCGATCCTGGCCGACCGGGACAAGCCGGCCATGGAGGACGCCATCCGGGCCCGGGTGGGCGACACGGGCAAGACGCGCCTGGTGTGCCGCACCGGCCGGCCCACCGAGCCGACCGACCTCGACCTGCTGAGCCTGAGCAGCGCGCGGACGATCGTGGTGCTGTCCCCGGAGAAGGACGACCCGGACGCGCACGTCATCAAGACCCTGCTCGCGCTAGGCAAGCGGGCCGGGGAGCATCCTCCGGTGGTCGCCGCCATCGCCTCCTCGCGCAACATGGCCGCCGCCCGGCTGGCCGGAGGGCCCGCCGTCCACCTGGTCGACAGCGACGACATCGCCGCCCGGCTGATCGTGCAGTCGTCCCGGCAGTCCGGCGTGTCCGTCGTCTGCATGGACCTGCTGAACTTCGACGGCGGCGAGATCTACCTGCGCCGCGATCCCTCCTTGGCGGGCAGGTCGTACGGCGAGGCTCTCGACGCGTACGCGACCGCGACCGTCCTCGGCCTGCGCACACCCGGCGGTGTGGTGCTCAACGCGCCCCCGGACACGGTGATCGGCACGTCTGACGAGATCGTCGTGCTCGCCCAGGACGACTCGCTCATCCGCCTGGCGAACGGAACGGCTCCCGCGGACGAACGGCACATCGTCCCCGCGACGGCCCCGGAGCCGGCCCCCGAGCGGACCCTGATGCTCGGCTGGAACGGCCGGGCCGCGCGGATCATCCGCTACCTGGACGGCTACGTGACTCCCGGATCGGTGCTCGACGTCGCCGGGGACCACCCCGGCGCCGGCGCCGGCCTGGCGGACCTGCGCAACCTGACGGTGAACGTCAAGGAGTGCGACGCCACCGACAGGTACGCCCTGGAGTCCCTCGGCGTCGGCGTCTACCAGCACGTCATCGTGCTCTCCGACGACCGGTACGATCCCCGCCACGCCGACAACCGGACGCTGATGACGCTGCTGCAACTGCGCGACATGCAGGCGACCCTCGGCGAGAAGTACTCGATCGTGAGCGAGATGCACGACGAGAACAACCGGGCGCTCGCCGAGGTCACCGAGGCCGACGACATCGTGATCAGCGACACCGTCATCGGCCTGCTGCTCGCGCAGCTCGCCGAGAACCCGCACCTCGCCGAGGTCTTCGGCTACCTCTTCGACTCCGCCGGCTCGGAGGTCTATCCCCGGCCCGTGGAGAACTACGTGACGACCGGCGGGCCCGTCGCCTTCCGCACGATCGTGGAGTCGGCCCTGCGGCGTGGCGAGACCGCGATCGGTTACCGCATGGCGACGCAGTCCGGGAAACCGCCCCACTACGGCATCGTGCTCAACCCGGACCGGTCACGAACCGTGACGTTCACAGCCGGTGACTCCGTGATCGTCCTCGCCGAGCACTGAGCCCGGTCGTCCCCACGGCTCACTCGCCGAGACCGGCGC
Source organism: Microbispora sp. KK1-11 (assembly GCF_006874435.1). NCBI lineage: Bacteria > Bacillati > Actinomycetota > Actinomycetes > Streptosporangiales > Streptosporangiaceae > Microbispora > Microbispora sp. KK1-11. The sequence continues at coordinate 81,136 of NZ_VIRJ01000012.1, read as the reverse complement.
GGCGGGCGCGCACCACCGCCTGCGCCCGGTCGGCCACCTGGAGCTTGGCGAAGACGGACGTCAGGTGGTTCTTCACGGTCTTCTGGCTGAGAAACAGGGCGCGGGCGATCTCCGCGTTCGACCTGCCGGACGCGAGCAGGTCGAGGATCTCCCGCTCCCTGGCGGTCAGCTCGGGGAACGGCGTGACGTCCGGGCCCGGCGCCAGGAACCTGCGGATGCGCCGGGCCACCGCGGGGCCGTACACGGCCTCGCCCCGGGCGACGGCCCGGACGGCGGCGATGAACTCCGCCCCGCCCGTGCCTTTGAGGACGTAGCCGCGCGCGCCCGCCCGCAGTGCGGCGAACACCGACGCGTCGTCCTCGCTCATCGTCAGCACGAGCACGCCGAGAGCGGGATCGCGGTCGATCAGCCGGCGGGTGGCCTCGATCCCCGAGGTGCCCGGCATCACCAGGTCCATCACGACCACGTCGGGCCGCAGCGACAGCGCGAGGGCGACGGCCTCGTCGCCGTCTCCCGCCTCGCCCACCACCTGGGCGCCGCCGACCTGTTCGAGCAGCGCCCGCAGGCCGTGCCGCAGCAGCGGGTGGTCGTCCACCAGCAGGACGCGCACCGGCGCGGCGGCCTCGGAATCGGCCGTCCGGCCGGACGTGGGGTCGGCCGTCGGGCCGGCCGTGTGGTCGGTCTGGGAATCGGCCTTGGGGTCGATCACAGCGGCAGCACCGCCTCCACCGTCGTGCCCGCCCCGGAGGCGGACGTCCTGCGCAACACGCCGCCGAGTTCCGCGGCGCGCTCTCTCATGCTGCCCGATCCCACGCCCTCGACGAGTGGGTCGGGCAGTCCCCTGCCGTCGTCGCGGACACGCAGGACCAGTCCGTCCCGCTCGATCCTGGCGACGATCTCGATGGTCCGGGCCCGCGCGTGACGCAGGGCGTTGGCCAGGGCCTCCTGCGCGATGCGGTAGGCCGCCACCTCGACGGCGGCGGGCAACTCGGGCAGCGGCTCCGGCACCCGGACCGTGACGACCGGGCCCGCCTCCACCGCCTCCTCCGTGTCCAGAGCGAGGTCCTCCAGGGCGCCGGCCAGCCCGAGCTCGTCCAGCGCCGGCGGGCGCAGGTCGTGGACGATCCTCCGCACGTCGCCGACGAGGCCCTGGACGAGCTGCCTGACCTCCGACAGCGACGACCGCATGGCCGGCGGCATGCCCGCGGCGGTGGCCTCTATCACGTCGAGTCGCACGCCGATGGTGGCCAGGCCGGGCCCGAGACCGTCGTGGAGATCACGGCGGAGTCTGCGCCGTTCCTCCTCCCTGGCGATGACCAGCCGCTCGCGCGACGTCTGCACCTCCCTGGCGAGACGCACGGCGGCAAGGGCGACCGCGAGCTGGCGGGCGAGGTCGTCGAGCACGGCCAGGTCTGCCGCCGACAGGGCTTCACCCGGCGAACGGGGGGCCGCGCGCAGCTCCCCCTCCACGCGTCCGCCCACCACGAGCGCAAGCCGTACACCGTCGACGGGGACACCGCCCTCGGCGCAGACCGGTGTGCCGTCGGCGGCGAGCACGGCGACCGCGGGCAGCCGCAGCGTGTGCGCCACGGTCTCCGCCGCGCGGTCGAGCAGCCGCGTCGGGTCGGCCGACGACTCCAGGCGCTGGCCGAGCAGGGACAGCGCGGCGGCCGGGTCGCCCCGGTTGCCGAACAGCAGACGGCCGACGGCCCGCTGCGCGGCGTCGCGTGCGGGCGCGAACGCCACCGCGACGACGGCGGTGGCGGCGAGCGGTTCGAGCAGCCCGTTCCCGGTTCGCAGGAGCGTGCCGATCGTGGCCACGGTGACCAGGTAGGCCCCCAGCAGCACGACCGTGACCAGCGCGTACACGACGGTGCGCCGGATCAGCACCTCGATCTCGAACAACCGGTAGCGGAAGATCGAGACCGCCGTGGCCGCGGGGAACAGCGGCAGTGCCGCGGCCTGCAGCCACACCCCCACCGGCGGGTCGGGCGGCAGCAGGTTGTCGGCGACGACCGAGAGCCCCACCGCGACGACGGCCGCGAACACCGGCAGGAGGCGGCGCCTGTTGTCCGAGCGCGTGACCCGGGTGGCCAGGGCCGCGACCCCCGACAGGGCCAGCCCGGTCACCACCGCGCCGAAGGCGGCCTCCGCGACGGGAACCGTGGGAACGAACCCGAAGGAGCTGGGCACCTCGTGTCCCCAGACCCAGACGCGATCGCGGAGCATGAGCATGACCTGGAGCACCGCCATCGCGGCAACGGCCGCGACCAGCACCGGCCGCCACCGCGGAGACGGCAGCCGTCCGTCGGGAAGCAGCAGCGGCAGCAGCAGGAGCGGCCCGAAACCGGTGAAGAACACCCAGTTCGTCACCCACGCGGCGAGCAGGGCGCCCGGCAGCCCGTAGGACTGGGCGTACGCGGCGTATCCCCCGGACAGCGCCTGGAGTGCCAGCCCCGCGCCACTCAGGCAGAACAGCCACCCGATGGGGTGCCGCGGCCATCGCGACAGGATCAGCACGCCGACCGCGGGGTAGGTCATGCCGACGACCGCGTCGAGCACCAGATAGGTGCTGTCGGGCACGGGCACGGCCGTGGTGAGCGCGACGCCGGCGACGACGGCCGCCCCGCACAGGACGGGGATCGCCCAGAGCCATCGGGGCCACGCACCACTTCGCATCAGGACATCATTGGACATTCCTCGCCTCGACGGGAATGGGACCAGGGTCCCGTCCCACCCGGGACCCCCGCGGGTCCGGACGCCGGGACGGGAGCGGGACCCCCTCGGGCCCCGTCGCCGGGACGGGAACGGGACCCGGCCCTCAGGCGGACGGGACCGCCGGGGCGCTGGAATCGGCCCATGCGAACGAACACGCCAACCGCCATCCCCATCGAGGCCGCCGCTCCCGCCACCGTCCGCGGGCCGCGGCTCGCCGTATACGGCGCCACCCTGGCCGCCCTCGTGCTGCCCGTCGTGGCCCTCGCCGTCTCACAGGGCGCCGACCTCAACCGGATCGGCGACGCCCCGATCGGCACCCAGATCGCCGTCTACAGCCAGGCGTTCATGCCCGCGCTCGCCGCGCTCGCCGCGTGCCTGGCCGGTGGCGGCGTCCGCGCCGTGGACTGGGGTTTCCACCGGGTGCCCTGGCGCACGATCGCCGCCGCCTGGGCCGTGCCCGTCCTCGGCACCGGCCTCGCGTACGGCACGGCCTGGCTGACCGGCGCCGCCCGCTTCGATCCGGGCAACCTCGCCGCGTCCACCGGGCTGAATCCGGCGCTCGGCGTGGTGCTCGGCCTCGTTCCCGGTGTAGTGCCGTTCGTCGTCCTGGCGCTCGGCGAGCAGCTCGGCTGGAGTTCCGTGCTCGTCACGAGGCTCGGCGCGCGCAGGAGCCCGGCCGCGACGGCGGTGATCCTCGGCCTGGCCTGGGCCTCGTTCCACTATCCCCTGATGCTGTTCGTGCCGGGGGCGGTGGAGGAGGGCGTGCCGGTGCCGTACGCGCTGCTGATGTTCACGCTCCAGACGGTCACGCTGGCCTTCCCGCTTGTGTGGCTGCGCCTGCGCACGCGGAGCATCTGGCCGGTCCTGGTGCTCCACGCCACGATGAACGCGTCGCTGTACTTCGTGGCCGAGGCGATGACGTCGGCGCACGACAGGTCGGCCTGGATGGTCGGCGAGGGCGGCGCCCTCACCACCGCCGGGCTGGCGGTGGCCGTGCTCCTGACCAACCGCCTGTGGCGGCGCCCGCGCTCCTGCTAGAGCGCCTTGACGGAGGACATCACCTTGTTGATGTCGTGCCAGCGCTTCTTCTGGCTGTCGGGGATCGTGACGAACACGACGGCGGGCTTCCTCTCCGGCACGTCCACGAGGGCGAGCGCCGCGGCGGAGACCCGCTTCCTGCCGTTGAGCGTGTAGTGCACCGTGTAGCCGAGCAGCCAGCCCTTCCGCTTGCCCGCCTTGATGGGCTGCGAGGCCGTCCAGGTGATCGTCGCGCCCGACGGGTGGTGGTTGAGCGTCCATCGGGCGGCCAGGAAGGCGGTGTCGCGCAGCGTCTTCTGCTCGGGGATCGGCACGGGGCAGGAGACCAGCATCCCGCGGTACGGCGCGCCCTTGACCTCGGGCAGCAGCTGGCGGGAGGCGAACGGCGCGGGCTTGGCCGGCGCCCATGTCTTCGTGAAGCGGGGCAGGGAGACGCCGGAGCGCCGGTCCTTGAGCAGTCCGTGGGTGGCGGCCGCCCGGCCGGGCAGGCTGCGGAGCCGGCGGCCGTCCTTCGGCAGCGCGGGCACGCGGGGGTCCTTGAGGGCCGCCGCCAGCGCGGGATCGACCGCGTCCGGGCTCACCGCCGCGCTGGGCGTCGCGCTCGTCCCGGTGCTGGACAGCGGACTGGGAAGCGGGCTGGACAGTGGACTGAGACCGGGCGTGGCCACCGCGCCCGCGGCCGGTGCGGCGGCGCCCGGCGCGGACGAGGCCGGTGCGGCCGAGGAGACGGCGGCGGCGGAGTGCCGCGGCGCGGCGGTCGCGGTGGCGGGGTCGCCCCGGTTCAGCAGCACGACGGCCGCGCCCGCCCCAAGGACGACCACTCCCGCGGCGACCGCGATCGCCCGGTAGACCACCCGCATCGGCAGGTCCCCGAGGCCCTTGGACGAGCTCGCCGGTGGCGCCGCCACAGGGACCGTGATCTTCGGTAGCGGAGTGGTCTCGGCCTCGGCCGCTATATAAGAGGGAACGGCCTTCGTCCCATAGTCCCCAGGTGACACGATCGGGAGCGTACGGCATATCCCGGTATTTCGGGCGCCTTCCCCATCACACTTCGGGAACGCCGACCCGCAGCCACGGCGCGTCGGCCACGACCGTCGCGGAGCCCGGTGCGATCTCCGTGAACCCGGCGTCCCTGACCACCGGCAGCCCGCTCGCGGCCAGCGCGTCCCATCGGCCCGGGCCGGCCGTCCTGACCCGTACGGCGAAGCCGCGCTCGCGCCAGGCCGCCCTGTCCGCCTCGCCCGCGCCCCACCACGCGAACTGGGCGCCGTGGCCCGCCTGCGCCATCGCCTTGCCCGCCGTCATCTCCAGACCGGGGTTCATCCAGAGCACCACGTCGTCGGGGCCCGCCTCCGGCGGGGTGGCGTCGTCGGAGAGATCCGTACCCGACACCTGGAGCCGGGCGAGGTCACGCGGCCAGTCGTCGAGCGGCACGGGAGGGTGCACCCGCACCTCGGCCGTGCGCACGGTGACGGTGATGCCGGGCAGGGCGAGCGCCCGCCGCCACTCGGCGCCGCGTGCCCGCCTGACCACCTTCCTGATCCGGCCGTCCTGCCACTCGGCGACCTCGTCGAGCCACTCGCCTCCGTCATCCCCAGCGTGGTCCTGGGCACGGTCGAGCAGGCGCACCACGGCCGTCGCCGCCGCCTCCAGCGCGTCGGTGCGCTGCGGCGGCGCGGCCCGCTCGATGCGTACGACCAGGGGAAGAACGCGTTCGGTCACCCGACAAGGATCGCAGCTTCGCGGCGATCCCGGACACGCGTGACGATACGGGACGACATGAGCGCGGCGATCAGGCACAGCACGCCCGCGCCGTACCACGCCAGGTCGTAGTTCCCCAGATGGTCGCGGGTGACTCCGGCCACGGTGGCGACGACGGCCGCGCCCACCTGGTGGGAGGCGAAGACCCAGCCGAACACCACCGCGCCGTCCGCGCCGAAGATCCTGCGGCACAGCGCGACGGTCGGCGGCACGGTGGCCACCCAGTCAAGGCCGTAGAAGACGATGAAGACCAGCATGCTCGGCTCGGTCGTGGCGGCGAACAACTGCGGCAGGACCAGCAGCGACAGCCCGCGCAGCCCGTAGTAGACGACGAGCAGGAGCCGCGGGTCCACCCGGTCGCTCAGCCAGCCGGAGAAGACGGTGCCGGCGATGTCGAAGACCCCGATCACGGCGAGCAGCGAGGCGGCCGTGGTCTCGGGCATGCCGTGGTCGTGGGCGGCCGGGATGAAGTGGGTGCCGACCAGGCCGTTCGTGCTCGCCCCGCAGATGGCGAAGCCGACGGCGAGATACCAGAAATGCCGGGTGCGTGCGGCGTCCCGCAGGACGCGGACGGCCCGGGCGGCGGCGCCCTTGGCCGGCGTGCGCACGACCGGTTCCGTCGCGCCCAGCGCGGTCAGGCCGATCTCCTCGGGGGTGTCCCTGAGCAGGAACCACACGAGGGGTACGACGGCGAGCGCGGCACCCGCCACCGTGACCGAGGCCCACCGCCAGCCCTGCATCTCGGCCAGGTGCGCGAGCACCGGCAGGAAGATCAGCTGCCCGGTCGCGCCGCCGGCCGTCAGGACGCCGGTGACCAGGCCGCGGTGCCGTACGAACCAGCGGTCGGTCAGCGTGGCGGCGAAGACGAGCGCCATCGAGCCGGTGCCGAGCCCGACCAGGACGCCCCACAGCGCGACGAGCTGCCAGCTCGCGGTCATGAACACGGTCAGGCCGCTGCCGACCGCCACAAGCAGCAGGGCGCAGGCGACGACACGGCGCATGCCGAAGCGGTCCATGAGCGCCGCCGCGAACGGCGCGCACAGCCCGTAGAGCATGAGGTTCACCGAGACCGCGAGCGAGATCGTGCCCCTCGTCCAGCCGAACTCGTCCTCCAATGGCGTGATCAGCACACCCGGTGTGGCGCGGAACCCGGCCGCCCCGATGATCGCGACGAAGGCGACGGCGGCGACGATCCACGCACGATGCAGCGACTTCATGGCGAGCATCCTCCGTTGTGCCCGCCTTCGGGGACAGTGGCCGGGAGGTCAACATGTGAAAGAATCGGGCCATGCATCGCGTCGCCGTACTGGCCCTGGACGACTTCTCCACGCTCGACCTGGGCATTCCCGGGCAGGTGTTCTGGGCCGCCCGCGATCCCGGCCCGCTGTACGAGGTCGTCACCTGCACCCCGGGAGGCCGCCCGGTGCGGAGCTCGGCGGGCTATAGTGTCCTCCCCGACCACGACCTGAGCGTGCTCGCGACGGCCGACACGGTGGTCGTGCCGGGCATCCACAGCGGGACGCCGCTGGAGGACGGCACGCTCGGCGAGGAGGTGCGCGCGGCGCTGTGGGCCGTCGCGGGACGCGCGCGGCTCATCTCGATCTGCACCGGGGCCTTCGTGCTGGCCGCCGCGGGACTGCTCGACGGGCGTCCGGCGACCACGCACTGGCGCAACGCCGCGAACTTCCGCGCGCTGTTCCCCCGCGTACGGCTCGATCCCGACGTGCTGTTCATCGACGACGGCGACGTGCTGACCTCGGCCGGCGTGGCGGCGGGCATCGATCTGTGCCTGCACGTCATCCGGCGCGACCACGGCAGCGAGGTGGCCAACCGCACCGCCCGCCGCTGCGTCACCCCGCCGTTCCGCGAGGGCGGGCAGGCCCAGTACATCGAGCGGCCGCTGCCCGATCCCGCCGGGACCACCACGGCGCCCACCCGGGCGTGGATGCTCGAACACCTAGAGGAGCCGGTCAACCTGGCTGCCCTGGCCGCGCACGCCCGCATGAGCGTGCGGACGTTCACCCGCAGGTTCCGGGAGGAGACCGGCCTCAGCCCGGCCAGATGGCTCGCCGGGCAGCGGATCGCGCACGCCCGGCACCTGCTGGAGACCACCGACCTGCCCGTCGACGCGATCGCCAGGAAGGCCGGGTTCGGCAGCGCGGTCTCGCTCCGCCAGCACCTCCACGCCGCCGTCGGGGTGTCCCCTCTGGTCTACCGGCAGACGTTCCGCACTCCCGCCGTCCTCGGCTGATCGGTGGGCTGATCGGCGGGCTGGCCGGTGTCAGCGGCGGTTGCCCGCGGCGGGGCCGCGCCAGGCGTACGGGTTGCCCGACCGGCGTCCGGGCTGACGGAGCGCCGGGGAGTTCGCGGGCTGCTGCCGATTGCGGGCCCGCCGCCTGCGCATGAACAGCCAGCCGAGGCCGAGCAGGACCATCCCGATCGGCGTGCGCGCCAGCCAACGGGTGACGACGAGCTGCAGGATCCTCTTCATGACATCCGCCCCTACCCGGCACGAGTGTGACCATGTGCGCAGATCACCGATGGGTGGGCGGTATCTCGAAGCCGAACTTCTCACTCAGCGCGTGGACGTCCTTGAGGTCCCTTTCTTCGGGCGCGTACGCCGTCTTGAACGCGAACATCCACTCCGGGGCGACACAGTCCACGGCATGGCCGTTGATTCTGCCCTGTCCGGTGAGCGAGCCGTAGGGGTACGCGATTCCGTATGCGTTCTTTCCGGATTCGTCGTATTCGAATACGTGCACGTCGACGTGGCGGCCCCGGCCGTCGGTCAGGACGTAGTTCCACGCGGTGTCGTCGCCGTCACGTCTCCTCGTGTAGCCGAGACCCTTCATGTGTTCGGCGAACTCTTCCTCGTCCTTGCGGTCGAGTGCCACGTCGAGGTCCGGGTGCTCTCTCGTCTGCCTGCCGAGAAGGGCGTCGACGCACCAGCCGCCGTCGATCCAGATCCTCACTCCACGTTCGGCGAGGTATTCGTACATGCCGACAACCGTTTCGGCGTCCATCAAGACGCCGAAAGCCGCCCTCCGGATGGAGGACGGCTCTTGGGGTGATTCACTCATGGTGGAGCTATGGGGATTCGAACCCCAGACCCCTTCCATGCCATGGAAGTGCGCTACCAGCTGCGCTATAGCCCCTTGCCACACCGCGTCGGCGGTGCCTCGCCAGTGTATAGGACTTCCGCGGCATGGGTGTAACCGAGAAGACTTCAGCACGCGCAGGCGGCTCCCGCGGGCGCGGTGAGCGGGTCGGCCGGCCGGGTGCGCACCCCGGAGGGCTCCACGACCGGGAAGCCCTCACGCGCCCAGTATTCGAACCCGCCGATCATCTCCTTGACCCGGTAGCCCAGCCGGGCGAACTCCAGCGCCGCGCGGGTCGCGCCGTTGCAGCCCGGCCCCCAGCAGTACGTGACCACGGTCACGTCACGAGGGATCAGCGCGGCCGCCCTGGCGGCGATCTCCGCCGTGGGCAGGTGGACGGCTCCCTCGATGTGGCCCTGCCGCCAGCTCTCCGCGCCGCGGGAGTCGACCACCACGATCCCCGGCTCCCCCGAGAGCAGGTCGGCGCGTACGTCGGACACGTCGGTCTCGAAGGCCAGGCGGGCGGAGAAGTGGGCGACGGCGGCGGCCGGCTCGGCGGCGGGCGTGTGCGTTACGGCGGACATGCCGACCAGGGTGCCCGGCCGCCCTGCCGTGCCAGAAGAGGCATGAACGCCCGATATCGCTAATATCCCGCCATGCTTGCGCTCTCCGACCGGAACCGGACCGTGTCGGTGCTGGCCTTCGACGGCATGAGCCCCTTCGAACTGGGCTGCGTCGTCGAGGTCTTCGGGCTGCCCCGCCCGGAGCTGGACGTCCCGTGGTACGAGCTGGTCGTGTGCGCGGAAAAGCCCGGTCCGCTGCGGGCGGTCGGCGGGTTCACGATCGAGGCGGCGCACGGGCTGGACGTCTTCGCCGGGGCGCGGACCGTGATCGTGCCCGGCGTCCCGGACGTGAGAGCGGAGATCTCCCCCGCGCTCACGGCCGCCCTGCGCCGGGCGCACGACGGCGGGGCCAGAATCGTGTCGATCTGCTCGGGCGCCTTCGCCCTCGCCGCCGCCGGGCTGCTCGACGGACGGGCCGCGACGACCCACTGGAGGTACGCCGCGCTGCTTCAGCGGCGCTTTCCCGAGGTCCGGGTGGATCCCGGAGTGCTGTACGTGGACGAGGGCGACGTGCTGACGAGCGCGGGCAGTGCGGCGGGCCTCGACCTGCTCGTCCATCTGGTGCGGCGCGACCACGGGCCCAGCGTGGCCAACGCGGTGGCCCGCAGGCTGGTGGTGCCGCCGCATCGCGAGGGCGGGCAGGCGCAGTTCGTCGAGGCGCCGGTCGCGGAGGTGGAGGACGACGACCCGGTGGGCCGGGCGATGGACTGGGTGCTCGCCGATCTCACCCGGCCGGTCACGGTGGTCGCGCTGGCCCGGGTCGCCGGGATGTCGGAGCGCGGCTTCATCCGGCACTTCGGGCGCCGCACCGGGACGAGCCCCCTGCGGTGGGTGATCGCGCAGCGGATCGCGGCCAGCCTGCCGCTCCTGGAGACGACGGCGGCTCCGATAGAGGAGATCGCAGCCGCCGTCGGGTTCGAGAGCCCGGTGACGTTCCGCCACCATTTCGGCCGTTCGATGCGTACGTCGCCGTCGGCGTACCGCAAGGCGTTCCGGCGTTAGGGGATCGCCAGCGAGAACCAGACGGTCTTGCCTCCGGCGACCCGGCTGGTCCCCCAGTGCTCGGCGAGCTGGCTGACCAGGTAGAGTCCCCTGCCGTCCTCGTCGAGCGGGCCGGGCTCGCGCACCACCGGCAGCCGGTGGTCGTCGTCGCTGACCTCGCACAGCAGGTGGTCGGTGCGCAGCAGCCTGATGGTGATGGGCCGCTGGGTGTGCTGTACGGCGTTGGTGACGAGCTCCCCTGCGAGCAGCTCGGCCACCGGGATCATGGGCGTGAGACCCCACGAGCCGAGCGTCCGGCGGACCAGGCCGCGTACGCGCGACGGCGTCGTCGGCTGAGGCTCCAGCAGCCACTGGGCGACGTGCTCGCTGGGGATGCCGCGGAACCGGATGGCCAGCACGGTGACGTCGTCGGTCCTCTCGGCGGACAGCACGTCGTCGCTCAGCGCCTCGATCGAGGTGCCGTTCGCGAGCCTGCGGCGCAGCGACTCCACGCTCAGCCCGATGTCCTGCCCGCGCTCCTCCACGAGGCCGTCGGTGTAGAGGACGAGCATGCTGCCGTCCTCCGCCGCGATCTCCATCGTCTCGAACGGCGTGCGGCCCAGCCCGATCGGCGGGCACCGGGGCGGCGACAGCACCTCCGCCTTGCCGTCCGGCCCCAGCAGGATCGGCGGCAGGTGCCCGGCGCTCGCGATCGTGCACCTGCGCAGCACCGGGTCGTACACGCAGTAGACGCAGGTGGTGAGCGTCTGCGCGGCCAGCCGCTGGGCCATCTCGTCGAGCGAGTGGAGCACCTGCTCGGCCGGCAGGTCGAGCGAGGCCAGGGTCTGCACGGCCGTGCGGAGCTGGCCCATCACGGCCGCGGCGGCGAGCCCGTGTCCCATCACGTCGCCGACGACCAGGGCCACCCTGCTGCCCGGCAGCGGGATGACGTCGTACCAGTCGCCGCCCACCCGCTCGGCGGCGGGCTTGTAGCGGTAGGCGATCTCCAGCCCGGGCAGGTCGGGCGGGTCGCCCGGCCGCATCCCGCGCTGGAGGGTCTCCAGGGTCTCGTCCTGCTGGCGGTCCCGCCGCCCGTGGTAGATCGTGAGCGCGGCGGGCACGGCGAGCTGTCCCGCGGCGAGCACGTGCGCCTCCCCGAAGGGCGGCCGCCGGGCGTCGCGCGCCAGCAGCGCGCAGCCGACGGGCGTGCCGTACGCCCTGAGGGGCACGGCGAGCAGGTGCCCGTCGAGCAGGGCCGCCTCACGGATCCCGTCGCCTGCCCAGCGCGGCGGCAGCCGCCCGTCGGGATCGACCCGGTGCCAGGCGGCGCCGTCCACGTAGACCGCGGCGGCGTCGGCCAGCTTCGGCACCACCGCTTCGCAGAGGACCCTCGTCGCCTCCTCCGGGCCCGGGCTCTCGCCCATGGCCCGGACGACGCCGCTGACATGACTCAGCACAGAGAACGGTTCCCCGTCTCCCGACACGGGTGTGGCCGCTCAGAATTGGTCACGCCGGCAGTTGACGAAGAGCTGGATTTCCGGCGGCGCCTGGGTGGTCGCCGGAGCGTACGAAAGGTGATTCTCCGACAGCACGCTGAAACCGGCGGCTTCGATGACCTCGCGCAACTCGTCGCGCAGATAACCGGTCACCCGCACCGGAGCGCCGAGAAACTGGAAAGGCACGTCGTCGAGGTCGATTTCCACCATGCTCAGCGAGAACAGGCCGCCCGGAGCGAGCACGGCGTGGATCGCGCGGAGCGCCTGCTCGATTTCGGCCCGCGGCAGCATGAGCAGGCTGAAGAAGGCCGTCACGGCGTCGAACACGCCGAGCGAGTCGTCGAGTTCGAGCACGTCGCGTTCGAGGAACGTCCCGGTCGGCACGTTCTTCCGCGCCAGATCCAGCATGACCGGGGAGATGTCGATTCCGGTCACCTCGCAGCCCGCCTCGGCGAACTGCTGTGCCGTGGGCGCGCCCGTGCCGCAGCCGACGTCGAGGACGCGCGCCCCCGGCTTGAGCTGCTTGATCATCCACTCTCCGGCGGCCACCTGGCCTTCCTTGTGCGGAAACGCCTCGTCGTACCGGCCGCCGATGCGGTTGAACGCCTCGGCCTGGATGGCGCGGTACTCCTGACGCGGATTGTCCGGTCCTGATTCGATTGTCATGGTCGCCGCCGTTAATGATCAGCCGTCTTTTGCCTTCTTCTAGATAGGGGACCACACCCGAACAAGTCAAGACATTGCGTCGTTAAATAGGCATTTCGGCCATCAATTGTGTCAAAGATCGTTGTCAACTTCAGTCGTTCGGCATACTGATATACCAAATGCCAGACTCGGGAGGTTCACATGATCGACGAGGTCCGCGAGGCGCTGCGCGGTGTGGTCGCCGTCACGGTCACCCCGTTCGACGACGGTGACCGGATCGACGAGCCGGCGCTCGCGGCCGTCGTCGAGCGGCTGACGAGGGGCGGGGTGCGCGCGCTCACCCCCAACGGCAACACCGGGGAGTTCTACTCGCTGGACGACGACGAGCTGTCCCGGGTCGTCGCCGTCACCCGGAGGGCCGCGCCGGACGCCGTCGTGATCGCGGGCGTGGGCCACGAGGTGCGCCGGGCCGTACGGCTGGCCGGGGACGCCGCCCGGCAGGGCTGCCAGGCCGTCATGGTCCACCAGCCGGTGCACCCCTACCAGTCGGAGGCGGGCTGGACGGCCTACCACAGGGAGATCGCCCAGGCGGTGCCCGGCCTCGGAGTGGTCTGCTACGTGCGCTCCCCGGCCGTGACCGAGCGCGCCCTGCGTGACCTGCTGCGCGAGTGTCCCAACGTCGTGGGGATCAAGTACGCGGTGCCCGACCCGGTGGCCATGGCCGTCCTCGCCGGTGCGGTGGAGGGGCCGGTCTGGCTGTGCGGGCTCGCCGAGACCTGGGCGCCGTTCTTCTGGCCGGGCGGCGCGGAGGGCTTCACCTCCGGACTGGCGGCCGTCGCCCCCGAGCTGTCGCTCGAACTGCACGCCCTGCTCCGGGCGGGCGACCGGACGGGGGCCGCGAAGGTGTGGCGGCTGCTCAAGCCCGTCGAGGATCTGCGTGCCAGGAACGGCGGCGAGCACAACGTCTCGGTGGTCAAGGAGGCGCTCGCGCAACTCGGCGTGTGCGGCAGGGCCGTACGCCCGCCGATGACCGGACCGACCGGCCCCGACCGGCAGAGGGTTTCGGACATCCTGAAGTCCGTCGTCTAAGAGAGGCGGGCGACCGAACGCTCGATGTGGCGGCGGGTCAGCCGCTCGGCGAGCGCGGCGTCGCCCGCCTCGACGGCGGCGAGGACCGCCTCGTGCTCCTCGTGCTCCTCGGGCCACGTGGGCCGGTCCCGCCACAGCACGGTGACGCTGCCGAGCGCGGCGAGGTCCTGCAAGGTGTCGAGTTGGGCGACCACCAGTTCGTTGCCGCACCGGGCGTAGAGCTCACGGTGGAAACGCCGGTTGGCCAGGCTGAGGGCCGCCGTGTCGGTGCCCGCGAGCAGCGCCCGCGCCTCGGCGAGGGCCGCCCGCGCGCCGTCCGCCGCGTGTCCGGAGGCCGCCGTCCGGCCGATCGCCCACGGTTCGAGCAGCAGCCTGACCTCGTACGCCTTCCGGAGGTCGGCGCGGCCCACCACGCGCACCGTCACCCCCCGGTTGGCGCCGATCACGACCAGCCCGGTGGCGGCCAGTCCGATGAGCGCCTCCCTGACGGGCGTCTTGGAGACCCCGAGCCGCTCGGCCAGGCGGCGCTCGACCAGCGTCTCCCCCTGCGCGAGGCGCCCGGACAGGATCGCGGTGCGGATCGCGTCGGCGACCAGGTCGGTGCGGGTGGTCGATTTGGCCACCGGACTCAGCACGTGCTCAGCGGTCATGCGTACCGGTATACCAATCCCGATCAGTCGACGTCCGGCTCGGGCGCCCCGCCGGACCCCCGCATGAAGTCGAGGTCGCATCCCTCGTCGGCCTGGAGGATGTGCGCCTCGTGCAGCGCGCCGTACCCGCGGGTGTAGCGCGGGGGCGGCGGCGTCCAGGCGCGCCGCCTGCGGTCGAGCTCCTCGTCCGGAACCCCCAGCGTGAGCCGCCGCGCCTCGACGTCCAGCGTGATCGGATCGCCGTCCCGCACCAGCGCCACGGGGTAGCCCCCGGTTTGCCAGACGCCGCGCCGGACGTCCTCGGCCCGCTCACGCAGATGCATGTGACAGGGGTTGAGCTGGCTCCACGTGTTGAGGATGCCGACGACGGGCTTGCCGAGGTGCTCCTCCGCCGCGATACCGAGCTGCCGGGTCCGCGCCCGGTGGCTGAACGACCTGAGGCTGTCGGTGCCGTACCAGCGATGGCTGCGCAGCTCTTCCGCCCTCATTCGCTCGAACGTACGCCAGCCGATCCTGGTATATCAAGATATCTTCTTCCCTTTCGGGGGAAAGATCCCTAGCGTGGGCCGCCGTGACGATGCACACGGGCACGCTCCGCCCACGCGGCGGGGAGCAGCGGGTCACGTTCACCGAGCTGTTCTTCGACCTCGTGTACGTGTTCGCGGTCACTCAGCTCTCCCATCTGCTGCTCGGCCATCTGTCGTGGCGCGGCGCGGCGCAGACCCTGTTGCTGCTGCTCGCCGTCTGGTGGGCCTGGATCTACACCGCCTGGCACACGAACTGGTTCGACCCCGACCGCCCCTCGGTGCGGATCGTGCTGGTCGCCGTCATGCTGGCGAGCCTGGTCATGTCGGCTGCGCTCCCCCGGGCCTTCGGCGAGCACGGTCTGATGTTCGCCGCGGCGTACGTGGCCGTCCAGGTGGTCCGTACGGCGTGCTCGGTGGCCGCCGCGCCGCGGGGCCCGCTGCGGCGCAATCTGGCGCGCGTGCTCGCCTGGGCGGTGCTGTCGGGGGCGTTCTGGATCGCGGGCGGTCTCGCGCACGGTCTGTCCAGGGAACTGCTCTGGGCGGCGGCGGTGGGGGCCGACCTGCTGGCGCCCTGGGTCGGGTTCGTCACGCCGGGCCTCGGCAGGTCGGCGACCACGGACTGGTCGATCGACGGCGCCCACCTGGCCGAGCGCTGCCAGCTCTTCCTGATCATCGCGTTCGGCGAGTCGATCCTGGTCACCGGCGCGACCTTCGCCGCGCACCCGTCGCTCGCGGCCGGCGCGGCCCTGCTCACCGCGTTCGGCGCGAGCGTCGGCCTGTGGTGGACCTACTTCGGCAGCAGCGCCGAGGCGGGCAGCCGGGTGATCGCCGCGGCGGACGACCCTGGGCGGCTCGCCCGCTCGGCCTACACCTTCCTCCACCTGCCGATGGTCGCCGGCGTCGTCGTGTCGGCCGTGGCCGACGAACTCGTGATCCACCACCCGGGCGGCCACACCGCGCCCGGCACGGCGATCGCCGTGCTGGGCGGCCCGGCGCTCTTCCTCACCGGGCACGCGCTGTTCAAGCGGGCCGTCTGGGGGCGCGCCCCGAGGTCGCATCTCGCGGGGGTGCTCGTCCTCGCCGCCCTCGGGGCGCTCACGCCGCTGGTGCCGCCCCTCGCGCTCGCGGCCTGCGCCACCGCGACCGTGGCGGGCGTCGCCGCCCGCACGGCCGTCGCCCGCCGCGGGGAGCCGCGGGCGCGCTAGACGTGTTCCATGACGATCACCGCGGTCGTGTCGGGCTCGAGAGCCTCGAAGACGTGGGGGGCGTCGCCGGGGTAGGCGATGTAGTCGCCCGGCCCGAGCTCGACCGGCTCCTCCGCGGGCCCGGCCAGCGCGCGCCCGGTGCCGATCAGAAGATGCTCGACGGTGCCGGGCATGTGCGGGTCGGAGGTGCGCGGCCGGCCCGGCTGGGCCGAGATCCGGTACAGGTCGCGCCGCGCGTGCGGCGGGCACGAGGCCAGCAGGGTGGCCGAGTAGCTGGCCTGCTCGGAGTACGTCGCGGGCCCCTCCCCCGCCCGGATCACCCGTACGGCCGGCCGGGGCGGGTCCACCAGGCGGCTGAACGGCACGCCGAGCGCGACCCCGAGCGCCCACAGCGTCTCCACGCTCGGGTTGCCGACGCCCGACTCCAGCTGGGAGAGCGTGGACTTGGCGATGCCCGCGCGCTTGGCCAGCTCGGTCAGCGACAGGCCGGCACGCTCGCGCTCCCTGCGGATCGACGCCGCGATGAGCGTGATCAGGTCGAAGGACGGCCTCTCAGCCACGTGTTCGCTCCACACTTCCGTTTGTTCGACTTGACGAACTCCATCGTTGTTGTTCACTCTACTGGACATGCATTCGCTCTGGCGAACACTCGATCGCGGCACACTCCGCGACATCGCCCTGGTATGCCTCGCCGACGCCATGGTGGGCGCCGCGTTCGGCGCGATCGCCGTGTCCGGCGGCCTGCCTCCGTGGGTGCCGGTCGTCATGTCCCTGCTGGTGTTCGCCGGAGGAGCGCAGTTCGCCGCGGTCGGCGTGGTGCTGTCCGGCGGCGCCCCGATCGCCGCCGTCGCGGCCGGTCTGGTGCTGAACGCGCGCCTGCTGCCGTTCGGCTTCGCGATCGGCGACGTCCTCGGCGGCCGGTGGTGGACACGCCTCACCGGCGCGCACCTCATGACGGACGAGGCGGTGGCCTTCGTGCTGCGCGACGGCGATCCCCGCCGGCGTCACGCCGCGTTCTGGGCCTGCGGGCTCGGTCTGTTCGTCAGCTGGAACGCGGCCGTCGTGCTCGGCGCGCTGGCCGGGCGCGGCATCGGCGACACCGCCGCCCTGGGGCTGGACGCGGCCTTCCCCGCGGTGCTGCTCGCCCTCGTGCTGCCCTCGCTTGCCGAACGGAACGTCCCGAACGCCGCCCTGCGCCGGGCCTCCGTGTTCGGCGCGGCCGTCGCGGTGGCGGCCACGCCGTTCCTGCCCGCGGGCCTGCCGGTGCTGCTCGCCCTGACCGGCCTGGTCCTCGCCGTGCGCGCACCGGCGCCGCTGCCCGATGGGGAGGTCCGCTGATGCCCCTGCTCGCCGTCGTCGCGCTGGCCGCCGGCACCTACGCGTTCCGCCTGGCCGGGCCGGCGCTGCGCCACCGGCTCCGGTTGCCCGGCCGCCTGCGCCACCTGCTGTCCGTCGCCGCGACCGTGCTGCTCATCGCCCTGGTGGCCACCTCGGCCCTCACCGAGGGGCACGGCTTCGCCGGGTGGGCCAGGCCCGCCGGGGTGCTCGTCGCCGGGATCCTCACGCTGCGGAAAGCGCCGTTCCCTCTGATCGTCGTTCTCGCCGCCGCCACCACGGCGGTCCTCCGCCTCCTCGGCGTGCCCTGAGACGAGAAAGGGCGCTCTACGGCATCAGAAAAGAGACAGGTTGGGCAGCAGCTTTCCCACCGCCTCGATCAGTCCTTCAGCGACGGTGATCGCCTCGGCGGCTTCCTCTTCGCTCACATCGTCCCCCGGCCGTAGCGGATACTCGATCTCGTTGCGACGGCGGCGGATCCGCCGACCCTCTGGAGACGGCCCTCCGCGAGCAGCCGTTGAACCTCCGCCTCACCGCGAGACCAGCGCATCAACCAGCCCCCTCGGATAGTTCCCTCACCCGTACCACGGGGGACGACTTTATTTGCTCTACCAGGGAACCGGATGCGCTCTGCCTACCCGGCGATCGAGGAGGAGCCCTGCCTGCACCCCTGCACCAGGCGGCTCGCTTCGCGTTGGATCGTCGACAGCGGAGCATCGAGGCGAGCCGCGAGTTCGGTCAGAGTGAACTCCCGCTCCGGCTGGAGGTACAGAAGAGCGAGCAACTCCGCCTGGTGTCTCGATCGGAAGATCGGCAACAATGGCGGAGCGTCACTACGCATAGGTGCAAGTTATCACCCGTCTAAGTGGAGCTTCCGCCTGATCCGGTCGCCAGAAACGACAAAAGGGCGGTCGATCGACCGCCCTTGAGGTGTTGTGGAGCTATGGGGACTCGAACCCCAGACCCCTTCCATGCCATGGAAGTGCGCTACCAGCTGCGCTATAGCCCCTTGCGACGCAGTCAGTGTATAGGAGTCCGCGCGGGGACGGTAACCGGACGAGCCGATGTCACACCACGGCGGGCATGATACGTCTGGCATGACATGACCATCGAAGTCTTCACCGCGCACCGGAGCCTGCTCGTCGGTGTGGCCTACCGCATCCTCGGCAGCGCAGCGGACGCGGAGGACGTGGTCCAGGAGGCGTGGTTGCGCTGGGCGGAGGTGGACTCCGCGTCGGTGGCCGACCCGAAGGCCTACCTCGTGCGTGTCACCACCAACCTCGCCATCGACCGGCTGCGCCGGGTGCGGGCCAGGCGGGAGGCGTACGTCGGGCCCTGGCTGCCCGAGCCGGTCGTCACCGCGCCGGACTCCGGGGAGTCCGCGGAACGCGCCGACAGCGTCGAGCTGGCCCTCCTCGTCGTGCTGGAGACGCTGTCCCCGCTGGAACGGGCCGTGTTCGTCCTGCGGGAGGCGTTCGGCTTCTCCCATGCCGAGATCGCCGAGATCCTCGGCCGGGGCGAGCCTGCCGTACGCCAACTCGCCAGGCGCGCCCGCGACCACGTGCGCGAGCGCAGGCCGCGCTTCGACGTGGACCGGCGCGAGCGGCGCACGATCACCGAGCGCTTCGTCGCGGCCTGCGCAGAAGGAGACATCGAGGGCCTGACGGCGCTGCTCGCCGCGGACGTCCGCATGGTCGGCGACGGCGGCGGCAAGGCGCGGGCGCCGCTGCGGGAGCTGGCCGGCGCCGTGCCGGTCGCCCGCTTCCTCGTCGCGATCGCGAGCAGTGAGGGCCGCCGGCGCTTCCTGGCCTCCATCGGCGCTCCCCCGGGCATGGAGATGGACATGGAGATCACCGAGGTCAACGGCGGCCCCGCGATCGTCGCCCGTCTGGAGGGCCGTCCCGTCACGGTCATCTCGCTGGTGATCACCGATGGTCTGGTGGACACGGTCTATCTCATCGTCAACCCGGACAAGATGTCACGGATCGGGGCCCGGGACGCGTCCGGGAGTGCATGAGAGAAACCATCACGATCGTGGGCGGCGGGCTCGCCGGGCTGACCGCCGCCATCGCCTGCGCCGAGGGCGGCGCGGCCGTCGTCCTGCACGAGGCGCACCACACCCTCGGCGGGCGCGCCCGCTCCACCTCCACGCCGTACGTCGCCAACGACGGCACCCACGTCTTCTACTCCGACGGCCTGCCCTGGCGGTGGCTGGACGAGCGGGGACTGGTCCGGCCGTACGCTCCGCTGCGCCCGGGGCACCTGGCCCGGGCGAGGTTCCGCCGGGACGGGAGGCTGACCGGGCGACCCCCGGCGGGGCTGCTGCGGATGATCCTCCGGCGTGGTCTGAAGGCGCCGGTGGACGAGGACTTCGGCTCCTGGGCCACCCGCCGCTTCGGCGCCGAGGCCGCACGGGCCGCCGCCGGGCTGCTGGGAGTCGTCACCTACGACGCCGACCCCGGCCGGCTGTCGGCGGCCTTCGCCTGGGAGCGGCTCCAGCGGGCGTTCGGCCCGCGATACCCGTCGGTGCGCTACGTGGTCGGCGGCTGGGGACAGGTGATCGACCGGATGGCCGCGCGGGCGCGCGACCTCGGCGTACGCGTCGAGACCGGGTCGAGGGCGGACCGGCTGCCGGAGGGACGGGTGATCGTCGCCACCTCCCTCGACGCCGCCCGCGGCCTGCTGGGCGACGACTCGCTGCACTGGGAGAGCGGCCGGGCGGTCCTGCTCGACCTCGCGGTACGCGCCGATCCGCGGGACCTGTTCCTCGTCAGCGACCTGGACGAGGGCGGCTTCCTGGAGCGTTACTCGCTGCCCGACCCGTCCCTGGCCCCTGCCGGGGAAAGCCTCGTCCAACTGGAGATGCCGACGCGTCCCGGCGAGCCGAAGGCCGTCGCGCTCGGGCGGCTGGAGCGGATCGCCGACCTCGCCCTCCCGGGCTGGCGCGAACGCGTCACCTGGCGCCGCGACGCCGTGGCCGCCGGGCGCAGCGGCGCGCTCGACCTGCCCGGCACGTCGTGGCGCGACCGGCCGGCGGTCGAGCGCGGCGACGGCGTCTGGCTGGCCGGCGACCAGGTGGCGGCGCCCGGCCTGCTCGGCGAGGTGTCGATCAACAGCGCCCTCGCGGCGGCCCGGGCCGCTCTCGCCTCTCGGTCGCTGTCCCGGCGGGCGGCCTGACGCGCAGGAAAACGGGCCCTTCCCTCGGAAGGGAAGGGCCCGCGAGCGGTCAGCGAGACCGGATCAGCCGAGGGTGGCGAGCAGCCGGTCGTACTCGGCCTGTGTGACGCCCAGCACCGTGCCGTGACGCGGACGGCTCGGGAGCTGGTAGTCGGCCGGGACGGTCCAGTCGCCCTTCTCGAGGTCGGTCGACTCGAACGGCACGTAGCCGCGGCCGCCGTACTCGTCGATGAACAGGTACCACTTGTCCTCGGTGTTGGACTTGAAGATCGTCGGACCCTCACCGCGCGACAGCGCGCCGGAGCCGATGCACTCCTTCAGGAAGTCCCAGTTCGTGTCGGTCAGCGAGGTGGACTTCTCCTCGATGATGTACTTGCTGCACGGGCTGGAGGAGGTGTTGTTCCTCTCGTCCTTCGTGAAGCGGTAGTAGGTGCCGTTGTGCTCGATCACGGTCGAGTCGATGACCGAGTAGCCCGGGTCCTTCCAGATCTTCGGCTCGGAGAAGGTGTAGAAGTCTCGGGTCGTCGCGTACACCATCTTGTTGTACGTGTCCCCCGTGTGCTGCGGGTTGTCGTACAGCTTGGACGCCCAGAACACCACGTACGCGCCGAGGGTCTTGTCGTAGTACGCCTCCGGCGCCCAGGTGTTGCCGGCCTCCGGCGGGGAGACCTGGACGAGCCGCTGGTTCGTCCAGTGCACCAGGTCGGTCGACTCGGCCACCATGATCGAGCGGCTGCCGCCGCGCTGCGCGCGGTCCCAGTCGCCGTTGCCGTAGATCTTGAGATCCGTGGCGATCATGTAGAACCTGTCGCCCTCGGGCGAGCGGATGACGAACGGGTCGCGCAGGCCCTTCTCACCGACGTCGGAGGTGACGACCGGCCGGCCGCCGTTGAGCTCCTGCCAGTGCAGCGGGTCGTCGCCCTTGCTCAGCGCGTTGTAGATCTGCTCGCCGTTCGAGTAGCCCTCGCCGGTGAAGTAGGCGAACAGGTAGCCCTTGTACGGCTCCTTGGCGGGCAGCGCCGGCACCTCGGGCTTGAAGATGCGCACGGCCCGGTGGCCGCCGCGCGAGATCGTGGCCTTGAGGTTCACCTTCACGGCCCTGGCGCCCGGCGTGGGACGGTTCACCTCGCCGGTCTCACTGAGCGTGTCCGGCTTGCTGGACCGCCAGGTGATGGTGGTGCCGTTGCCGCCCTTCGTCGGCAGCGTGAGGTTGCCGCGGACGTCGTCGATGTTGTGCACGACGAGCGTGCCGGCGTCGGTCTCGACGGCCCGCTTGTCGGTGTAGATCGCCTCGACGGTGACGTCGAACGTCTTCGTCTCGGTCGCCGTGCCCTTGGTGAGCGTGGCGGTGAGGGTGACGTGGGCGTCCGCCGCACCCGCCGGCGGCCGGGTGACCGCGCCGGTCGTGCTGACGACGGACGGGTCGCTGGAGGCCCAGGTGATCGTGGATCCGGACGCGCCCTTGGCCGGCAGCGTCAGGTCGGACCGGACCGCGCCGGTGTCGCCGAGGTCGAGCGCCGCGGCGTCCTGCTTGACGATCTCGGCGTTGACCGGCCCCGCGAGCTGGGCGACCTCGGACGCGCCGAGGGCCCGGCCGTAGACGCGGAAGTCCTTGACCCTGCCCTTGAGGTATTTGTCGCCCGAGTAGAGCGAGCGGCCGATGTAGTTGGCCGTGGTCGTGCCGCCGCCGATCGAGCCCGGGGTGAGCGTGACGGCGGTGTTGCGGGCGACCTCGTCGCCGTTCTGGTACAACACCCCGACGCCGCCGCCGAGCGTGTACGCGATGTGCTGCCAGCCGCCGCGCGGCAGGTTGACGCCGGCGTTGGCGTTCTGCTCGGTCGACCAGTTGCCCGAGGCGATCGACGTGCGGAAGGTGTTGCCGGTGGTGAACAGATAGCCGTTGCCGCTCGACCCGCTCGAGTTGCCGAAGCCGTAGACGAAGTACGGCGTGGCCTGCGCGGGGTCGATCCAGACGTCGAGCGCGACCGTGATCGAGGTCATGCCGCGCATGAGGTTGTCGGGCACCTTCACGTACCCGTTCGTGCCGCCGAGCCGGAGGCCGTCGCCCCAGCTCGCGTCACCGTTGAGCGTGCCGTTCCTGCCGTTGCCGGAGGAGTCGGCGGCCACGGTGCCGGAAGTCTCGTCGAGCTTGTACCAGAGAGCGAGGCCCTCGTCCGCCGCCGAGGCGGCGGACGGGACGAGTGCCCCGGCTCCGAGTGTGAGGGCGGCCAGGCCGCCCACCACCCACTTCTTTCCCATCAAAATCCTTGCGCGAGCCGATAGTAGGCCTGGTTCCACCGCAGTTCCTTGGTGAACTGGCGGGAGGTGGTCGCCTCGTCGATGACGAGCAACTCGACGCCGAGCATGTCGGCGAAGTCGGTCAGTTCCTCGGACCCGACGGCCGAGGAGAGCACCGTGTGGTGCGGGGCGCCCGCCGTGATCCACGACTCGGCGGAGGTGCGCATGTCGGGCCGGGGCCGCCACACGGCGCGGGCGACCGGCAGGGCGGGCAACGGCTCGGGCGGGGCGACCACGTCGATCTCGTTGGCCACCAGCCGGAACCGCTCGCCCATGTCGGACAGGCCCACCACCACGGCGGGGCCGGGGGCGGCGTCGAACACGAGCCGCACCGGGTCCTCGCGGCCGCCGATGCTCAGCGGGTGGATCTCGCAGGCGGGGGTGTCGGCCGCGATCGTCGGGCAGACCTCCAGCATGTGCGCGCCGAGGATGAGCTCCTCGCCCGGGGTGAGGTGGTAGGTGTAGTCCTCCATGAACGAGGTGCCGCCGGGCAGGCCCGCTGACATGACCTTGAGCGTGCGCAGCAGCACCGAGGTCTTCCAGTCGCCCTCGCCGCCGAAGCCGTAGCCCTCGCCCATGAGCCGCTGCACGGCCAGGCCGGGAAGCTGGCGCAGCCCGCCGAGGTCCTCGAAGTTCGTGGTGAACGCCTTGAAGCCGCCGCCCTCCAGGAAGTGCCGCAGGCCCAGCTCGATGCGGGCCGCGTAACGCAGCGACTCGTGCCGCTCCCCGCCCGCGCGCAGCTCGGGAGCCATCCGGTAGAGGTCCTCGTACTCCTTGACGAGGGCGGAAACGTCGGCGTCCGCGGCGGCGTCCACGGCCTCGACCAGCTCGTTGACGCCGTAGGTGTTCACCGACACCCCGAACCGCAGCTGCGCCTCGACCTTGTCGCCCTCGGTCACGGCGACGTCGCGCATGTTGTCGCCGAAGCGCGCCAGGCGCAGCGAGCCGACCTCGGCCCGGCCTGCCGCGGCGCGGGCCCAGGTGGCGATGCGCCCCGCCACCGACGGGTCGCTCACGTGGCCCGCGACGGTCTTGCGCGGCACGCCGAGGCGCGTCTGGATGTAGCCGAACTCACGGTCGCCGTGGGCGGCCTGGTTGAGGTTCATGAAGTCCATGTCGATGGAGCTCCACGGCAACTCCACGTTGGCCTGCGTGTGCAGGTGCAGCAGCGGCTTGCGCAACGCGTCCAGGCCGGCGATCCACATCTTGGCCGGGGAGAACGTGTGCATCCACGCGATCAGGCCGATGCAGTCGTCGTCACCGTTGGCCTCAAGGCACACGCGGCGGATGGCCGCCGCGTCGGTGAGCACGGGCCGCCACTCGAGCTCGAACGGCAGCGCCTCGCCCAACTGCTCGGCGATGCGCTGGGACTGCTCGGCAACCTGCCGCAGCGTGTCCTCGCCGTACAGGCCCTGGCTACCGGTCAGGAACCATAGCTTCACAGGTGACTCCTCTGTCCATAGACGTTCTGATACCGGTCGTACAAGCGGTCGATGTCGCCCTGCGCGATCGGCAGGGGCTCGCCGAGCTGCCGGGAGACGTGCACGGTGCGGGCGACGTCCTCGCACATCACGGCGGCCTTGACGGCCGCCTTCGGCGACTCGCCGATGGTGAACACGCCGTGGTTCTGCATCAGCACGGCGCGGGAGCGGTGGCCGGTCAGGGTCGCGACGATCCCCTTGCCGATGTCGTCGTTGCCGATGAGCGCGAACGGCCCGAGGGGGATCTCCCCGCCGAACTCGTCGGCCATCGCGGTGAGCACGCACGGGATCGCCTCACCGCGGGCCGCCCACGCCGAGGCGTACGTGGAGTGGGTGTGCACCACGCCGTTGACCTCCGGCATGTGCCGGTAGACGTAGGCGTGCGCCGCCGTGTCGCTGGACGGAGACAGGTCTCCCTCGACCAGGTTGCCGTCGAGGTCGCAGACCACGATCGACTCGGGGGTCAGGTCGTCGTACGACACCCCGCTGGGCTTGATGACGAACAGGTCCTCGCCCGGCACCCTGCCCGACACGTTGCCGGCGGTCCAGGCGACGAGGTTGTATCGCACCAGTTCGGCGTGGAGCCGGCAGACTTCCCTGCGAAGTTCATCGATCATGCACTGGCCTCGTTCCTGATAGCGCGGAGCCGGTGGAGCATCCCGCCGTCCGCGAAGTGGTCGTGCAACCTGCGGTACTCGGCGTACAGCCGGTCGTAGGCGTCGGCCCGCTCGGCGTCGGGCGCGTAGGCGGCGGCCTGGCGCTTGCCCATGGCCGCCGCGGCGGCGGTGATGTCGGGGTAGGCGCCCGCGGCGACGGCCGCGTGGATCGCCGAGCCGAGGGCCGGCCCCTGATCGGAGCCGATCACCGACAGCGGGCGGCGCAGCACGTCGGCGTACGTCTGCATGAGGAAGCCGTTCTTGAGCAGGCCGCCGGCGACCACGAACTCCTCCACCGGGACCCCGGCCGCCTCGAACGTCTCCACGATCGTCCTGGCGCCGAACGCGGTGGCCTCGATGAGCGCCCGGTAGACGTCCTCGGGCCGGGTGGCGAGCGTCTGACCGACGACGACGCCGGAGAGGGTGTGGTCGACCAGGACCGAGCGGTTGCCGCCGTGCCAGTCGAGGGCGACCAGCCCGTGCTGCCCGACCTTCTGCCCGGCGGCGAGGGAGGTGAGGTACTCGTGCAGCCCGAGCCCCGCCTCGGCGGCCCGTTCCGCGTACGACGCGGGCACGCAGTTGTCCACGAACCAGCCGAAGATGTCGCCGACGGCGGACTGGCCCGCCTCGTAGCCCCACAGTCCGGGGACGATGCCGTCGCGCACCACGCCGCACATGCCGGGAACCTCGGCGAGCTGGTCGGAGCACATGACGTGGCAGGTGGAGGTGCCCATGATGGCGACCATCTGGCCCGGCCGCACGGCGTCGGCCGCCGCGGCGGTGACGTGGGCGTCGACGTTGCCGACCGCCACCGCGATCCCCTCGGCGAGTCCCGTCCACTCGGCGGCCCGCGCGGTCAGGTGACCGGCGAGGCCGCCGAGGGGAGCGAGCTCCTGGCCGAGCTTCCGGGTGAAACCGGAGAAGGCGGGATTGAGCGCGGCCAGGAAGTCCTCGGACGGATAGGCGCCGTCCTGGTGGATCGCCTTGTACCCGGCGGTGCAGACGTTGCGGGTCTCGACTCCGGTGAGCTGCCAGATGATCCAGTCGGCGGCCTCGATCCAGCGGTCGGCCCGCTCGTAGATCTCCGGGTCCTCCTCCAGCAGCTGCAGGCCCTTGGCGAAGGCCCACTCGGAGGAGATCTTGCCGCCGTACCTCGGCAGCCACGCCTCGCCACGCTCGGCGGCCAGCGCGTTGATGCGGTCGGCGTGCGGCTGGGCCGCGTGGTGCTTCCACAGCTTCGGCCAGGCGTGCGGCCGCTCGGGGAACTCCTCGCACAGCGGGTGGCCGTCGGCGGTGGCGGGCAGGATCGTGCAGGCCGTGAAGTCCGTGCCGATGCCGATCACCTGCTCGGCCGGAACCTGCGCGGCGGCCAGCGCCTTGGGCACCGCGTGGCGCAGCACGTCGATCCAGTCCGCGGGCGACTGCAGGGCCCAGTCCGGTCCGAGGCGGACGCCGGAACCCGGTAACACGTCCTCGATCACCCGGTGGGCGTACTCGTGCACGGCGCTGCCCACCTCCGCGCCGTCGCTCACTCGCACCACCACGGCGCGGCCGGACAACGTGCCGTAATCCACACCGACCACATAACGGTCACTGTTAACGCTCACACTCAACCTCCAGAGGCTCTTGCGCCGGCCAGGCCCGGAGCGGGGGCCGCCGGCCGACGACGCGGCCGGCAGCCCGAAACCGGTTTCTATCGATGTCTGCGGCCATCAGCGTGCGGTGCCGGCCCTGCGCTTGGTCCACACGTCGAACGCCACCGCGGCGAGCAGCACGGCACCCTTGACGAGCATGACCCGCTCGCTGGGCGAGCCGATCAGCGACATGCCGTTGTTGATCACCGCCATGATCAGACCACCGGTGATCGCGCCGACCACCTTGCCCACGCCGCCCTGAACGGCCGCGCCGCCGATGAAGGCCGCGGCGATCGCGTCCAGCTCGAAGCTGTTGCCCGCGGTGGGGCCCGCCTGGTTGAGCCGGCCGGCGAAGATGACACCGGCGATCGCCGACAGCACCCCCATGTTGACGAAGATCCAGAAGACGACCGACTTGACCTTCACGCCGGACATCACGGCCGCCTGCAGGTTGCCGCCGATGGCGTAGACCTGCCGCCCGAACACCGTGCGGTTCGCCATCAGCGAGTACGCCAGCACCAGCACCGCCAGCAGCACGAGCACCCACGGCAGGTTCTTGAAACGGGCCAGCTGCACGACGAGGAAGAGGATCAGCGCGGCTCCGGCCGCCATCTTCAGCGCGAACAGCGCCAGGGAGTCGACCGCCTGGCCGTAGCCCTTGCGGGCGCTCCGGGTGCGCCACTGCGCGAGGACCATGCCCGCGATCGCGACGATGCCGACCAGCAGGCTGAACAGGTCGGCGCCCCCGAGCGGGCCGAGGCCGACATTGCCCAGCCAGCCGTCGGTGAAGCCGTTGGCCAGCGTGCGGACCTGGTCGGGGAACGGGCCGATGCCCTGGTTGCCCAGGACGGTGAGGGTCAGCGCCCGGAACAGCAGCATCCCGGCCAGCGTGACGATGAAGGCGGGGATGCCGAAGTACGCGATCCAGTACCCCTGCCAGGCCCCGATCAGCGCCCCGGCCACGATCGTGATCAACAGGGCCGCCGGCCAGGGCACGCCCATGTTCACCATGAGCACCGCGGCCAGCGCACCGGTGACCGCGACCACCGAGCCGACCGACAGGTCGATGTGCCCCGCGATGATGATCAGGATCATCCCGATCGCGAGGATCAGGATGTAGGAGTTCTGGACGATGATGTTGGAGATGTTCTGCGGCTGCAGCAGTGCGCCGTCGGTCAGCACCGAGAACAACACGATGATCAGCGCGAAGGCGATGTAGATGCCGCTGGAGCGCAGGTTGACCGACAGCCCGCCGAGCGACACCCGGCCCGGCCGCCCCGGCGCTCCCCCGCCGCCCTTGGCGCCGACCTCCACGTCGGCGGGCGTGATGCTGCTCATGCGAGCTACTCCTGTCCCTTGGTCATGAGATACATGAGGCGTTCCTGCGTGGCCTCCTCGCGCGGCACCTCGCCGGTGACGCGCCCCTCCGAGAGCGTGTAGATGCGGTCGCAGAGGCCGAGCAACTCGGGCAGCTCGGACGAGATCACCAGCACGGCCTTGCCCTGCTCCGCCAGACGGTTGATGATCATGTATATCTCGTACTTGGCGCCGACGTCGATGCCCCGGGTCGGCTCGTCGAGGATCAGCACGTCCGGCTCGGTCAGGATCCACTTGGAGAGCACGACCTTCTGCTGGTTGCCGCCGCTCAGCTTGCCCACGACGCTGTCCACGCCGGGCGCCTTGATGTTCATGCTGCCGCGGAACTGCTGGGCGACGCGGTATTCCTCATACTCGTTCACCCAGCCGCGCCTGGACAGCCCCTTGAGCCAGGCCGCGCTGATGTTGCGCTTGATGTCCTCGATGAGGTTGAGGCCGTACCTCTTGCGGTCCTCGGTGGCGTAGGCGACGCCGTGCCTGATCGCGTCCTGCACGGTGCGGATGTCGATCTGCCGGCCGTCCTTGAAGATCCTGCCGGAGATGTGCACGCCGTACGTCCGCCCGAACACGCTCATGGCCAGCTCGGTGCGGCCGGCGCCCATCAGCCCGGCCAGGCCCACGATCTCACCGCGGCGAAGCATGAGCGAGGCCCCGTCGACCACCTTCCTGCCGGGCTGGCTGGGGCTGTAGACGGTCCAGTCCTCGATGCGGAACGCCTCCTCCCCGATCGCCGGCGTGCGCGGCGGGAAGCGGTTGTCGAGGGCGCGGCCGACCATCCCGGAGATGATGCGGTCCTCGGTCACGCTGTCGGCGGCCATGTCCAGCGTCTCGATCGTGCGCCCGTCCCGGAGGATCGTGACGGAGTCGGCGATCGCGGTCACCTCGTTGAGCTTGTGCGAGATGATCACGCAGGTGATGCCCTCGTCCCTGAGCCCGCGCAGCAGGTCGAGCAGGTGGGCCGAGTCCTCGTCGTTGAGCGCCGCGGTCGGCTCGTCGAGGATGAGGAGCTTGACCTCCTTCGACAACGCCTTGGCGATCTCCACGAGCTGCTGCTTGCCCACGCCGATGTCGGAGACCGTCGTCGTCGGGTTCTCTCGCAGGCCGACCCGCTTCAGCAGCTCGCCTGCCTCGTAATTGGTGCGGTTCCAGTCGATGACGCCGCGTGTGGCCCGCTCGTTGCCGAGGTAGATGTTCTCGGCGATCGACAACTGCGGGCACAGCGCCAGCTCCTGGTGGATGATGACGATCCCCGCGCGCTCGCTGTCGCGGATGCCGCCGAACTCGCAGCGCCTGCCCTCGAAAGTGATTTCGCCTTCGTACTGCCCGTGGGGATAGACCCCGGACAGCACCTTCATCAGCGTCGACTTTCCGGCGCCGTTCTCGCCGCAGATCGCGTGGATCTCACCCCGCCGGACCGCCAGGTTGACGTCCTGCAGGGCCTTCACGCCGGGGAATGTCTTGGTGATCCCGCTCATCCGCAAGATGTGCTCGGTCATGTGCCCCCCGCTCAGGGAGGGCCCGGGGACTGCTCCCCGGGCCCGGATCCCTACTTGAGCTGGTCCTCGGTGTAGTAGCCGCTGCCGACGATGACGTCCTTGTAGTTGTCCTTGTCGACGACCACCGGGTCGAGCAGGTACGACGGGACGACCTTGTTGCCGTTGTTGTAGTCCGTGGTGTTGTTCACCTCGGGCTTCTGGCCCTTCAGCACCGAGTCGGCCATCTTCACGGTCTGCTCCGCGAGCTTGCGGGTGTCCTTGAAGATGGTGGAGTACTGCTCACCGGCGATGATCGACTTGACCGACGCCAGCTCGGCGTCCTGGCCGGTCACGACCGGGTACGGCTGGCCGCTGGTGCCGTAGCCGGAGCTCTTGAGCGCCGACAGGATGCCGATGGACAGCCCGTCGTACGGCGAGAGCACGCCGTCGACCTTGGCGTCACCGGTGTAGGTCTTGGTGAGGATGTCCTCCATGCGCTTTTGCGCCGTGGCGGGGTCCCACCGCAGGATGGCGGCCTGCTTGAAGTCGGTCTGGCCGCTCTTGACCTTCAGCGTGCCGTCGTCGATCTTCGGCTGGAGCACCGACATCGCGCCGTTCCAGAAGAAGGTGGCGTTGTTGTCGTCGGGCGAGCCGCCGAACAGCTCGACGTTGAACGGGCCCTTCTTGCCGCCGTCGACGCCGAGGCCCTTCAGCAGCGAGGTCGCCTGCTGCACGCCGACCTTGAAGTTGTCGAAGGTGGCGTAGTAGTCGACGTTGGGGCTGTTGCGGATGAGCCGGTCGTAGGCGATGACCGGGATCTTGTTGTCCGCGGCCTCCTGCAGCTGCGAGGTGAGCGCGGTGCCGTCGATCGAGGCGATGATCAGGAGCTTGGCGCCCTTGGTGATCTGGTTCTCGATCTGGTTGACCTGCGTGGGGATGTCGTTCTCGGCGTACTGGAGGTCCACCTTGTAGCCGAGGCTCTCGAGCTGCTGCTTCACGTTGTCGCCGTCGTGGATCCAGCGCTCCGACGACTTGGTGGGCATGGTGACGCCGATCAGGGCTCCGGCGTTGCCCGCAGCGGAGGACGCGGACGCCTCGGTGTCCACCGTCTTCTGGCTGGAGCCGCAGGCCGTCATGGTCGCGGCGAGCGCGATGGCGGACACCACGCCCCCGATTCTTAGCAACCTCATATGCATCTCCTTGGTTCGCTGTCGCCGCACAGCTCGATGCGGCAGGTAGAAGGGATAGGGACTTTCATCAAGGAGTTCGGCGGCGCGATCCCCCCGAGAAGACGCGCTGCAGGAGGATGAAGACGAAGAGCAGCATCCCAATGAAGATCCTGGTCCACCAGGAGCTGAGCGTGCCCTCGAAGCTGATGATCGTCTGGATCAGCCCCAGCACGAGCACGCCGAGCACGGTGCCGAGCAGGAAGCCGCTCCCGCCGGTCAGCAGCGTGCCGCCGATGACGACCGCGGCGATCGCGTCCAGCTCCATGCCCACGGCGCTCAGTCCGTAGCCCGACAGCGAGTAGAAGGCGAACAGCAGGCCGCCGAGGGCCGAGCAGAACCCGCTGATCGTGTAGACGGCGATCTTCGTGCGGGCCACCGGCAGACCCATGAGCAGGGCCGACTGCTCGCTGCCGCCGGTCGCGTAGACGTTGCGGCCGAGCCGGGTGTAGTGCAGCACGTACGCCGCGATCAGCACGACCACAACCGCGATCACCGCGCTCGGGGAGACCGACAGCTCGCCGCCGAGGTTGATCCGCGTCTGGGCGATGTCGGTGAACGTCTGGTTCTCGATCGGGATCGACTCGGTGCTGATCGTGTAGCACAGGCCGCGGGCGAGGAACATGCCGGCCAGCGTGACGATGAACGGCTGGATCTCGAAGTAGTGGATGATGGCGCCCATGGCCAGGCCCAGCACCGCGCCGATCACCAGCACCAGGGCCATGACCGCGTACGCCGGCCAGCCGTCCTTCAACAGGCTCGCGCTCAGCATCGTGGCGAGCGCGACCACGGAACCGACCGACAGGTCGATGCCGCCGGTGAGGATCACGAACGTCATGCCGACCGCGACGACCAGCAGGAACGCGTTGTCGATGAAGACGTTGAGGATGATCTGCCCGGTGGCGAAGTTCTCATAGCGGATGCCGCCCGCCACGAACATGGCCACGAACAGGCCCGCGGTCACCAGGACCGGGATGTACTTCGACGGGACCGTACGGCGGCTCAGGCCCCGCAGGCCGGTGATGCTCGTCACGCCGAGACCCTCACCTTCTCTTCGGGCGCCGCGGGCGCCGCCACCGGGCGCCTCCGGCGCTGGAACACCTTCGCGCGGAAGGCCGGGGACTGGATCAGGCAGACGATCGTCACCACGAGCGCCTTGAACAGCAGCGTCGTCTCCGGCGGGACGCCGATCGAGTAGATCGTGGTGGTCAGCGTCTGGATGATGAGGGCGCCCAGCACCGTGCCGCCCAGCGAGAACCGGCCGCCGGACAGCGGAGTGCCGCCGATGACGACGGCGAGGATCGCGTCCAGCTCGATCCACAGGCCGGCGTTGTTACCGTCGGCGCTGGAGACGTTCGAGCTGATCATGAGGCCGGCGATGCCGGCGCACAACCCGCAGAACGCGTACACCGTGATGAGCACGCCGCGGGCGCTGATGCCGGCCAGGCGGCTCGCCTCGGCGTTGCCGCCGACCGACTCGATGAGCAGGCCGAGCGCCAGGCGCCGGGTGAGGAACGCGGTGAGCGCGAGCACGACCGCCACGATGATGATCCCGAACGGCAGCGTCAGCCAGTAGCCGCCGCCGATCAGCTTGTACGGCGAGCTGTTGACCGTGGTGATCTGGCCGTCGGTGATGAGCTGGGCCAGACCACGCCCGGCGACCATCAGGATCAGCGTCGCGATGATCGGCTGGATCCCGATGCCGGCGACCAGGAAGCCGTTCCACACGCCGAGGGCCACCGACAGCACGAGCGCGAGGCCCACGGCCCCGAGCACGCCGCCCACCGAGCTCTGGTCGGACAGAGCGCTGATGCGCAGGCAGGCCAGGGCGCCGGCGATCGCCACGACCGACCCGACCGACAGATCGATGCCGCTGGTGGCGATGACGAGCGTCATCCCGAGCGCCACCAGGATCAGCGGAGCGCCGAACCGGACGATGTCGATCAGGCTGCCGTAGAGGTGGCCCTCCTTCATCTGGATCTTGAAGAAGTTGTCCGTGAAGAACAGGTTCAGCGCCAGCAGCGCGACCAGGATGACCAGGGGCCAGAAAAGGCGATGTCTGAGGAACCCTCTCATGACCGAGCTCCGCTCGCGATCGTCTCCGTAAGGGTGTCGGTGGTCAGGCGCTCGTCGTTGTCGAGTTCGGCGACCAGCTTGCGGTCGCGCAGCACGCCGACCTTGTGGCTCAGCCGCAGCACCTCCTCCAGCTCGGCGGAGATGAACAGCACGGCCATCCCACCGTCCGACAGCTCGGCGACCAGGCGCTGGATCTCGGCCTTGGCGCCGACGTCGATGCCGCGGGTGGGCTCGTCGAGGATGAGCAGGCGAGGCTCCAGGATGAGCCAGCGGGCCAGCAGCACCTTCTGCTGGTTGCCGCCGCTGAGGTTCCTGATGAGCTGGTCGGGGTTGGCCGGGCGGATGTTCAGCGCGGCGATGTACTTGTCGACCAGCTCGTCCTGCTTGCGCCGCGGGATCGGCCGGGTCCAGCCGCGCGCGGCCTGCAGGGCGAGGATGAGGTTCTCGCGGACGGTGAGGTCGGGGATGAGCCCCTCGGCCCGCCTGTTCTCAGAGCAGAAGGCCAGCTTCCTGGAGACCGCGGAGCGGGGCGTGCGCAGGTTGACCTGCTCGCCGCCGATCTTCAAAGAGCCCGTGCCCGCGTGGTCGGCCCCGAACAGCAGCCGGGCGACCTCCGTGCGGCCCGAGCCGAGCAGCCCGGCCAGGCCGACGACCTCACCCTCGTGGATCGTGAGCGTGAACGGCTCGATCGCCCCGGAGCGCCCCAGTTGCTCGGCCTCGACCAGCGGCGCGGCCTCACGGGCGGGCGGGCGGGCCTCCAGCTTCTCCAGGTCGGCCAGCTCGCGGCCGATCATCTTGCCGACCAGCTCGACCTGGCTCAGCTCGCTGACGTGGTATTCCCCCACGAGCGTGCCGTTGCGCAGGATCGTCATCCGGTCGGAGATCTCGTAGATCTGGTCGAGGAAGTGCGAGACGAACAGGATCGCGATGCCCTGTTCCTTCAGCCTGCGCATCACCCGGAACAGCTGGGCGACCTCGTCCGCGTCGAGGCTGGAGGTGGGCTCGTCGAGGATCAGCACCTTCGCGTCGATGTCCACGGCCCGCGCGATCGCCACCATCTGCTGGATGGCCAGCGAGTACGACGACAGCGGGGCCGACACGTCGAGGTCGAGGTCGAGGCGGGAGAGGATCTCCGCGGCCCGGCGGCGCATCGCCTTCCACTGGATCCGGCCGAGGCGGCGCGGCTCACGTCCGATGAAGATGTTCTCCGCCACCGACAGGTTGGCGCAGAGGTTGACCTCCTGGTAGACGGTGCTGATGCCCGCCTGCTGCGCGGCGAGCGGGCTGGAGAAGGCGACCCGCCTGCCCTCAAGCTCGATCTCTCCGGCGTCGATGTCGTAGACCCCGGTCAGCACCTTGATCAAGGTGGACTTGCCGGCGCCGTTCTCTCCCATCAACGCGTGGACCTCCCCCGGCAGCAGCCGGAAGTCCACGCCGTCCAGCGCCTTCACGCCGGGGAACTGCTTGCCGATCCCGCTCATCCGCAGGATCGGCGCGGGTGCGGCCATGCGGTGCCCCTCTCCCGTGTTTCCTCTGTCTCCCGCTCACCATCGGGGCGCTCGTATCCCCCTCCGGATCGCTCGGTGTCTCCCGCTCACCGTCGGGAGGGCCGCCCCCGCGGGGCGGGGGCGGCCCAGTGCCGATCAGTACTTACGGTTGGGCAGGGCCTCCTTGGCCTGCTCCTGGGTGAAGGTGGTCTCCTCGGTGACCACTCGCTGGGGCACCTGCTCGCCCTTGACGACCTTCTTGGCGAGGTCCATGAGCTGGGTGCCGAGCAGCGGGGAGCACTCGACGATGTAGTTGATCTTGCCGTCGGCGAGGGCCTGCATGCCGTCGTGGACCGCGTCAACCGTGATGATCTTGATGTCCTTGCCCGGGACCTTGCCCGCGCCCTCGATCGCCTCGATGGCGCCCAGGCCCATGTCGTCGTTGTGCGCGTACAGCACGTCGATCTTGGGGTTGGACTTGAGGAAGGCCTCCATGACCTCCTTGCCCTTGGCCCGGGTGAAGTCGCCGCTCTGCGAAGCGATGACCTTGAACTTCGGGTCGGCGGAGATGACCTGCTGGAAGCCGGCCTTGCGGTCGTTGGCGGGCGCGGAGCCGGTGGTGCCCTCCAGCTGGACGATGTTCACGTCGTCCTTGCTGTCCTTGTACTGGTCGACCAGCCACTGACCGGCCTTCTTGCCCTCTTCGACGAAGTCGGAGCCGAGGAAGGTCTTGTACAGGCTGGTGTCCTTGGAGTCCACGGCCCGGTCGGTCAGGATGACCGGGATCTTCGCGTTCTGCGCCTCCTTGAGGACGGTGTCCCAGCCCGACTCCACGACCGGCGAGAAGGCGATGACGTCGACCTTCTGCTGGATGTAGGAGCGGATGGCCTTGATCTGGTTCTCCTGCTTCTGCTGCGCGTCGGAGAACTTCAGCTCGATGCCGGCCGCCTTGGCGGACTCCTGGATGTCCTTGGTGTTGGCGGTGCGCCAGCCGCTTTCCGCGCCGACCTGGGCGAAGCCCATGACGAGCTTTCCGTCGTCGGCGCTACCGCCGGACGAACCGCCGCTGCCGTCGCTGCTGCTGCAACCGGCCATCGTCAGGGCCGTGGCACCGGCCAGGATCAGTGCCGAGATCCTCTTCAACACTGTGGGGGTCCTTTCTAAAGTTAGCGCTAACACCTACGGCACAGCGCTGGTAATCCAATGTGTTTCCGTGCGGCTAGCGCGCGGCTGTGCTTCCCCTGAGCACGAACTGGGGAGGCACGACGAGACGCTCATGGGGAAGCGCCTCGCCCGACTCGATCTGCCGGAGCAGCACGTCGATGCTGCGCCTGCCTACGGCCCCGAAGTCCTGTCTGATGGTGGTGAGCGGCGGGGAGAAGAACTCCGACTCAGGGATGTCGTCGAAGCCCACGATGCTGATCTGCTCGGGGACCTTCACCCCCTCCTCCGTGAACGCGCGCAGGAGGCCGAGCGCCATCTGGTCGTTGGCGACGAACACCGCGGTGACGTCGCCGGCCATGGCGGCGAGCTCCTTGCCGGCCCGGTAACCCGATCGGGGGCTCCAGTCACCGGTCAGCATGCCGGGGACGGGCCGCCCCGCGGCGGTCAGAACCGCGCGCCAGCCCTCGATCCGGCCCTCGGCCTCCAGCCAGTCCGCCGGGCCGCTGATGTGCCAGACGGTCTCGTGCCCCAGCTCGAGCAGGTGCGAGGTCGCCAGCCTGGCGCCCTCGACCTGGTCGACGCTGACCACGGAGACGTCTCCCTGGTGCCAGCCCTCGACGGCCACGGCGGGCATGCCCGCCGGCAGATCGTCGAGCGCCCGGGCCGCCGATCGCTGCGGGGCGACGACGACGATGCCGTCCACACCCTGCTCGGCGAGGTAGCCGATCGCGTCGTTCACGCCGGCCCTGTCGATGGTCCGCAGGCTCACGATGCTCACGAAGTAGCCCGCGTCCCTCGCTGCCTGCTCGATTCCGTATACCGTGCTCGCCGGGCCGTACAGCGTCGTGTCGAAGCTGACCACGCCCAGCGTGCGCGAGTGCTTGGTGACCAGGGCCCGGGCGACGAGGTTGCGGCGGTAACCGAGCTGGTCGATGGCCCGCATGACCCGGGTGCGGGTCTCGGCGCGGACGTTCGGATGGTCGTTGAGCACCCGCGAGACCGTCTGGTGCGACACTCCGGCCAGCCTGGCCACGTCGGCCATGACGGGCGGGCGGCGGTCGACGTTGGGTCCCACTGGCGCTCCTCTCAACTGCTTGGGAAGACTGTGAGCGTTAACACAACCCCCCGTCAAGGTGGTGGCCGATTACGGTCCGGTCACGCCGAAACATGGCGTTCACGCCCTATTGACGGACATGCCACATAGCTCTTAACTGGTGGCCGAATCCAGCTTGTTAGCGCTCACTTCGCGACCATCCCGTGATGTTAACGCTAACAGAAACCGGAGGAGCCCCCCGAATGAGCAGAAAGGCCTGGTCACTGGCCTTGTCGGCGGCCATGGTGAGCGGTGTGGTGAGCGGCGTGCTCTCCACCACGCCGGCTCAGGCCGAGACCGCCGACCCGATCCCCGCCGGCGCGTCCGTCGACCAGTTCGACGCCGCCACGCTCGGTCCCGACTGGCAGGTTCTCAACCCCGACAACACGCAGTGGTCCCTCGGCGAGCAGCCCGGCAGCCTGCGGATCCACTCGCTGAAGGGCGACACCTACCAGACCGACAACTCGGCCAAGAACATCTTCCTCATGGACGTCCCCGCCGGGGACTTCGAGGTCGTCACGAAGTTCAGCGCCCCGGTGGCACTCGACTACCAGAGCGCCGGCATCTTCGCCTGGCAGGACTGGGACAACTACGTCCGCGCCGGTCTCGCGCACGTCGGCTCGTCCGGGGGCAACGTCATCGAGACCGACACCGAGGTGAAGGCGGCCTTCACCGCGGCCTTCGCGAGCCGCTCCGGATCCACCGGCGAGATCCTCAAGCTGGCGAGGACGGGCAACGAGTTCACCTCGTCGTACTGGAACGGCTCCGCCTGGGTGCAGGCGTCCAAGGTCACCGCCGCGCTGGACGTCAAGCAGGTCGGCCTGTTCGCGCTGTCCGCGCAGAACGGCACCCCCATCGCGGCCGACTTCGACTACTTCGCGGTCAAGGCGGCCGAGGGCAAGACGGTCGTCCCGTCCGGCCCGTTCACGCTGCGCGCGGCCGGCTCCGCGCCGTACCTGTCGGCCGCCGAGGACGGGCAGGTGGTCGCCTCCGACGCCCAGGGCATGACGAGCCTCGCGGTCACCGCCGAGGACAAGGGCGACGGCACCGTCGCGCTCAAGGACCTGAACGGCAAGGGCTACCTGGGGGTCGCCGACGACTCCACACTGCGCCTCGGCTCGACGGCTGGAGCGTTCCAACTCCGCGACGCCGGCGGAGGCAAGGTGTACCTGTCGGCCGGGGACAAGCGAGTCGCGGTCGGCGACGGCAGGCTCGTCGCCACAGGCCAAGGCACCAAGTTCCAGGTCGAGGGGTACGCCAAGGACGCCGGCGAGCTCAAGGTGGACACCACCGCCGCCGGCACCAAGGTCAGCCCCAACCTGTACGGCATCTTCTACGAGGACATCAACCACGCGGCCGACGGCGGCCTGTACGCCGAGCTCGTGCAGAACCGGTCCTTCGAGTTCAACTCGGTCGACAACCGGAACTACAACGGCCTCACCGCGTGGACCAGGGTCGGGCGCGGCGGCGCGGCCGGCACGGCCGCGGTGTCCGGCGACCAGCCGCTGAACAGCAACAACCGCAACTTCCTGCGGCTGGACATCACCAGCCCGGGCACCGGTTTCGGCGTGAGCAACGCCGGCTTCAACAAGGGCATCGCGGTCCAGGCCGGCAAGACCTACGACCTGTCGCTGTTCGCCCGGCGCACCAGCGGCGGCCCGATCACCGCCTCCCTCGAGAGCGCCGACGGCTCCACGGTGTACGGCACCGCCACGATCGACGCCCGGTCGGCCGACTGGAAGAAGTACACCGCGACGATCACCGCGAGCGAGACCACCGACGCCGCGCGCCTGGTCGTGCTGGCAGGCGGCACCGGCCGGGCCGACCTCGACATGATCTCGCTGTTCCCCGAGGACACCTTCAAGGGCCGTCAGAACGGCATGCGCAAGGACATCGCCGAGACGATCGCCGCTCTCAAGCCGCGGTTCCTGCGCTTCCCCGGCGGCTGCGTGACCAACGTCGGCACCTACGACCCGTACTCGCTCAACCAGGACCGGCGCCGCATCTACCAGTGGAAGGAGACGCTCGGCCCGGTCGAGGAGCGGCCGACCAACTTCAACTTCTGGGGCTACAACCAGACGTACGGCATCGGCTACTACGAGTACTTCCAGTTCGCCGAGGACATCGGCGCCGAGCCGCTGCCGGTGCTGTCGGTGGGCGTCAACGGCTGCAACGAGAACCGGCCGCTGACCGACGAGGCCAAGCTCCAGCGGTGGGTCCAGGACACCCTCGACCTCATCGAGTTCGCCAACGGCCCCGCCGACTCCGTTTGGGGCGCCAAGCGGGCCGCCATGGGCCACCCCAAGCCGTTCGACCTGAAGTACATCGGCCTCGGCAACGAGGAGATCTACCCCGAGTTCTTCACGAACTTCCCCAAGTTCGCGAGCGCGATCCGGGCCGAGTACCCGGACATCAAGATCCTCTCGAACGCCGGCCAGACGTCCCAGGGCAGCTGGTTCGATCGCATGTGGCAGTTCGCGCGTGACCAGAAGGCCGACCTGGTCGACGAGCACTACTACAACGACCCGAGCTGGTTCCTGGCCAACAACCACCGCTACGACACCTACGACCGCAGCGGCCCGCACGTGTTCGTCGGCGAGTACGCCTCGAAGGGCAACACGTACTGGAACGCGCTGACCGAGGCGTCGTACCTGACCGGCATCGAGCGCAACTCCGACGTCGTCGAGCTGGCGTCGTACGCGCCGCTGCTGTCCAACGTCGACTACGTCAACTGGACGCCGGACCTCATCTGGTTCGACAACGACCAGGTGTACGGCTCGCCCAGCTACTACGTGCAGCGCCTGTTCTCCCGCAACGTGGGCGACACCGTGCTGCCGAGCACGTACAAGGCGAGCCCGCTGCCGGTGGACGACATCAAGGGCGCCATCGGCCTCGGCTCCTGGAGCACCCAGGTCCGCTACGACGACGTCAAGGTGACCCGGGCCGACGGCACGGTCCTGTTCAGCGACGACTTCTCGAACGGCACGGGCAAGTGGACTCC
Organism: Microbispora sp. KK1-11; assembly: GCF_006874435.1. Taxonomy (NCBI): domain Bacteria; kingdom Bacillati; phylum Actinomycetota; class Actinomycetes; order Streptosporangiales; family Streptosporangiaceae; genus Microbispora; species Microbispora sp. KK1-11. The sequence continues at coordinate 41,825 of NZ_VIRJ01000012.1, read as the reverse complement.
CGGCCAGGGTACGTGGGCGGCGCAGGACGGCGCGTACGTCCAGTCGGCCAACGTGACCGACGCCCGGTCCACGGCCGGCTCGACGGACTGGTCCAATTACACGCTGGAGGTCACGGCACGCAAGACCGGCGGCGCCGAGGGCTTCCTGGTGATGTTCGGCGCGAAGGACACCGGCAACTTCTACTGGTGGAACATCGGCGGCTGGAACAACACCCAGTCGGCCGTCGAGAAGGCGACGAACGGCTCCAAGTCGTCCATCGCGACGTCGAGCACCACGGTCCAGACGGGCCGCGACTACAAGGTCAAGATTCAGGTCTCGGGTCGCCGCATCACCACGTGGCTGGACGGTCAGAAGATCAACGACTTCACCGACAACGCCGCCGTCGAGCCGCTCTACCAGGTGGTCTCGAAGGACAGCGACACCGGCGACGTGGTGATCAAGGCCGTCAACGTCCAGGACACCGCCGTGCGCAGCACGGTCGACCTCGGCACCGCCAAGATCGCGCCGAAGGCCCTCGTCACCTCGCTGACCGGTGACCTCACCGCCGTGAACTCGCTCGCCGAGCCCACGAAGATCTCTCCGGTCGAGCGGGAGGTGAGCGGATTCTCCTCCGCATTCACCTACGACTTCCCGGCCCACTCGGTGACGTTCATCCGCCTCGGCAAGGACACCCGGGCCGACACCGCCGTCACCGCCCACGCGTCGCCCAAGCAGGTGAAGCAGGGCAAGAAGGTCCAGGTCCACTACAGCGTGGACCCGGAGGGCGCGACCGGTGAGGTGACCGTGTCCGAGGGCGCGACGATCCTCGGCGAGGGGACGCTCAGCCCCGGCGGCCAGGGCAAGACCGAGCTCGGCCTCGACCTGCCGGCCGGCACGCACGAGCTCACCGTCTCCTACTCCGGCGACGCCCGCTTCCGGCCGTCGGTCACCACGGTGACGCTGGAGGTGAAGCCGTAACAAGCGGCCGTCCGGGGTGCGCCATCGCCCCGGGCGGCTCCTCCCGAGCGGCGGCAGGCGTGGACACGCCTGCCGCCGTTCTCATTCGTGTCCGATCATCGAAGCGGCCGGCGTAGCCGGCAGCCCGCACATGGACCGATCCGCAGGGGGACGGTCGTTCCACGCGTCCCGCCGGGGGCCTGGACCGACGGGACACGGTCTTCCGCCAGGCCCGCTCGCGAGCCGGGCGGAAGCCTTTTCAGGGGCTGACGCCGGTGCTCTCCCGCACCACGAGTTCGGGCTCCACCATGCGCCTGGCCTCGCCTTCCACCCCGGCGATGCGGTCCAGCAGGAGCTGGAACGCCTGCCGGCCGACCTCGCCGAAGTTCTGCCGCACGGTGGTCAGGGGCGGCCAGAAGTAGGCCGCCTCCGGGACGTCGTCGAACCCGACGACGCTCACGTCCTCGGGGACCCGCCGGCCCGTCTCCCGCAGGGCTCGCAGCAGGCCCATCGCCATGTGGTCGTTGGCCACGAAGATCGCCGTCACGTCGGGCTCACGGGCGAGCCGCTTGCCGATCTCGTAACCGGAGTAGGCGGTCCAGTCGCCGACCAGCGGCTCGGGAACCTCCCTGCCCTCCGCCTCCAGCGCCGACCGCCAGCCGGCCACCCGGCCGCTCGCGTCGATCCAATTAGGCGGGCCCGACAGGTGCCAGACGGTGCGGTGACCGAGACTGAGCAGGTGGCGGGTGGCGCGGGCGGCGCCGGCGTACTGGTCCACCGCCGCCACCGGCACCGGCAGGTCGGTTCCTCCGCCGACGTCGACCACCGGGAGGCCCGGGGGAAGGTGCCGGAGCCCCTCGGCGGCCGACTCGTGCGGCGCGACGACGATGACGCCGTCCACCGACTGGGACCGCAGGCGGTCGATTCCCCTGGTGATCCAGCTGCGGTTGAGCGCGGGCAGGCTGGCGATGCTGACCAGGTAGTCGCTGTCCCTGGCCGCCTGCTCGATGCCGAACAACGTCGAGGCCGGGCCGTACAGGGTGGTGTCGAAGCAGACGACCCCCAGCACCCCCGAGCGGCCGGTCACCAGGACCCGCGCCGCCGAATTGGGCCGGTAGTCGAGCTCGCGGACCGCCGCGAGAACGCGCGCCCGGGTCTCCGGGCGCACCTTCTCCGGAGCGTTCAGCACTCTCGACACCGTCATTGCCGACACTCCTGCCAGCTCCGCGACGTCCTCCATGACCGCCGCCTTCGGGCGTTCGGTCGGGCTCTCTCCAGGCCGGACCTTCGTCATCCGCCGCGCCCCGCTCATTCTGATGAGGTTTCCTGAGTGTTAGCGATAACAGCGAGCTGTGTCAATACTGTGATGATCACCGTTGCGTCACGAGCCCCGCGGGGAACGTTCCGCCTGGTGACCGCGTACGCGCACTGCCCCCAGCTCATGGTATCGCTAACAGGTCCTCCGCCCCCTGAGTTAGCGCGGGGCGCCGCGAAGTTCCCCCCTGGCGAGCCAGGCGAGGGCGGACAGAAGCACGAGCGCCCCGCCCACCTGTACGGCGGACAGGCGCTCCCCCAGCAGCACGACGCCGACGACGGCGGCGACCAGCGGTTCGAGCAGGGAGAGGACCGCCGCCGTGGTGCCGCCGACGACGCGCAGCCCCGCGAAGAACAGCCCGTACGCGAGCGCCGTCGGCACGGCGGCCAGGTAGCCGAGCAGCAGCACGTTCGTCACGGCGTGCCCGGCGGGCAGCAGCCCCCCGGCGGCGGCGAGCGGGAGCAGGCAGGCCGCGCCCCCGACGAACCCCCACACGGCCACGCCGTCGGCGGGCATCCGGCGCGTCGTCAGGGTGACGAGGGAGTAGGCCGCCGCCGACAGCAGCGAGTAGCCGGCGCCCGCCGGGGTGACCGTCTGCGCGCCTCCCATGAGCATGGCCAGACCGGCGACGGCGAGCGCGGCGCATCCGAGACCGGTACGGCCCAGCGGCTCGCCCAGGAAGACCCGGCCACCGGCCGCCACCAGGAGCGGGGTGGCGCCCATCGTGATCATCGTGGCGACCGCGACCCCGGCCTCGGCGATGGCCGCGAAGTAGGCCGCCTGGCACACCGCCATCGCCGGGCCGACGAGCAGCACCGCCCGCCAGGAGGGGCGGCTGCGGGCGACGGCGAGCAGGAGCGCCGCGCCGCAGGCGAAGCGCCAGAACGAAACGGCGACGGGACTCAGCTGTCCCGCGCCGTGCAGCAGCGCTCCCGCCGCTCCCCCGGTTCCCCAGGCGACCGCGGCGGTGGACACGTAGACGAGGCCCTGCCGTACGGACAGGGCTGGAGCATGGTGCATCGATGTCTCTCCAGTGAGGTGGGCCCGATTCCCGCAGGCGGGCAGGGGCCACCGGCCGGGCCGCCCGGGCCCGGCTCACCGGATGACGCCGCCCGCTAGCGGGCGGGCGGCGGAGAGACGATCAATGTCACGCGGGCACCGTAACGTGTCCGCACGTTCGGCCGCATCACCATTTAGGCACTTTCGGGGGTGCCGGTGCGCGCGGCGGGAGCCGGAAGGCTTAGTCTTGCATCGTGGCAGCCCGAGGCGAGGTCAGGTCGCCTCGGGCTGTCCGCTTCAGGAAGCCGAGGATGCGCGACCAGGCGTCGGCGCAGGCCTCGGCCAGCTCCGGGCGGCCCAGCTCGAAGAAGCTGTGCGGCGCTCCCGGATAGGTGACGAACTCGTGCGCCACCCCCGCGCCTTCCAGCGCCTCGCCGAACGCGCTCACCACCTCGGGTGAGATGCCCTCGTCCGCGCCGCCGAACAATCCCAGGATCGGTCCGCGCAGCTCGCCCGCCATCTGGGTGGGGCCGGGTTTGCCGAACAACACGTCCGGATATCCGTACAGGCCGATGGTGCCGGCGAGCCCGAAGGTGGGCAGGGCCGTCATGAACGCGAGCCTGCCGCCGAAGCAGAAGCCGAGGGAGACGATTTCCTCGTCGCTTTCGGCCCGCAGGTGTGCGGCGCCGGCGGCGATGTCGGCGAAGAGCGTGTCCTTGTGCGCCTTTCCCAGGTGCTCCATGAAGGGGAAATCGCTGCCGGAGCGCGGATCGGTCCCGGCCGTGCGCCCGAAATAGTCGATGGCGAGCGCGGTGTGCCCCTGCTCGGCGAGCCGTTCTGTGAGGCGCTCGTAGAATGCCGACAGTCCCCGGTTGTCCGGCAGGACGAGCACCGCAGGACCGGACGGGCGGCCGGGCCGGGACAGGTGAGCCGCGAAGTTCGCCCCGTCGGCCGAGGTCAGAACGAGGCGCTCGGACGTGACGGTCGTGATCGGAGAACCGTGGACGGGCGGCACGGCATCGGGCTCGTAGCACACGGGCGACATCCCTTTCGATTGATGCAATGAGATACGCCCGAGAGGCTATAACACGGTTTTTCCATCATATCAGGGCCAAATAAATTTCCGATCACCCATAAATAACGAATAGGCCCGTCTCGCGATTCGCGAGACGGGCCTGTTCACGTGACGCGTGATCAGATCACCGGGCCGGGCGTGTCACGCGGCGGCACCGGGCCGGTGCCGGGGACGGGACCCGTGCCGGGAGCCGGCGGGATCGGGCCGGGGCCGGGCGGCGGCAGCGGCGTCTCGCGCGGATACTCGGGGTTCACGGGCTGGGGCGGCATCGGCTCGCCGATGTCGTAGCCCGTGCCGGAGCCGCCGATGCCCGTGCCGCCCTGCTGGTGCGGACCGGGAACCTCGCCGCGCCAGCCGCCGGTCTCGCCGCCGCGCGACTCGATGAACGTCTTGAAACGCTCCAGGTCGCCCTTGACGCGCATGCGGACGATCTGCAGGGCGTCCGCCGCCTTCTCCAGGAAGCCCTCGGGGTCGTACTCCATCTGCAGCGTGACCCGGGTCGTGGTGTCGTCGATCCGGTGGAAGGTGACGACGCCGGCCTGCCGCGGCGTGTCGACAGAGCGCCAGGCCACCCTCTCGTCGGGGTGCTGCTCGGTGATCTCCGCCTCGAACTCGCGACGGACGCCGGCGATCTCGACGACCCAGTCGGTGCGCGTGTCGCCGATCTGCTTGACCGACTCCACGCCCTCCATGAACTCCGGGAAGCTCTCGAACTGCGTCCACTGGTTGTACGCGGTGCGGATCGGGACATTCACGTCGACGGACTGTTCGATCGAGCTCATGCCTTCTCCTTCTCTCGTGGGTCTCTGCACTACGCCTGCCCTGAGAGAAGGGCCTAAACCGAGGTGCGCGACCTCAGCGGGTGGCCGACCTGCGGCGCTCGTCCCCCCGGCCTGCACCGTGCCGTCCGGCCGGGCGGGCCAGGCCCGGCCGGGCCGCCTTGCCCCCGTCGCCCGACCGCGCGCGCCGCGCCTTCTCGACCGACCGGCGCATCCGTCCCGCGACGAGGTCGCGCACGCCCCGCGAGACGTGATCGTCCCGCCGCCCACCGGGCACCGACGACGTCTCGTCTTCCAGGGTGCGGTCGGCCGCCGCGTACCAGCCGGTGGCCACCTGTACGGCGAGCGCGGCGAACAGCAGCCCGAACGGCAGCACCCACCCGCCGCTCACCTGGTGGAGCAGGCCGAACGTGATCGGCCCGGCGCCCGCGATGAGATATCCGGCGCTCTGCCCGAAGGCCGACAGCGCGGCGGTGCCCGCCGCCGTGCGGGTGCGCAGGGCCAGCATCGCCAGTGCGAGCGGGAACGTGCCCCCGCCGACGGCCACGAGGATCGACCACGCCCACAGCGCCTGCCCGGTGAGCAGGCCCGCGAAGCCGGCCGCGTAGAGGACGGCGAAGGCGATCACCAGCGGGCGCTGGCCGGACAGCCGGGCCGCCAGGGCGGGCACCGCCATGGAGACGGGGATCCCGAGCCCGGTGAACACGGCGAGGACCAGACCGGCCTGGCCGGCGGTGTAGCCGTTGTCCCGCAGCAGCAGCGGCAGCCAGCCGAACATCACGTACGCGATGAGCGACTGGGAGCCGAAGTATCCGGCCACCGCCCAGGCGAGCCTGCTGCGCAGGAGGCCGTCGGCTCCGGCCCTCGCGGATGTGTCGCGCCGCTCCGGCTCACCGCGCCTGAGCGCGAGCCACGGAATCGCGGCCACGGCGGCCAGAACCGCCCACACCCCGAGTGCCACGTGCCAGTTGCCTCCCGCTGCCTGCTGCACGGGAACGGTCGCGGCGGCGGCGACCATCGTCCCGGCCGCGAGGGCCGTCGAGTAGACGGTGGTCATCGCACCCGCCCGCCGCGGGAAGTGCCTCTTGATCAGCGCGGGGATGACGACGTTGCCGACCGCGCCGCCCGCCAGCGCGACCGCGCTGGCGGCCATGAACGGCACGGCCGAGTCGACGAGGGAGCGCGCGGCCTGCCCCGCCGCGAGCAGGACGATCGCGGCCAGCAGCAGCCGGTGCTCCCCCATCCTGCGGGACATGGCCGGCGTCAGGGCGCCGAACAGGGCGAAGCTCATCACCGGCAGCGTGGTGAGAAGCCCCGTCATCGCCCCCGACAGACCCAGACCCGCGCTCACCTGGTCAAGGACGGTCCCCACGCTGGTCACCGCGGTGCGCAGGTTCAGCGCGGCGAGGGCGATCCCCCCGGCGATCAGCCACGCCATCGATCCGCCTCGTGCTCTCCATGGTGCTCGGAGCACGCCCCTCCGCGTCACGACGGCACTCATCGCCGCAACATCTCCCCTCATCGGGTCATCCTACGATTGACACCATACCAAAGCCCCCATCGCTCTCATTTGTTCCAGCTTCCGAGAAGTCGTTACGAACGGCGGACGCCGCGAAGCAGCCACAGCAGGCCGATCACGGGCAGCGCGAGCGGCACGAAGCCATACCCGCTGCCGTACCCCGACCACACGGTGGCGTGCGGAAACGCGGCGGGGTCCGCCAGGCTCAGCGTGCCGACGATCAGCACCCCGGCCAGCTCGACCAGGCAGGCGGCGATCGCGACGCGCCGTGCGCCCCGGGCCAGCGCCACCGTGAGCACGATGTAGACCACTCCGGCGAACGCCGACAGCGCGTACGCCAGCGGCGCCTCGCCGAACTTCGTGGCGATCTGCACGGCGGCGCGGGAGGTCGCGGCCAGCGCGAAGATCCCGTACACGGCCACGAGCACGCGTCCAGGCCCCGTGCCGGAAGGGGCGCTCATGCGCCCGCGTTCCAGATCTGCAGCAGCCGCCCGGTCATGACCGCCACGGTGAAGGCGGCCACGGCGATGACCCCCGGACCCCAGCGCGTACGCTCCGCCCGGCCCCACCACATGGCGGCGGGCGGGATCACCACGGTGCCCGCCAGGTAGCCGATGAAGGTCGCCTTCTCCGCCACGTGGCCGAGCCCGGCGAGCGCGAAGCCCGCCTGCGCGAGCACGGCGAGCTCCAGCAGTCCCAGCCCGGCCAGCAGCACCGGCCCCATCGGCCGATCCCGTACGGCGGTGACGACGCCGACAAGCGCCAGCAGCAGGGCGGCGCCGATCAGCCAGCCCGAGTAGGCGCCGTTCATGCCGCGCTCAGGGCGGGGGTCGCAGACATGGCCAGTAGGCTATCGGCCCGCACGCCCGCCCTGCCGCACGGCCTGCCGGCACCGCCTAGCGCTGCCGGGTCTCCGCGAGCAGCAGGTCGACAGCGTCCTCCGGCTTCCCGTTGACCGCGTACGCCCCCCGCTGGCGGGAGGCGGAGCTGCCCCGGCGCAGCGCCGCGTCGGCGAGCTCCGAGACGATCTCCCAGTCGCCCAGCTCCTCCAGCGTCGGCCGCAGTTCCTCCAGCATCCCCGTGATGAGCCGCGGGGCAGGCTCGGGCCTGCTCGTCACCGGCGACAGCAGGTCGCCCTCCAGCCCGTCACGGGCCGCCCGCCAGTTGGCCGCCCGCAGCAGCGCCAGGCGCTGCTCGCCGACCGGCGGCTCGCCCCGCTCCACGGCCTCCGTCTCCCTCGTCATGAGGGCGCGGAAGAGACCCGCGAGCAGCACCACGTCGTCCGCGAGCGGGCAGGAGTCGCAGATGCGCATCTCCACCGTCGGCACGTGGGCGCTCAGCCGCAGGTCGAAGTAGACCATGCCCCGGTCCTCGATGACGCCGGAGGCCACCAGGTCCTCGGCCGTCCTGTCATACGCGGCGGCGTCGGCGAACGGGCCGAGCGGGCCCGCCGTCGGCCAGCGCTGCCAGGTCAGCGCCCGGCTGCTGGCATACCCGCTGTCCTCGTCCATCCAGTAGGGCGAGCTGGCGCTGAGCGCGAGCAGCGGGGGGAGCCACGCCTCCACGCGCTGGGCGGCGAGCACCGCCACGTCCCTGTCGTCGATCTCCACGTGCACCTGCGCCCCGCAGATGAGCTGCTCCTGGGCGAGGAACCGGTAGGAGTCCGATAGGTACTCGTAACGCTCCCCCGGCGTGAACGTGTAGCCCTCGATGCCGGTGATCGGGGTCGTGCCGGAGGCGATCACGCCCACTCCCAGCGGCTCACCGGCCGACACGAGCGCCTGGCGCAGCCGCACGATCTCGGCCCGCACATCGCTCAGGTCCTCCATCGGGGTGCTGTTGGTCTCCACCACCGAGCGCTGCAGTTCGGCCGCGAACCCCTCGTCCGGCAGCCGCTCCAGCATCGACTCCGCCAGCGGCGTCAGCCGCCGGGTCTCGAGATCGACGACAAGGAACTCCTCTTCAACGCCGACAGGCCGTCTCTTCGTCATGACCGGTCACTACCCCGGTGGTGCGGAATAGGCCTGACCTGGCCCCTTCTCGTCCAGGCAAAGTCGGAGCGCGACGAACCATTTCCGTAGATGATGGCTCTAATCGGTGGGGGTCCGACATTTCTACTACGGGGAAGGATTCGACATGCCGGTCGACCTGTCCAACAGCAAGCCGCTCGCATGGGACTCGGCGAAACTCGACGCCGACACCACGGCGATGCTCGACAACCTGCAGCCGAACATCCTGCAGGCGCACGTACGGGAAAACATGTCCCTGCTGTTCGTGCACTTCGGCGACGGCCCGGACGGCAGGCGCTTCCTGCGCTCCCTCGTGCCGCTCATGAAATCGGCCAGGAAGCACCTGGAGGAGGTCCGCGACTTCAACCGCTCGAAGAAAACCGGCACGCCGTACGTGGGCGTCGGTATCAGCAAAATCGGCTATCTGAAATTGGGCGACTCCACCACCGAATTCACCGACAACGCGTTCAAGTCCGGGATGAAACGGCGCAAGGACACGTTGAGCGACCCGGCGGTCGGCGCCTGGGAGAAGCACTACCAGGAGGAGATCCACGCGATCGTGCTGATCGGCGACGCCACGCCCGAGCCGGTCGCCGCCACCCGGGAGCGCGTCCTCGCGCTGCTGCCGAAGACCGCGAAGATCGTCGGCGAGGAGAAGGGCGAGGGCCTGCGCGACGCCCAGGGCCGGGGCATCGAGCACTTCGGCTACGTGGACGGCCGCAGCCAGCCGCTGTTCCTCGCCGACCAGGTGGCCGCCGAGTCCGGCACCAACTGGAAGCCGTTCTTCCCGCTGAGCCACGTGCTCGTCCCCGACCCCCTCGCGCCCCACCCGAGCCGGCACTTCGGCAGCTATCTCGTCCTGCGCAAGCTGGAGCAGAACGTCCGCGCGTTCCGTGAGGCCGAGGAGGCCCTCGCGGACGCGCTCGGCCTGAAGGGAGACGACCGGCCGCTCGCGGGCGCGATGCTGGTGGGCCGGTTCCGCAACGGCACCCCGCTGCGGCTGCACGGCAAGCCGAGCTCCGAGGGCCACCCGGTGCAGAACGACTTCAGCTACCGCGACGACCCCGGGGCCAAGTGCCCGGTCAGCGCGCACATCCGCAAGGCCAACCCCCGCGACTCGCGGGACGGCGGCCTGGAGCGCGCACTCGGCGTGATGATGGCCCGGCGCGGTCAGACGTACGGCAGGCGCACCGACAAGCCGTGGGACGACGCGCCCGCGACGACCCGGCCGACCGGCGGGGTGGGCCTGCTGTTCATGGCGTTCAACTCCAGCCTGCAGAGCCAGTTCGAGTTCACCCAGCAGACCTGGGCCGACAACCCCGATTTCCCGGCCGGGGGCACCGGCCACGACCCCGTGATCGGCCAGGGCAAGCGGGACGTCAAGGTGCGCTACCCGAAGGCGTGGGGCAGCGCGAAGCTCAGCGCCCCCCAGCGCCAGGTCCCCCAGACCGTGACGATGAAGGGCGGCGAGTACTTCTTCATGCCGTCGCTCGCCTATCTGAAGAGCCTGTGATCCTCCGGGCGCCCGCGCCGCGATGACGCGCGAGAAAGTTCCAGCCGTGTGGGTGGAGCTATGGGGACTCGAACCCCAGACCCCCTCCATGCCATGGAGGTGCGCTACCAGCTGCGCTATAGCCCCTTGCCACCGCCCCGGGTGTTCCCGGCGCGGCGCTCGGAGAGCATATAGGTATGCCCGTCCGTTTACCTAATCGTCACCGGCCACAGGCGTCTCAGCCGTCGGCGGTGGCCGCGGGGCTGTCGTCGCTGCTGATCGGCTCGGGGAGCGTCCCCGCGTTGTGCTCCAGCAGGCGCCAGCCCCGGCGGCCTTCCTCCAGCACCGACCACGAGCAGTTGCCCAGGCTGCCGAGCGCCGACCACAGCTCCTGCGGCAGCCCGAGCAGACGGCAGATGCCGAGCCGCAGCGCGGCTCCGTGCGAGGCGACGACCAGCAGGCCGTTCTCGTCGACGCGGGACGCCCAGCGCCCGATGGCGTCGGCCACGCGGTCGGCGACGTGCGCCACGTCCTCGCCGCCCGGGGCCTCCCACGCCTCGTACTCGACCGGCCAGCCCGCCCTGATCTCGTCGCGGGTCAGGCCCTCCCACTCGCCGCCGCCGCGCTCGCGCAGGTCCTTGTCCACGGCCACGTCGAGGCCGGTGAGCCGGCCGAGGGCCGAGGCGGTGTCGTACGCGCGCCGCAGGTCCGAGGAGACGAGCATGGTCGGCCGCAGGGCCGCGAGCAGGGAGGCCGCCCGGGCCGCCTGCGCGATCCCGGTCTCGTCCAATGCGATGTCGGTGTGCCCCTGGAAGCGCTTCTCGACGTTCCAGAGCGTCTGCCCGTGCCGAAGGCAGACGACGCGACGGCTCATCGCGCCGCCCCGATGATGGCGTTGGTCACCGGGCCGCTCCGTGCCCGCGCTGCGCGGCGACCCGCTTGACGCTCTCCGGCAGCTCGATGGACGGGCAGTCCTTCCACAGGCGCTCCAGCGCGTAGAAGTTGCGGTCCTCCTCGTGCTGCACGTGCACCACGATGTCGAGGTAGTCGAGCAGGACCCAGCGGCCCTCCCGCTCGCCCTCACGGCGTACGGGCTTGGCGTCGGCCTCCACGCGCATGCGCTCCTCGATCTCGTCGACGACCGCGCGGACCTGCCGGTCGTTGGAGGCGGAGCAGAGAAGGAAGGCGTCGGTGATGACCAGCTGGTCGCTCACGTCGTAGGCGATGATGTCGTCGGCCAGCTTCTCGGCGGCGGCCTCGGCCGCCACCCGTACGAGCTGGATCGATCTCTCGGATGCTGTCACGATTCGGTTCTGTCCTCCGTTGACGGGTTCTTCCAGGGTGCACAGTCCGCGTGTCCCGTACAACCGGCTTTCCCGGGGAGACCCTACCGGCACACCCTGTCGATTCCGGTGTTATGCCCGGGATCAGGAGTTCAACGTCCTTCAGGGCCCGTGGATTCCGTCAGAGGGAAGGCGGCGACAGTGGCGCCGACCCGGATCGTCCCCGGCGTACGGGGGGCCGCGGCGCCCTCGTGCAGGTCGACGATCGCGGCGAGGATCCTGCCGCGGACGTCGTGCCACAGCTCGGGCTCGACCCACAGCTCGGCGTCGGCCGTCACCCCCTCCTCGCCCGTGCGCCGCCGCCCGGCCCGCTCGCGCAGCGACCGCGCCAGCGCCTCGGCGAGCAGCGGGAAGCCGTCCCGCTGCTCGGTCAGCGGCGTGCCCCCCGCCGCCCGGTAGCGGCGCTCCCGGCCGCCGCGCCGGACCCGTACGTCGGCCAGCTCGGCCAGCCCGGCGTCGTCCAGGCAGCGCAGGTGATGGCTGGCGAGGGCGTGTGAGATGCCCAGTTCGCGGGACAGCTCGGCCGCCGACATGGGGGCGCCCCACATCAGCGAGAGCATGCGCAGCCGCACCGGATGCGCGAGTGCCCTGAGCCTGGGATCCGCCTCCGCCATGGCGGAAAGTAAACACCATCACAACCCCCAAGCATTGACTTGGGGGTCGGCTGCCGCGATGATCCCGGGCATGAAAGCCGCCCTCGCCGACCGCAACGCCCGCCGTTATCTGAGCGCCGTCGTGGTCTCCGGATTCGGCACCATGGCCATGTCCCTGGTCGCGGGCATCTGGGTGAAGTCGCTGACCGGCTCCGACAGCCTCGCCGGCCTCACCTCCTTCTGCTTCTGGGCGCCGACGGCGGCCGGGCCTGTGCTCGGCGCGGTGGCCGACGTCCTCGGCCCACGGCCCGTGCTCGTCTGGACCAACGTCGTGATGGGCGCGGCGCTCTGCCTGCTCTTCCTGGTCCGCTCCCCCGCGCAGGTCTGGCTGCTGTTCGCGGTGCTCCTGCTCTACGGCGTGAGCTTCGTCGTGCTCGACGCGGCGGAGGCGGCCGTCCTGCCCGCCGCCGTGCCGGAGACGCTGCTGGCCGAGGTCAACGGGCTGCGCATGAGCGCGTCGGAGGGCACCCGCCTCGCCGCGCCCCTGCTGGGCGCCGGGCTGTTCGCCGCCGCGGGCGGCGACGCGGTGGTCGCGCTCGACGCGGCCACCTTCGCGGCCGGCGCCTGGCTGCTCGGCACACTGCGCCTGCCGGCCGCCTCCGCCCGGCGCGCCCGCGAGACGCGCGGCTGGGCGGCCCGGACGGCGGAGGGGGCGCGCTTCCTGTTCCGCGACCCGCTCCTGCGCCGCCTCGCGCTGTCCGGGGCGGCGCTGATGCTGGTCAGCGGCGTCAACGGGGCGGTCGTGTTCGCCGTGGTCGACCACGGCCTGCACCGGGAGCCGGGCTTCGCCGGCGTGCTGTCCGCGGTCCAGGGCGGCGGCACGGTCCTCGGCGGCCTGATCGCGGGGCCGTTGCTGCGCCGGGCCGGCGAGGCGCGGCTGTCCGCCGCCGGAGGGCTCCTCTTCGCCGCCTCGGTGGCCCTGCGCGCGGCCCCCTGGGAGCCCGTCGTGACGGCGGCGAGCCTGCTGTCGGGGCTGGGGCTGCCCTGGGTGCTGGTCGCCGCCTTCACCGCCGTGCAGCGGATCGCGCCCCGCGACCTGCTGGCCACGGTGTCCGCGACCGCCAACACCGTGCTGTTCGTCCCGACCGCTGTGGGGATGGCGCTGGGCGCCGGGCTCCTCGCCCTGACCTCCTACCGTCCGGTGCTGTACGCGGCGGCGTTCGCCGGCGTGCTCGCCGTGGCCTGCACGCTGCCTCGGAAGGCGGAACCCGCCCCACGGTTCACCCGTTCCCCGTGACCGGGGACGCCCAGGTCAGCTTTCCGGGTCGTGGTAGAGGCCGCGCTTGTTGATGTACTGCACGATGCCGTCGGGGACCAGATACCAGATGGGCTCCCCGGCGGCCACCCGGTCGCGGCACTCTGAGGAGGAGATCGCCAGGGCCGGGATCTCGACCAAGCTGACCTTGCCCGCCGGCAGGCCGGGGTCCTGGAGCGTGTGGCCGGGCCGCGTGCAGCCGACGAAGTGCGCGATGGTGAACAACTCGTCGGCGTCGCGCCAGCTCAGGATCTGCGCGAGCGCGTCGGCGCCGGTGATGAAGTACAGCTCCACGTCCGGGCCGTACGCGGCCGCGATGTCACGAAGCGTGTCGATCGTGTACGTGGGGCCGGGCCGGTCGATGTCCACCCGGCTGACCGAGAAGCGGGGGTTCGACGCGGTGGCGATCACCGTCATCAGGTAGCGGTCCTCGGACGAGGACACGTTCTGCTCGGCCTTCTGCCATGGCCGTCCGGTCGGGACGAACACCACCTCGTCCAGGTTGAAGTGGTGGGCCACCTCGCTGGCCGCCACCAGGTGGCCGTGATGGATCGGGTCGAAGGTCCCGCCCATCACGCCCAGTCGCCGGATCGCCGTCCCGTTACGCATGAAACGGACGATAACGCGCCTAGCGGACCACACCGGAAACCGGCCCTCCCATGACGGCCGGGGCTCCCCCGACGTCCGCGCGCGTCCGGCCCGTGAGACATAGCATGCGGGACATGACCACTCCCGATCGCAATCGCGTGCAGCTGCCCGGTATCAGCTCGCGAGCCTACGAACACCCCGCCGACCGTTCCGCGCTCGTCGCGATGCGTTCGCTCTCCGGATTCGACGCGGTGCTCAAGCGCACGTCCGGCCTGTTCAGCGAGCGCCGGCTCCGCCTGATGTACCTGGCCTCCGCGGTGCGCACGACCGACACCCAGTTTCGCGCTCTGCACGACATGGGCCGCGACAGCGCCTACATCCTCGACCTGCACCGGATCCCCGAGATCTACGTGCAGCAGGACCCGAGCGCGTACGCGATGGCGATCGGTTTCGACGAGCCGTTCATCATCGTCTCGACGGGGCTGCTCGACCTCATGGACGAGGAGGAGCTGCGCTTCGTCATCGGCCACGAGACCTCGCACATCCTGTCGGGCCATGCCGTCTACGGCACGATGCTCGCGATCCTGACCCGCCTGGCCACCCGGGTGGCCTGGATCCCGCTCGGCTACATCGGCCTGCGGGTCATCGTCGCCGCCCTGGAGGAGTGGCAGCGCAAGGCCGAGATGTCCGCCGACCGCGGGGGCCTGCTCGCCGGGCAGGACCCTGACGCCGCGCTGCGGGCGCTCATGAAGCTCGCCGGCGGCTCCCGCCTGCACGAGATGAACATCGAGGCGTTCCTCGACCAGGCCAGGGAGTACGACACCGCGGGCGACGTGCGCGACGGCCTGCTCAAGGTCCTCAACATGCTCGGCACGACCCACCCGTTCGCGGTGACCCGCGTCGCCGAGCTCGACCGCTGGCGTCGCAGCGGAGAGTACGACCGGATCATCGGCGGCACCTACCCGCGCCGCGAGGACGACGCCAACGCCAGCATCACCGAAGAGATCAAGGCGGCGGCCAACTCCTATCGCGAGTCGTGGGCGCAGTCGCAGGACCCGTTCATCGGCGTGCTGCGCGACGTCGCCGAGGGCGCGGTCAACGCCGGCGAGCGCATCTTCAACCGTTTCGCCCGGCGCGAGAACTGAGCCACAAGAGCTGAGCCGCGAGGATTGAGCACCGGGTCGGCCCGGCAGCGTCAGAAGAAGAAGGCCACGGCGCGGACGGCTGCGGCGCAGAGCGCGACGAAGCCGCCCAGGACGGCGAGCGCGCGCAGGCCCTCCCGCCGCAGGCCGGGGATGGCCGCGCCCGCGCGCTCGATCTCCCGGCCGGTGATCGCGCCACTGACGACGCCGAACGCCACGCCGGCGATCGTGACGGGCACCGGCTGAGACCACCACTCGGGCTCCAGGCGTCCCCCGGAGCCCACCCACAGCCCCGTGAACGCCACCGCGGCGGCGGGCAGCCCCGGCCACGCGACGGCCGACAGCAGCGAACCGGCCAGCGTGAGCGGGAACGCCAGCGCGCGCAGGCAGGCCCGGGCACGGCCGGGTTTGCGGCTCCGCACCAGCCAGTGGCTGGTCCACACGGCCCTGATCACCACTGCGAGGGCCGCCGTGATCGCGAAGGTGGCGAGCGGGTAGACCACCGACGCCACCACGCACGGAAGGGCGAGCAGCGCGACCAGGACCAGGGCCGCGTTCCCTGTCGGGATGCCGAGCGCCCCTTCCGCCCCCTCCGGTGCGGTGGCGAGGGCCGTGGCCGTCCTCACCCGCCGGGGGCGAGCGGCGGAGCCGGGGCCGCCGCCGCGCCGGGCGGCCCGCTCTGCCGCCGTCGCCGGTTCCCGTGCCGCGGCCTCGGCGCCCTTCCTGACCGGCTTGTCCTCCGTCTTGGCGGCCTTCCTGGCCACCGATTTCGCCACCGGTTTCGCGTCGGCCGCGGCACGTGCCCGGGCCGGCTCCGCGGGCGTACGCGTGGTGGTCTCGGCGGCGGACGCCTCCCCGGCGGCCCGCGCGAGCCGGGACAGGCGGTCGGCCAGCAACGCGGCGGTCGGGCGGCGGGCGGGGTCGCGATGCAGGGCGGCGCGGACGAGCGGCAGCAGGGCGGCCGGCACCCCCACCAGGTCGGCCTTGCCGTTCAGCACCGCGTACATCTGGGACTCGGCGGTGCCCCGGCCGAAGGTCGGCCGTCCGGTGGCGGCGAACGCCACCGTGGCGGCCCAGCCGTGCACGTCGGCGGGCTCCCCCACGGTCTCGTCGGCGAAGACCTCGGGAGCGCAGTAGCCGGGCGTGCCGAGGAACGTGCCGGTCATCGTGACCCGGGTCGCGTCGAGCACCTGGGCGATGCCGAAGTCGATCAGCACCGGCCCGTGCTCGCCCAGCAGGACGTTGGCCGGCTTGACGTCGCGATGCACGACCCCGGCCGCGTGGATGATCGCCAAAGCCGCCGCGAGGCCCTGCGCCAGCGTGATGAGCCGGGACTCCGGCAGCGGCCCGCCACGCCGTACGCCGTCGAGGAGGTTCTCCCCCTCGATGTACTCCATGACGAGATACGGCCGGTCGCCGGACAGGTCGGCGTCGAGCACCTGGGCGACGTACGGGCTCTCGACCCGGCGCAGCGCCCGCACCTCGCGTTCGAGCCGTAATCGGGCGTCGGGATCGTTCTCGATGGGGTCGCGGAGCATCTTCACCGCGACGCGATCGCCCCGGCGGCCGACGGCGAGGTACACCTCACCCATGCCACCCCGGCCCAGCCGCTCCAGCAGCGCGTAGGGGCCGACCCGCCCGAGACGTCCAGCCATAGGAGCGCCAACCATAGCGGCCCGGCCGCCCGAATAGGCGGAGGCGCGCCGTTCGAATCACGCATAAGCCGATGCCAACCGGCCGACAAGCGCGCCCAGGCAGTGTGTTCATCGACGAGGCCGGCCGGACCGCCGGCCCGCGCTGACACCGGCGAGACGAAGACAGATGACGATGACTCACTCATCCGGCGCGATCACCGTCGTGATCGCCGACAAGCACCCGCTGTTCGTCGAGGGGATCCGGTCCGCCCTGAAGCAGGCGGCTGGGATCTCCGTCGCCGGCGCCGCCTGCGACGACCTCGACGCCCTGCGCCTGTGCGTACGGCTGTCGCCGCAGGTGCTGCTGGCCGACCTGGCGATGCTGGGCGCGCTCGGCTCCCTGCGCCGCCGCTGCCCCGCCGTACGGGTGCTCGCGCTGGGCCCCGACGACGGCGAGGCGGGCTTCATGAGCGCGCTGCTGGCCGGCGCGCACGGCTACCTGCTGAAGGGATCGGGGCCCGCGGAGATCGCGGCAGCGGTCCGGTCCGTGGCGCTCGGGCAGGTGGTCTTCGGCGGCGGGCTGGCGCCCCGGCTCCTCGACCGTCTCACCGCGCCGCAGGCCCGCAGCCCGTTTCCGGGCCTCACCCAGCGGGAGCACGAGATCCTGGAGCGGCTGGCCGACGGCAGGTCCAACGCCGAGATCGCCCGCGAGCTGTGCCTGGCCACCAAGACCGTGCGCAACCACGTGAGCAACGTGCTGACGAAGCTGGCCGCCCCCAGCCGGGTGGACGCGGCCCTGCGGGCCAGGGACGCGGGCCTCGGCTCGCGTCCCGTGCTCACCCGCGTCTGACGGTCACGCCCGTACGTGGCCCTCGCCGGTGTAGATCCACTTGGTGGAGGTGAGCTCCGGCAGCCCCATCGGGCCCCGGGCGTGCAGCTTCTGGGTGGAGATGCCGATCTCCGCCCCGAAGCCGAACTCCCCGCCGTCGGTGAACCGGGTCGAGGCGTTCACCGCGACCGCGGCCGAGTCCACGGTCGCCACGAACCTGCGGGCGGCCTGCTGGGAGCGGGTGACGATGGCGTCGGTGTGGGCCGAGCCGTACCTGCGGATGTGCGCGACCGCGTCGTCCAGCGAGTCGACGACGGCGGCGGCGATGTCGAGCGAGAGGTACTCCGTGGTGAAGTCCTCCTCGGTCGCGGCCACGACGTCGGCGCCGTAGGCCCGCACCCGCTCGTCCCCGTGGACGGTCACCCCCGCGTCCTTCAGCGCCGTCAGCGCCCTGGGGACGAACTCGTCGGCGATGGCGGCGTGCACGAGGAGCGTCTCGGCCGCGTTGCACACCGAGGGCCGCTGAGCCTTGGCGTTCACCAGGATCTTCAGAGCGGTGTCGATGTCGGCGTCGGCGTCCACGTACACGTGGCAGTTGCCCACCCCCGTCTCGATCACCGGCACGGTCGACTCCTCGACCACGCTGTTGATCAGCGAGGCGCCGCCGCGCGGGATCAGCACGTCCACCAGCCCGCGGGCGCGCATCAGGTGCTTGACCGACTCGCGGGTCTGGCCCGGCACGAGCTGAACGGCCTCCGCCGGCACCTCGGTCGCCGCCAGCGCCTCCTGCATGACCCGCACCAGCGCCGTGTTGGAGGAGTACGCGCTGGACGACCCGCGCAGCAGCACGCCGTTGCCGCTCTTGAGGCACAGCGCGGCCGCGTCCACGGTCACGTTGGGCCGGCCCTCGTAGATGATGCCGATGACGCCGAGAGGCACCCGCACCTGACGCAGCTCCAGGCCGTTGGGCAGCGTGCTGCCGCGCACGACCTCGCCGACCGGGTCGGGCAGGTCGGCCACCTGGCGGACGGCCTCCGCGATCTTCGCGATCCGGCCGGCGTCGAGCCGCAACCGGTCGATCATCGCTTCGGAGGTGCCGTTCTCCCTGGCCCGGTCCACGTCCACGGCGTTGGCCGCGACGATCTCGTCCGTGGCCGCCTCCAGGGCGTCGGCCACGGCGCGCAGCGCCGCGTCCTTCGGCGCGCGCGGCATCGGCGCGAGCACCGTCGCGGCGTCCCTCGCCGCCCGCGCGACCTTCAGAAATTCCTCTGCCTCAGACATTGCCTCGCGCTCCGTCACTTGTGGTGGTGAACAGGCTCCAATATCACGATGTCGTCCCGGTGGATCAGCTCGCGCTCGTACTCCGGGCCGAGTGTGCTGGCCAGCTCCCGGGTGGAGCGGCCGAGCAGGTCGGGGACCTCCCCCGCGTCATAGTTGACCAGACCGCGGGCGACGACGGCGCCCGACGGCGCGCACAGGTCGACCGGGTCGCCCGCGGCGAAGTCGCCCTCGACCTTCACGACGCCCGCCGGCAGCAGCGACTTGCGCCGGTCGACCACGGCCTCGACCGCGCCCGCGTCCAGGTGCAGACGGCCCCGGCCGGTCGTCGCGTGGGCCAGCCACAGCAGCCGGGTGCCGGGGTGACGGCCTCCCGGGTGGAAGCAGGTGCCGATGTCGGCGCCGGCGAGCGCCTGCGCCGCGTGCGCCGCCGCGGTGAGCACGACCGGAACGCCCGCTCCGGTGGCGATGCGGGCCGCCTCCACCTTGGTGATCATGCCGCCGGTGCCGACCCGGCCGGAGGTGCCCAGCTCGACGCCCTCAAGGTCCCCGGGACCCCGGACCTCGGCGATCCGCTGGGCGCCCTCCTTGCGCGGGTCGCCGTCGTACAACGCGTCGACGTCCGACAGCAGCACCATGCCGTCGGCGTGCGTGAGGTGGGCCACCAGCGCCGCGAGCCGGTCGTTGTCGCCGAACCGGATCTCGTCGGTGGCCACCGTGTCGTTCTCGTTGACCACGGGGACGATGCCGAGCTCGAGCAGCCGGGCCAGCGTCCGCTGGGCGTTGCGGTGGTGCGAGCGGCGCATCATGTCGTCGGCCGTCAGCAGCACCTGCCCCACGCGCAGGCCATACCTGGCGAAGGACGAGGTGTAGCGGGCGACCAGCACGCCCTGCCCGACCGAGGCGGCCGCCTGCTGGGTGGCCAGGTCCTTGGGCCGGGCGCGCAGTCCTAACGGCCCGAGCCCGGCGGCGATCGCGCCGGACGACACGAGCACGATCTGCGTGCCGGCCGTGCGCCGGGCCGCCAGCACGTCGACCAGCGCGTCCACCCGGTCGACGTCGATCGTGCCCCGGGACGTCGTCAGCGACGACGACCCCACCTTGACCACCAGCCGCGCGGCCTCGCGGATCCGCTCCCTGCCTGTCACGCCATCTCCCACTCCGGCCCCCCGATCAGCCGAGCCTCGCGTCGGTGCCACGCGGGCCCATCGTCGCCTCCGTGCCCTGCGACGGCTGCCAGTCGAAGACGTAGCCGCCCTCCATCGGACCGATGATCACCTCGGCGCCGGCCGTCGCGCCGGCCTTGATCAGCGCCTCCTCGACGCCGAGCCGTTCGAGCCGGTCGGCCAGGTAGCCGACGGCCTCGTCGTTGGAGAAGTCGGTCTGGCGGATCCACCGCTCGGGCTTCTCGCCGCTCACCTGGAAGCGGTTCTCGTCGATCCGGCGTACGGCGAACCCGGTCTCGCCGAGCTGCCTGGGCCGGATGACCAGCCGCGTGGGCTCCTCCACCGGGGCCTGCGCCCGCGCCGCCGCCACCATCTCCGCCATCGCGTACGCCAGGGGCCGCAGGCCCTCGTGGCTGGCCGCGGAGATCTCGAAGACGCGCAGTCCGCGCTCCTCCAGCATGGGCGTGACGATGTCGGCCAGGTCCCGGCCGTCGGGGACGTCCACCTTGTTCAGCGCGACCAGCCGCGGCCGGTCCTGCAGCGAGCCGTACGCCGCCAGCTCGGCCTCGATCACCTCGAAGTCGGTCATCGGGTCGCGCCCCGGTTCGATCGTCGCGCAGTCGAGCACGTGCACGATCGTCGAGCAGCGCTCGACGTGCCGCAGGAACTCGTGACCGAGACCCCGGCCCTCGGACGCCCCCGGGATGAGCCCCGGCACGTCGGCGACCGTGAAGACCGTCTCGCCCGCCGTCACCACGCCGAGATTGGGGATGAGCGTCGTGAACGGATAGTCGGCGATCTTGGGGCGGGCCGCGGAGAGCGCCGCGATCAGGGACGACTTGCCCGCGTTGGGGAACCCGACCAGCGCCACGTCGGCGACGGTCTTGAGTTCGAGCACGATCTCGGCCTCGTCACCCGGCTCGCCGAGCAGCGCGAAACCCGGGGCCTTGCGCTTGGCGTTGGCCAGCGCGGCGTTGCCGAGGCCGCCGAAGCCGCCCTGCGCGGCGACGTAGCGGGTCCCGACGCCGACCAGGTCGACCAGCACCTCGCCGGTCCCGGCGTCCTTCACGACCGTGCCGTTGGGCACCGGCAGGACGATGTCCTCGCCGTTGGCGCCGTCCCGGTTGGAGCCCATGCCCTGCTTGCCGTTGCCCGCGCGGCGGTGCGGCCGGTGGTGGTACTCCAGCAGGGTGGAGGTGTTGGGATCCACCTCCAGGATGACGTCGCCGCCCCGCCCGCCGTTGCCGCCGTCGGGCCCGCCGAGCGGCTTGAACTTCTCCCGGTGGATGGAGGCGCAGCCGTTGCCCCCGTCACCCGCCTTGATGTGCAGGACGACGTGGTCCACGAAGTCGGCCATCAGCCGCTCCCCCTCACTGCTGTATGGAAAAACGAATGAGGCGGACCGAATGCTCGATCCGCCTCATCGCGCTGCTTGTTGGTGTCCGGGGCGGATCTACTCCGCGGCCGGGACGATGCTCACCGCGCGGCGACCGCGCTTGGTGCCGAACTGCACCCGGCCGGTGGCCAGGGCGAACAGCGTGTCGTCGCCACCACGGCCGACGTTGTCGCCGGGGTGGAAGTGCGTGCCGCGCTGACGGACGATGATCTCGCCGGCGTTCACCAGCTGACCGCCGAAACGCTTCACACCGAGGCGCTGAGCGTTCGAGTCACGGCCGTTCCGGGTGGACGAGGCGCCCTTCTTGTGTGCCATGGTTCACTCCCTTTCGGGGGTAAGCGGGGGTCGTCCCCCGGGAAACTACTGTCCGGGGTTGATGCCGGTGACCTTGACCTGGGTGTACCGCTGGCGGTGACCCTGGCGCTTCTTGTATCCGGTCTTGTTCTTGTACTTCAGAATCCGGATCTTCGGGCCCTTCGTCTCGCCGAGGATCTCGGCGGTCACTTGGAACCGGGAAAGCGTGGCAGCGTCGGTGGTGACATCGCCGTCGTTGACGACGAGCACCGCCGGCAGCGACACCGAGGAGCCAACCTCACCGGCGACCTTGTCCACCTCGAGGACGTCCCCGACGGAGACCTTCTGCTGCCTGCCGCCGCAACGAACGATCGCGTACACCGCGGAACCCTTCTACTGGCTAAATGCTGAGATGCCGCGCCCCGCATCCAGCTGCTGTCGATACACGACCGGCGGTCCGGGCAGGCGCGCGAAGCCAGGCACGCCGACACCAGGCGCACCGGATGACCAGGGTACCGGATATCCGGTACCCAGGTCGAACCGAGCGGACCGCCGGGTGACGAGGTCGTTACTCCGCCGTCTTCCTGCGGGAACGTCGCCGTCCCCGGGAAGACGACGCGGAGCCTTCGCCCCCGTCTGATTCGGTGGGATCGGCGTCGATGGCGTCGGTGACGCTCTCGCGCACCGCGCCCGCCGCCGCGGCGACGGAGCCCTCGCTCGCCGCCATCTTCTCGGCCACCGTCTTCTCGATGGCCATCTTGCCCTGCGTGCCGCGAGGCTCGGGCTTCGCCTCGACCGGTTCGGTCGACACGATGATCCCGCGCCCGTGGCAGCAGTCGCACGGCGTGGAGAACGCCTCCAGCAGGCCCTGGCCGACCCGCTTGCGCGTCATCTGCACCAGACCCAGCGAGGTGACCTCGGCCACCTGGTGCTTGGTCCGGTCCCGCGCCAGGCACTCCAGCAGCCGCCGGAGCACCAGGTCGCGGTTGCTCTCCAAGACCATGTCGATGAAGTCGATCACGATGATGCCGCCGATGTCCCGCAGCCTGAGCTGGCGGACGATCTCCTCGGCCGCCTCCAGGTTGTTGCGGGTGACGGTCTCCTCGAGATTGCCGCCCTGCCCGGTGAACTTGCCGGTGTTGACGTCGACGACGGTCATCGCCTCGGTCCTGTCGATCACCAGCGAGCCGCCGGACGGCAGCCACACCTTGCGCTCCATCGCCTTGGCGATCTGCTCGTCGATGCGGTAGGCGGAGAACGCGTCGGTCTCCTCCTCCCACTTCGACAGCCGCTCGGCCAGGTGCGGGGCGACGTAGCGGACGTACTCGTCCACCGTCGTCCACGCCTCGTCGCCCTCGACGACCAGGGAGCTGAAGTCCTCGTTGAAGACGTCGCGGACCACCCGGATGGTCAGGTCGGGCTCGCCGGACAGCAGCTCCGGCGGGCTGGCCGACTTGGCCTTGCGCTGGATGTTCTCCCACTGGGCCGACAGCCGGGCGACGTCGCGGCTGAGCTCCTCCTCCGAGGCGCCCTCCGCGGCGGTGCGCACGATGACGCCCGCGTTCTCCGGCATGACCTTGCGCAGGATCTGCTTGAGCCGGGTCCGCTCCTTGTCGGGCAGCTTGCGGCTGATCCCGGTCATCGAACCGTCCGGCACGTAGACCAGGTAGCGGCCGGGGAGGCTGATCTGGGAGGTCAGCCGGGCGCCCTTGTGGCCGATCGGGTCCTTGGTGACCTGGACGAGCACCGACTGCCCGGACTTCAGCGCCGCCTCGATCCGCTTGGGCTGGCCCTCCATCCCCGCGGTGTCGAAGTTCACCTCGCCGGCGTACAGCACGGCGTTGCGGCCCTTGCCGATGTCCACGAACGCCGCCTCCATCGAGGGCAGCACGTTCTGGACCTTGCCGAGATAGACGTTGCCGACGTACGACTGGCTGGACTCCCGGTCGACGTAGTGCTCGACGAGAATGCCGTCCTCGAGCACCGCGATCTGGGTGCGGCCGCCCTGGCGGCGCACGACCATGATCCGCTCGACCGACTCGCGCCGGGCCAGGAACTCCGACTCGGTGATGATCGGGGGACGGCGGCGGCCCAGCTCGCGGCCCTCACGGCGGCGCTGCTTCTTGGCCTCCAGCCGGGTCGATCCCCGTACGCCCTGGACCTCGTCCACCGAGGTGGACCTGGTCGCGCGGGGCGCCCGGATGCGGACGACGGTGTTCGGCGGGTCGTCGGGGGCCAGCTCGGCCTCCTCGGTGCCCCGGCGGCGGCGACGGCGACGACGGCGGGTGCCGGTCTGGCCCTCGGAGTCGTCCTCCGCCTGCTCGCGGTCGTCCTCCTCGGCCGACGCGGCCTGCGGCTCCTCGCCCTCGCCGTCCTGCTCCTCGCCGTCCTCGGCGTCCCTGGCGCGGGCACCGCGTCCGCGTCCGCCCCTGCGGCGGCGCCGCCTGCGGGTGCCGCCCTCGCCCTCGGACTCGTCCTCGCCGGATTCGGCCGTCTCCTCCGCCTCCTCCGCCTCCTCGTCCTCCGCCGGCGCCGGCTCGGCCACAGGCGACGCGGGCCTCTGCACCGGCACCGCGAACGGGTCGGGAGCCTGGAAGAGCGGCTGGAACAGCGCCGACGGCGCCTGGAAGGTCACCGAGGGCACGGACGGCTGCCGCGTGGACAGGCCGA
The DNA here is from genome assembly GCF_006874435.1 of Microbispora sp. KK1-11. Taxonomy (NCBI): domain Bacteria; kingdom Bacillati; phylum Actinomycetota; class Actinomycetes; order Streptosporangiales; family Streptosporangiaceae; genus Microbispora; species Microbispora sp. KK1-11. The sequence continues at coordinate 17,452 of NZ_VIRJ01000012.1, read as the reverse complement.
AGGGGTCGGCCACCACGTCCGGGCGCCCGCCGTCCTCCTCGACGTCTTCCATGTCGACGTCCTCGATGTCGAGCGGCTCGTCGTCCAGCGGCTCCTCGTCGGGGAGGTTCAGCCGCAGCGCGGCGGCGACCTCCGCCTCGGCGGCGCTCATCGCCCTGGATCGTTCCGGCTCCCGCTCTTCTGCGCGGGCGCGGCGGCGGCGCTTCGGGGCGACGGGCTCCTCGGCCTGCGCGGCCTGCACTGTCTCCTCTGCCTGCTCCGGCTGCGGGGACGGCTCGGTCTCGTCGGCCCTCTTGCGGGTCCGGCGGCGCCGCGCAGGCGCGGCCGGCTCGTCGTCCGCGACCGGCGCAGGCTCCGTTGTCGCCGTCACCGGCTCCGCCGCGGCGGCCGACGCCGGCGGCTCCTCGGCAACCGGCTCCTCGGCGGCCTTGGTGCGGCGGCGGGTCACGCGCTTGGGCCGCTCCTTCGCGGCGGGCTCCTCCTGCGCGGGCTCCTCCTGCGCGGGGGCCTCCGCGGTCGGCACGGCCGCTTCCGGCGCGGCGCTCTCCTCTGCCTTCGGCTCAGTGCCCTGTGCCGCCTTCGGCTCAGTGCCCTCTGCCGCCTTCGGCATGGCGGCCGCGGCCACCGTGGTCACCGGCGGCGGCAGGTCGTCCGGCTCGGGCGGGGGCCCGGCCGGGCGGCTCGCCGCCCGGCGGCGCGGGGTCGTGGACACGCCGGACGGACCGGAGGAAACCACGTCTCCCTCGGCCTGTCCGCGTTCTTCTGTTGTCGTGTCACTGTCAAGGCTCACAGCCCCGTCAGTGGGCTCGTTGTCGAGCATGCGGGCGCTCTCCCGTCAGCCTCCGGGCACGTTGCCGCGCCGCGCGGAGGCTCTCGTCTCTCGCGGTCCGCCGGGCTTCCTGTCGGCGCCTCGGCGGCAAGTCTTATCGGTCTCCGCCTGCCCGGTCGAAGGCGAACGGGTCGGCGGGCTCACCGGTCATCGCGTCGAGCGGCCCCTGCGCCAGCCTGGTCACCGCTGCGGGTGACGGCGGCGCGAAGCCTGCCACGAGACGCAGACCCATGAGCGCGTCATCGGGCCGGACGGCAGGTGTTTCGTGCCGAACAACCATACGAAGTATGACACACGGTTGAACGGTCTCCTGACCTGCCGTAATTCCCGGCCCCTCCACGACGGCCAGCGAACGCACCGCCTGGCGGGCGTCGAACCGTCGCATTCCCTTCTTGGTCAGACGTTCGACCTCCACCAGGTCGGCCGCGAGGAACTCCTTCACCGCCCGCTCGGCCTCGGCCGGATCGGCACCGGGGAGCCGCAGCTCCCACATCGAGCCCTCCAGCCGGTCGGCGAGGTTCCCGTCCCGCGCCTCCACCACATCGAGCACGTCCAGCCCCGGCGGCAGCGAGGCGTCGAGGTCGTCGCGAACCCGCCGCGGGTCGCACGGCCGGTTCACCCCGATCTCGAGGTACTCGGCCTCGCTCGCCACTCCGGTGGGGGCGGCGCCGGCGTAGGAGATCTTCGGGTGGGGGCTGAAGCCGGCGCTGTAGGCCACCGGAATACCGGCTCGCCGCACCGCCCTTTCGACGGCGCGGGAGATGTCGCGGTGGCTGGTGAAGCGCAGGCGGCCCCGCTTGGCGTAGCGCACGCGAAGGCGCTGCACGGTGGGTTCGGGCGCGGGCCCGTCGGGAACGGGTTTCAGAGTTCCGTCGTCCTTCCGCTGTCGGTCGATCGTCTATCAGAATAGGCCGTGAGCGTCAGATCACGGTGAGTGGCAGCAGTTTCCTGCCCGTCGGGCCGATCTGGATCTCCGTCCCCATCGTGGGGCAGACACCGCAGTCGTAGCAGGGCGTCCAGCGACAGTCCTCGACCTCGACCGTGTTGAGCGCGTCCTGCCAGTCCTGCCACAGCCACTCGCGGTCGAGACCGGCGTCGAGGTGGTCCCACGGAAGCACCTCGTGCTCGTCCCGATCGCGCGTCGTGTACCAGTCCACGTCGACCGGCTCGTCGGCGAGGGCACGCTCGGCCGCTGCCATCCACCGCTCGAACGAGAAGTGCTCGCTCCAGCCGTCGAAACGGCCACCGTCCTCCCAGACGGCCCGGATGACCCTGCCCACCCGGCGGTCGCCCCGCGACAGCAGCCCCTCCACGATCGACGGCTTGCCGTCGTGGTAGCGGTAGCCGATGGCCCTGCCGTACTCCTTGTCGGAGCGCAGGGCGTCGCGCAGCGCGCGCAGCCGGCGGTCCACCGTCTCGTGGTCGCACTGGGCGGCCCACTGGAACGGGGTGTGCGGCTTGGGCACGAACCCGCCGATGGAGACCGTGCAGCGGATGTCGCGCGAGCCCGTCGCGTCACGGCCCGCCTTGATGACCTTCTTGGCCAGGTCGGCGATGCCGAGGACGTCCTCGTCCTCCTCGGTCGGGAGCCCGCACATGAAGTAGAGCTTCACCTGCCGCCAGCCGTTGGAGTAGGCGGTGGTGACCGTGCGGATGAGGTCCTCCTCGGTGACCATCTTGTTGATCACCTTGCGCATCCGCTCGGATCCGCCCTCCGGGGCGAACGTGAGACCGGAACGGCGGCCGTTCCGGGACAGCTCGTTCGCCAGGTCGATGTTGAACGCGTCGACCCTGGTGGACGGCAGGGACAGGCCGACCTGGCTGCCCTCGTAGCGGTCGGCGAGACCCCTGGTGACATCGGCGATCTCGGAGTGGTCCGCGCTGGACAGCGACAGCAGCCCGACCTCGCTGAAGCCGGACTCCCTGATCCCCGCCTCGACCATGTCGCCGATCGTGGTGATCGACCGCTCCCGGACCGGACGGGTGATCATCCCCGCCTGGCAGAAGCGGCAGCCCCGGGTGCAGCCCCGGAAGATCTCGACGCTGAACCGCTCGTGCACGGTCTCGGCGAGCGGGACCAGCGGTTTCTTCGGGTACGGCCATTCGTCGAGGTCCATGACCGTGTGCTTGAACACGCGCGTCGGCACGCCGTCGCGGTTGGGGACGACGCGCATGATGCGGCCGTCCTGGTGGTACTCGACGTCATAGAACTTCGGGACGTACACCCCGCCGGTGGAGGCGAGGCGCAGCAGCAGCTCGTCGCGGCCGCCGGGCGAGCCCTCGGCCTTCCACTCGCGCAGCACCTCGGAGATCGCGATGGCGATCTGCTCGCCGTCGCCGAGCACGGCGGCGTCGAGGAAGTCGGCGATCGGCTCCGGGTTGAAGGCGGCGTGGCCGCCCGCCAGCACGATCGGATCCTCGTCGGTGCGGTCCGCCGCCTCCAGCGGGATCCCCGCCAGATCGAGCGCGGTGAGGAGGTTCGTGTAGCCGAGTTCGGTGGCGAACGACACCCCGAGGACGTCGAACGCGCGAACCGGCCGGTGCCCGTCCACGGTGAACTGCGGGACACCCTCGGACCGCATGAGCGCCTCGAGGTCGGGCCACACCGCGTAGGTGCGCTCCGCCAGCGTCTCGGGCAGCTCGTTGAGGATCTCGTAGAGGATCTGCACCCCCTGGTTGGGCAGGCCGACCTCGTAGGCGTCCGGATACATCAGAGCCCACCGGACGGTCGCCTCGTCCCAGTCCTTGACCGTCGAGTTCAGCTCGCCCCCGACGTACTGGATCGGCTTCTGCACCTTGGGCAGCAGCGGCTCCAGGCGGGGAAACAACGACTCGACAGACATGCATCCAGGGTATCGGCTCCGGGGAGTGGCCCCTGCGGATCTTCCGTCCTCAGAAGGGGTGCCAGATCCGGTCGTCGCCCGCGCGCAGCGAGGCCAGGCGGTGGCGCAGTTCGGCGTGCGCCGCGGCGTCCCTGTGCCCGATGCGCAGCACGGCCGTCAGCGTCTGCAGCTCCCTGATGTCGCGCAGCACCGGATAGCCCGGCCAGTCCCTGATGTCGCATCCGTACGCGTGGGCGAAGCCGTCGCGCTGCGCGTCCGACAGCCCGAACCTGGCGCCCTGCAGGGTGGGCACCAGGTCGATCTCGCGCGGCCCCGCGCTGGCCGAGTCCCAGTCGCACAACAGGATCCGGTCCGCGGTGCGGATCAGGTTGCCCCGGTGCGCGTCCCCGTGGACCAGCCCGTACGGCAGGACGAACTCGATCCGCTCGTAGTACGCCTCCTCCAGCGCCGCGCATCGGCCCAGCAGCCACTCCCGCTCCTCGCCGTCCAGCACGAGACTGGCCCGTACGGCCCGCCGTACGCGGCCGAAGGGGTCGTAGGTCGGCAGCGCGAACGGGACCGGCGGCAGGGAGTGCAGCCACCGCAGCAGCAGGCCGAGCGGAACCGGATCGCCGTCGTCCGCGCCGTCCTCGTAGTGCCAGAAGGTCGCCAGGCAGCCTTCGACGGCCAGCGGCTGGCGCACGTCGAGCGGCAGCGTGACCGGGAAGTCCTGCTCGTGCAGCCAGCGGGTGACCTTGAGCGAGGTGACCAGGCGGTCGTACTTGCCGGGGGTGCCGGCCTCCGAGAGGCGGACGACGACCCCCTCCCCCGGCAGGTGGTACACCGTGTTGGCGAAACTGCGCAGCAGCCGGGCGCCGTCGGCGCTGAGCCCCGCCTGGCGGCACGCCTCCGCGAGCGCGGGCGGGGTGCCGGCGACGGTGGACACGCTCATCGCATGCCCCCCTCACTGCGCAGCGCCTCGGACGGGGCCTCGGACAGTCTCTCGGACGGGGCGTCGGACAGCGCCTCGGGCAGCGCCCGGGCGGCCGACTGCGGCAGGCCGGTCGCGCAGAACGACTCCAGCCGCTCGGCGAGAGCGCCGCGCACCATCGTCCGGGTGGACTGCAAAGTCTCGGCGAGACTGTCGATCCTGCGCTCGGGCGGCAGGGCCAGCAGCGGGGTCAGGGCCCGCTCGGCCCCGCCGGGGTCGTCCTCCATCAGGTGCGCGACCGCGAGGTGGGCCCCGGCCATCGCCTCACAGCCGTACGACCTGTTCTGCCGATCCTCCCGCTCGTACAGGTCGAGCGCGGTGCGGGCCTGCTCGATCGCCCGGGCGGGCTGGCCGAGGTGCAGGTGGGTGACCGCCGTGTAGTAGGCGTGCTTGGCGGGCCGGAAGGAGAACTCCCCGGCGAACCCGTCGTGCAGCTCGTCCCCGGCGCCCGACTCCCGGGCGTCCGCCGCCTTGAGCAGGTCGTCCTCGGCCTCGCGGGTCCAGCCGAGCATCGCCCCCGCCCGCGCGCGCAGCATGTGCAGCCGCGCGCCGCCCTGACCCCGCGGCAGCTGGGTGAGGCCGTCCTCGGCGTAGCCCGCCGCGTCCTCATACCGCCGGTCCCACAGCGCGACCGACGCCTGCATGCCGCGGGCCCAGCCCATGAGCGACCGGTGGCCGGCGATCCTGCCGTACGTCCACGCCGCGCGGGCGAGGGTGTCGGCGGGCACCCGCCGGCCCATGTCCATGCTCGCGTTGGCCATCAGCCCGCACAGCGTGCCCGCCAGGAAGTACAGCTCACCGGCCTGGCCCGGGTGGACGCGCCGCTCCAGGGACCGGCGGGTCTGCTCCTGCAGCGCCCGCATCTCCACGAACAGCGGCAGCGGCGCCTCCCAGACGTACCGCCGGGACAGCCAGATCACCTGCGTGCGCAGCCGTTCCAGCGTGCTGTCGCCGATCTCGCTCGTCTCGACGCGCTCGGCGTGCTCGCTCGCCTCCTGCGCGGCGGCGCTGATCAGGTCGGGCGTGGCGGGGCGCCGCCACGCGGCGGGGCGGCGCATCTCCGGGGGCGTGTAGTCCCGGGCGAACCCGAGCTGCACCGGGCCCGTCTCGAACAGGCGGCACAGCAGGTCGGTGTAGTCGCGGTCGGGCCGGGCCCCGGCCTCCCACTCCCGCCAGGACCGCTCGCTCAGCCCCCTGCGCTTGATCTGCTCGCGGTCGCACATCGCATGGAAGCGCTCGATCGCCTCCTCGACCGTCCACCCGTACGCCAGGCGCAGGCATTTGAAACGGGTCAGTTGCGGGCAGCAGAGGTGGATCTCGTCGGCGATCTGGTGGAAGACCGCGGTCGTCGGCGGCTCCCCGAGAGCGGCGAGGGTGCGCTCGCGGATGCCGCCGGCGATCTGGATGGCGGACCGGTCCCCGCCGCGTGAGGGTGTCGTCATCGGCTCTCCCAGTGGTGACACCCGCACGCTAACGCCCTACATGTCACGAACCGGTCACCTCGCGCACCGTCACCTCGCGCACCGTCACCTCGCGCACTGCGAGTCGCTCTCCTCCAGCCGGAGAGGAACGACCGTCCCGCCGCGGCGCAACTGGGCCGTGAACAACTGACCGCACAGGCTGGCCGGCGTCTCGGCGAACCACACCGTCGGCGGGTCGCCCGCGGCCGCGGCGGCCCATCGTCCGCCGCCGTACACGATCCGGTAGTCGGGGAAGGCCCTGCGCAGCAGGTCAAGGGCGCGCTCGCGCTCCCGCACCTCGTCGTCCGGAGTCACGGTTCCTCCGTAATGGTTCGTTCAACCCCCGAACCTGTTCCGTTCCCATGATGTTCGCCGCGTGGAGCGGACACCAGTGAGAGCCGGGATCCGTCACCCTGCGGACGGCTCTCATGCGGGCGGCACAGCTCACACGGGCCGCGACCTGAGATGGATCGCCTGCAGGATGGCCACCGCCGTCATGTTCGCGAACGTCGCCGTGCCGCCGTAGGAGACGAACGGCAGCGGCACGCCGGTGATCGGCATGATGCCGATGGTCATGCCGACGTTGACGAGCGTCTGGAAGGCCAGCCACGCGATGATGCCGCCGGAGACGAGCGCGCTGAACCGGTCGCCGCACATCCGGGCGATCCGTACGCCGCGCAGCAGCACCACGCCGAGCAGGGCCACCACGGTGACCGACCCGACGAAGCCGAGCTCCTCGCCCGCGACGGTGAAGATGAAGTCGGTGTGCTGCTCGGGCACGAAGCGTCCCGTGGTCTGGCCGCCGTGGAACAGGCCCTTGCCGAACACCTCACCCGAGCCGATCGCCACCAGCGCCTGCGTGCTGTTGTAGCCCACGCCGCGCGGGTCGCTCGACGGGTCGATGAGCGCGGTGAAACGCGCCACCTGATAGGGCTTGAGCAGCCCCAGCGACCACACCGCCATCGCCGCGAGGGCCGCGAGCAGCACCCCGGCCCCCACAAAGCGCTTGCGTATCCCGGCGAAGACGACGATCGCGCCGGTCGTCGCCATCAGCACCATCGTGGTGCCGAGGTCGGGCTGCAGCATGACCAGCGCCGCCGCCGCGCCCGCCGCCGCGAGGGAGAGCGCGAGACCGGAGGCCCTCGGCCGGTCCTTCTTCTTCCCCTTCTCGGACGTCGGGGCCAGCAGCCGTGCCAGCATCACCACCAGCGCCGGCTTCATCAGCTCGGCCGGCTGCAGGGCGAAGCCCCCGCCCAGCAGGATCCACGAGTGGTGGCCGTTGATCGTCGATCCCATCGGGCTGATGACCAGGATCAGCCCGATGACGGCGATGCCGTACAGGACCGGCGCGTACGTGCGCAGCCAGCGGTAGTCGGTCACCGCGACCGCGCTGTAGAGGGCCAGGCCGATGAGCAGGTTGAGCACGTGCTTCTTGGCCATGCCCGTCGGCTCGATCGACGACCACGTCCGGGTGGCCGACCACACCAGCAGCGTGCCGACCGCACTGAGCGCGACCACCGCGCCGAACAGCACCCAGTCCATCCGCCAGACGACCGATCCCCGGCCGACGACGCGGCTCGCGAACGACCTCCGCCGTACCCCCAAGGCTTCAGTCATGGCTGGTCCGCCTCACTGCGTTTCGCGGCTGATGGCCGGCAGCCGCGTCACCGGTTTGCCGTCCGGAAGCGCCGGCTTGAGCGGCTTGCCGTCGTCTCCCTTGCCGAGGCCGAAGATCCCCTCCCAGATGCGCCGCACGGCGGGCGCGGCGGTCGAGGCGCCGAAGCCGCCCTGCGCCACCATGACCACGGTGACCAGCCGCGGATTGTCCGCGGGCGCGAAGGACGCGAACCACGACGTGTCCTCCTTGCCGTAGACCTCTGCCGTACCGGTCTTGCCGCCGATCTTGACGATGTTCATCGGGAACCCGCGGAACGCGCCCGCGGCCGTGCCGTCCGAGGGCACCTCGCTGAGCGCCTTGCGGATGTAGGTGCGGGTCTCGTCGTTGACCGGCAGGTGCCCCACGATCGGAACCGGGATCTCCTGCTTAAGGGTGCCGTCCGGACGCATCAGCGCCCAGCCGACACGCGGGCTGCGCACGTTGCCGTCGCCCAGCAGCGCCGCGTACGCCCGAGCGAGCTGGAGGGGGGTGACCAGGACGTCGCCCTGGCCGATCGAGAGGTTGACCGCCTCGTAGGCATGGAAGATCATGCCCTCCAGACAGTTCTCGTTGGCCAGCCGCTTGGCGAACGCGGCCCGGCTCTGGTCCTTCATGTCCGGGTAGCCGATCTTGGCCCGCTTGCACATCTCCGACTTGGTGGAGTTGTACAGGTCGAGCTTCCACGCCCGGGTCGGAATGCGGCCCGCGGACTCGCCGGGCAGGTCGATGCCGGTGGGCTTGCCGAAGCCGTAGGCCTTGGCCATGTTCGGCATCGGCTCCTTGACCTTGGCCTTGGGCGTCTTGCCGCCGTCGCGCAGCCACTCCTCGTACCCGGCCTTGTAGAACACGGTGTCGCACGACTTGACCAGCGCCTCGTGCAGCGAGATCGCGCCCAGGCTCATGCCGCCCGCGTTCGGGTACGACCGGCCCTCGACGTTGTAGGAACTCGGGCACTGGTAGGTGCCGTGCAGGGGCTCGCCGTCGGCGACCATCGCCGACACCGAGCTGATCTTGAACGTCGAACCCGGGGCGTACTCGCCGGCGATCGCCCGCGACACCAGCGGCTTGCCCGACTTGTCCGACAGCAGCCGCCGGTAGTCCTTCTCAGAGATGCCGCCCGTCCACACCCTGGGGTCGTACGTCGGCCGGCTGGCCATCGCGATCACGCGGCCGGTCTTGACGTCGAGCACCACGCCGGCGGCGCCGTCCGAGTTCGGCACCTCCCGCATGGCCTGGTCGATCGACTTCTCGACGATGCGCTGCACGTTGGCGTCGATGCTGGTCACCAGGATGTCGCCGGGGACCGGGTCGGACTGCTGGTTGACCGTGATGACCTTGCCCATCCGGTCGACCTGGACGTTGCGCAGGCCGGGCGTGCCGCGCAGGGCGGAGTCGTAGGTGCGCTCCAGCCCGTCGCGACCGGTGAGGTCGACGCCCGAGTAGTTGGCCTTGAGACCCTCGCGCTTTTCCAGCTCGCTCTGCGTCACCGGCTGCAGGTAGCCGAGGAGCTGGGCGGCGTCCTTGCCGTCGGGATAGTCGCGCATCGCCTGGATGTCGGCCGTGACGCCGGGGAAGTCCTCCTGGCGTTCCAGGATCTGCAGCGCCGCCCGCGGGTTGACGTTGTTGGCGACCGGGATCGGCGTGTACGGCGAGCCGGGCCAGCACGGGCGGCTGATGCCGGGGCCGCACGCCCGGATCTCCTGCTTCAGCTTCGACAGCGGCACCTTCAGCACGGCGGACAGCCGGCGCAGGACCGCGTCGCCGCCGTCCGGCATCCGCTCCAGCCGGCCGCGGTCCACGGAGACCACCAGCGTCGTACGGTTGCGCACGAGCGGGCGCCCGGAGGAGTCGAGGATCGCCCCCCGCAGAGCGGGGACCCGCACCTCGCGGGTGCGCGTCTCCGTCGCGACCGTGACGAACCGCGACCCCTGCACCACCTGGACCTGCCACAGCCGGACGACGAGCACCACGATCATGGCGATGACCAGCACCTGCAGGACGAGCAGGCGTCCGCGCAAACGTGTCATGCCGTCCCCCGTCTCCAGCTCGGCACGAGCTCGCCACCACCGGCCCGCCTGCGGTGACCGCCGTGCGTGACCTTGACCGCCCAGAGCACCAGCGGAGCGGCCACGAGATTGCAGATCGCGGCCCTGGGCCATGCCGTGGCCAGCACCGGCCAGGTGACCCCCGGGGCGCCGATCAGCGCGCCCAGACCCGCCAGCATGCCGGGCGCGACCACGGCGCACGCCGCCACCGCGACCGGCGGCACCCGATCTCCCGCCCGCCCGGCCGCGTAGCCGAGGGCGCACAGCACCAGCGCGTACTGGCCCAGCGTGTGGTTGGAGGGCGGCAGCAGGTCGTAGGCGAGCCCACCGCAGAAGCCGATCACCGCCCCCGGCACGGGCCCGCGCCTGGTCGCGAGCGCGGCGACCGTCAACAGCACCAGGTCGGGCGCCCAGGAGAGCAACAGCCGGTTGACCACGCTGACCTGGAGCACCAGAGCGACGAAGAGCAACAGCGCGGCGAGGAGGTTGCGGGCCATCGGTCAGTTCCTCCCACCGCGGCCGTCGTCCGCCGCGGCGCCGTCGTGCTGCCGAGGCGCGTTGCGCGGCTCGCCGGCGGCCGGCCGTTCATGGGCGGTGGGCGGCTCCTCGGCGTGCTGTTCTTGGGCGTGCTGCTCTTGGGCGTGCTGCTCTTGGGCGTGCTGCTCTTGGGCGTGCTGTTCCTGGGCGTACTGCTCCCCGTCCACGGCCTGCGTGCCGTGCCGGCCGCGCCGCTCCCGCGCGGCCTCGGGCCGGCCCTCGCGCGCCTGCCGCTCCGTCGTGGCCCGCGACTCGTCGCCCGCGCCGCGGCCCCGGTCGCCGAGCCCCCACTCGGCCTCCAGCGAGGCGTGCCCCTGCCCACGGCCGTCGTCACCGCGCCGCTGGTCCTCGCGCGGCGGCTTCGGCGGCGGCGGCTTCGGCGGCAGCACCGCGTCGCGCGGATCGCGCTTCGGCGCCGCGACCACCACGCCGACGACGTCCAGCGCGGAGAAGTCGGTGAAGGGCCGCGCGTAGGCCGTCCTGGTCACCTCACCCGGCGTGTTGTCCACCCGCTCGACCACGCCGATCGGCACTCCCGGCACGTACGGCTTGCTCTGCTGGGAACCGAACGAGACGATCCGGCGGCCCACGCCGATCGGCACGGTGGAGTCGAGCAGGCGGAACCTGATGAGGTTGCCGCCGCCGCCCGCCTCGCCGAGGCCGCTCACGACGCCGAGCTCGTTGCCACCCTCCAGCCTGGCCCCGGCCGACAGGGCCGGGTCGGTCAGCAGGGCCACCGTCGAGCCTGCCGGGCCTGTCTGCACGACGCGGCCGACCAGCCCGGCATCGCTGAGCACCGTCATGTCGGGCCGGATCCCGTCGCCGGTGCCGGCGTCGATCTCGACCGTGTCCTCGAAACCTGCCACCGTACGCCGCGCGACGACCTGGGCCGGCACGATGCGGTAGCGGCCGAGCCCCGCCAGGCCGAGCATGCGGTCCAGCTTCTCGGCCCGCCCCTTGTCGAGCCGCTGCGCCGACACCTCGTCCCGTAGCCGCGCGTTCTCCTTGCGCAGGTCGGCGATGGCGCGCTGGGCGGAGGGGGCGTCGCGCAGCATGCCGACGAATCCGGTGATCGGCCGGGTGACGGCGGCGCCGACGCGCTCGACTTTCCCGAACACGGCGCCCGCGAAGTCGCGCACCGGGCCGAGGACGTGGTTGTTCCCGGCCCGGTGATCCACGGTGATGAGGATCAGCGCCACAGCGAGGAGGAGTCCGAGCATGAGACGGGCGCGGCGGGTGTCTCTCATGACGCTCCTTAGTTGCGGGGCTCCGGCACGAGCACCTGCTGGAGGGCTTCGAAGTCCTCCACGCACCGCCCGGAGCCGAGCGCGACCGAGTCGAGCGCGTTCTCGGCCAGGTGGACCGGCATGCCGGTCTCCTCGCGCAACCGGTCGACCATGCCGCGCAACAGGGCGCCGCCACCGGTCACGGCGATCCCCCGGTCCATGAGGTCGCCGGAGAGCTCCGGCGGGCACTTGTCCAGCGTCGACTTCACCGCGTCGACGATCGCGTTGACCGGCTCGGCGATCGACCTGCGGATCTCCTCGGCGCTGATGACGACCGTCTTCGGAAGGCCGCTGACCAGGTCGCGGCCGCGCACCTCGGCGTGGAAGTCCTCGCCGGTGACGCAGGCGGACCCGACGGCGATCTTGACCTCCTCCGCCGTGCGCTCGCCCAGCATCAGCGAGTATTCCTTCTTGGTGAAGGCGATGACCGCCTGGTCGAGTTCGTCGCCCCCGACGCGGATCGACTGGCTGGTCACGATGCCGCCCATCGAGATGATGGCCACCTCGGTGGTGCCGCCGCCGATGTCGACGACCATGTTCCCGGTCGGCTCGTGAACCGGCAGACCGGCTCCGATCGCGGCCGCCATCGGTTCCTCGATGATGTACACGCGGCGGGCCCCGGCCTGGTAGCCCGCTTCCTTCACAGCGCGTTGCTCCACAGCGGTGATGCCACTCGGCACGGCCACGATGATGCGCGGGCGCACGAAGTGCCGCCGTTTGTGAATCTTCTGGATGAAGTACCGCAGCATTCGCTCGGTCACATCGAAATCCGCGATGACACCGTCCCTCAGGGGACGGATCGCGACGATGTTTCCGGGCGTCCGCCCTATCATCCGCTTCGCTTCTATCCCAACTGCCACGATCTTTCCTGTCGTGACGTTGATGGCGACGACGGACGGCTCGTTCAGGACGATGCCGCGCCCTCGGACGTAGACGAGAGTGTTCGCCGTGCCAAGGTCGACAGCCATGTCACGGCCCAGGAATGTCAGCTTGCTGCCCATGCGGAAGGAAGCCTTCCTTCAGGTGGTTAGCGGTTACCGGGTTCAGCGGGAGTGCGGGATGACGCATCGCATTCGAATCGTAACGGCATGTGCTCATCACTGGGCACATCGAGCTCTCAAGCCCCCGGAAAAACCGCTGTCCCCCGGCCTAAGCTCGGTCACCACCTGGAAAAACACGAGAGGCCCCGGTTTAAACCGGGGCCTCTCGTGTGGCAAGGACTAGAAACGGTCCGGAAAGAAAATCTTGATTTCCCGGGCCGCGGACTCCGGCGAATCGGAGCCGTGGACGACGTTCTCGCCGATCTCCAGGGCGTGGTCGCCGCGGATGGTGCCGGGAGCGGACTTCACCGGGTCGGTCAGGCCGGCCAGGGCGCGGAACGCCTCGACGGCCCGGGGGCCCTCGAGCACCATCGCGACCAGCGGACCGCCGGTGATGAACTCCACCAGCTCGCCGAAGAACGGACGCTCGGAGTGCTCGGCGTAGTGGGCCTTGGCCGTCTCGGCGTCGAGCGTGCGCAGGTCCATCGCCACGATCTTGAGGCCCTTGCGCTCGATGCGGCCGATGACGTCCCCGATGAGGCCGCGACGGACCCCGTCGGGCTTGATCAGGACAAGCGTACGCTCGGACACGGTCTTTTCTCCTAAGGTCGTCTGACTCGCCGTACACGGTGGCCCGGCGGATCGCGGGCCCACTCGTCACGCGCCTGGGGAGCTCCGGCTGGGAAGCTCCGGCGCAACGGCAGCTTACCGGTCCGGGAACGCCGCTCCGATCGGACGAGTCCGGTGTCGGCGGGTCTGCGGCGCCCGGGGCGGATCGTCCGGGAGGGTGTCCCTGTGCGCGGTGTTGTGCGGCGGTGTCAGCGTGCGGCGCGGCGGTGTGCGGCGCGGTGTCAGCGTGCGGGGTCGTGGTGTGCGGGGTCGTGGTGTGCGGCGCGGTGTCAGTGCGCGGGGCCGGCGTTCCTGGGGATGTCGTCCTCCTCCGGCGAGGGGGTCGGCGCGGGGATCACCACATCCCCGTCCGCCGACGCGGCGGCGGCCCGCCGGGTCAGGACGGAGGTGAGCACGATCACTCCGACCACGACGAACCCACCGACCAGCGCCCACATGTGCAGCGCGTCGATGAAGCCGTCGACCAGGGCGTTCCCGTCGCCCTGCGCCGTCTCCGCGGCGTCGCGCAGCCGGTTCACCTGGATGCCGGTGCCGAGCAGGAAGCCCGCGAGCACGGCCGGGAAGCACAGCGACAGCCCCAGCATCGCCGATCCGAGGCCCGCCGTGCGGAACGCGCCGACCAGCGCCACCGCCGACCCCGCGGCCAGCAGGACGAACGGCACCACCAGCGGCGTGCCCGACGGTGCCGGGACCAGCAGCCTGATCGCGGCCAGCCCCGCGACGACGGCCGCGAGGCCGAGGACCGTCATCCGGGCCGCGAGCGCCTCGGGCGCCCGACCCGCGAGGACGGCGCCCACGAGCGCGGTCACCGCGGCCACCAGGAACGGCACCCACAGGCCCTTGAGACCGGGACCGCCCAGGGGGCCGCCGAGCTCGATGTAGGTCATCTGCGCGGCGGTCGGCAGCACCACCAGCCCCACCGCGACGTTGACGAAGGCGAGCGTACGGCCGCCGGGCCCCTCGAACGTGCCGAGCGCCGCGAGGGCCAGCATCGCCACCACCACGACCGCCGCGGCGACGACGACCAGGCGCGGCGGCCAGTCGAAGGTGATCCCGACGCCCAGCACCGCGATGGCCGCGGCGGGCACGATGGCCAGCGCGAGCCGTCCGCGCTCCGCAGACGTCGGCCGGCCCGCGGGAAGGATCTCCCCCTCGGCCCGCGTCCCGCCGTCGCCGGAGATCATCCAAAGCACCAGGTATGCCGCGGCGAGCGCCAGCGCCACCCCGGTGAGCAGCGGGTACGGCTGGAGGGTGACCTGCCAGGAGGTCACGTCGCGGATCGCCCACAGGGCGAGGGCCTGGGCCGACAGCAGCGAGGCGGCGAGCCCGCCCGCCCAGATCGGCAGCAGCACCCGGCGCCGGGGGCGCTCGGCCACCGCGACCAGAGTGGCCGGCACGAGCATGCCCGCGCCGATCCCGTGGAGCACCCGCAGCACACCGACGAGCGCGACGGTGTCGGTGTACCCCCCGGCGACGTCGGCCAGCGCGAGCAGCGTGAGCCCCGCCACGAGGATCGGCGCCGCGCGGAACCTGCGCACCGCGACCGCGGCGAGCGGCACGGTCACCAGCATGGCGGGCAGCGCCAGGCCGTGCGCGCGGATCATGTCGACCTGCGACACGCCCGGCGGCAGCAGCGCCGCCACGACGGAGATCGTGTTCGGGATGGCGACGAGCGCGAGAGGCAGCGCCACCAGGGTGAGCAGCCCGATGACGACGTCGACCAGCAGAGGGACGCGCACGGCACGGACCGGCACGGCGGTCCGTGCCTGCGGTACGGGAGGGACGGCCATGGTTGCCGACTTTAGCGCTTCGTCGCCCCTTCGACACGGCGAGCGACGAAGATGGCCGTTATCCACAGGGCGGCGAAGATCACCCCGAGGAAGAACATGACCGGGACCAGGAATCCTGTGGCGATTGTCAGGATTTCAAGCACAGTGCCCGCAATGTACGCGTACGGGCGTTTCAGCATCCCGGCGACCACCACGCACAGGACGGCCAGCCCGAGCCCGACGGTCAGCGCGAGTGGCATGGACACGTGGTTGATGGTGATCGCGACCGGGCTGATGAGCGCGACCACGATCGCCTGCATCCCGAGGACGGTCGCGCAGAGCCGGCGCATGCCGGGGGTCACCTCGAACACGGCGCTGCTCATTTGGCGGCCTTGAGGAGGATGCGCGCGTCGCCCGCGGTCACGACCGAACCGGTGATGAGGACGCCGGAACCGAGCTCGTCGCCCTGGTCGGCCAGCGCGACGCCCCTGTCGATGGCGTCGTCGAGCCGGTCCTCGATGTGGACGCGATCTTGGCCGAACACGGCCTCCGCCCGGGCCGCGAGGTCGTCCGGGCTCAGCGAGCGAGGAGAGGAGTTGCGGGTGACCACGATCTCCTCGGCCACCGGTTCCAGCAGGTCCAAGATCGTGTCCACGTCCTTGTCCGCCATCACGGCCACCACGGCGACGAGCCGGGTGAACCCGAACGCCTCGGTCACTGCCTCGACCGTGGCCTCCATGCCCGCGGGATTGTGCGCCGCGTCGATCAGGACGGTCGGCCCACGCCGTACGATCTCCAGCCGCCCGGGGCTGCTCACCTGGGCGAAGGCCTGCCGTACGACCTCCTCGCCCAGCGGGTCGTCACCGGCCGTCAGCGCCTCCACGGCGGCCAGGGCGCCTGCGGCGTTGCCCGCCTGATGCGCGCCGTACAACGGCAGGAACACGTCCTCGTACACGCCTTTCAAGCCCCTGAGCTGGAGCATCTGGCCGCCCATGGCGAGCTCGCGATGCAGCACGCCGAACTCCAGCCCCTCGCGGGCGACCACCGCACCGACCTCGGCCGCCCGCCGCATCAGCACCTCGGCGGCCGGCAGCGCCTGCTGCGCCAGCATGGCCGTCGCCTTCGGCTTGATGATGCCGGCCTTCTCACCGGCGATCGTCGCGATGTCCGGACCGAGGTAGTCCGTGTGATCGAGCGAGATGGGCGTGATGACGGCGACCGTTCCGTCGGCGACGTTCGTCGCGTCCCAGGTGCCGCCCATGCCGGTCTCGACCACGGCGACGTCCACGGGAGCGTCCGCGAACGCGGCGAACGCCATCGCCGTCAGCACCTCGAAGAAACTCAGCTTGCCCACCCTGGCGTCGATCATCTCGAGGTAGGGGGCGATGTCCTGGTACACCTCGGCGAACCGCTCCTCCGACAGGGGCTCGCCGTCGATCGAGATGCGCTCGCGCATCGACTGCAGATGAGGGCTCGTGTAGCGGCCCACCCGCAGGTTGCGTTCGCGCAGCAGAGCCTCGACCATGCGCGCGGTGCTCGTCTTCCCGTTGGTGCCCGCGATATGAACGACCTTGTACGAGTGCTGGGGGTCGCCGAGGATCTCCATCAGCGCGGTGATCCGGTCAAGAGTGGGGCTGAAATCCCACTCCACTCCCCGTGCCATGATCGCTTGCTCGACGGCTCGATATTCCACGACCCTCAGCGTACGGGAACTGGTGGCCGCCCCTTCACGAGGTGGCACGCGGTGCGCGTGATATGAGCACGGGGTGATCGGTCCGCGCGGGGAGCGGGCCGGTGGGAGGTCGCCGCATCGCTTGAGAAACGTGTCTCAGTGAGCCGTGATCGTGGTGGGGCGAGAGGTCTCGGGGTGTGGGGGTCTTGCACGGGTGGTTTGGGACGGCCCGCGGGGGTGACCTTGTGGTGGGACGTGGTGGTCGACCGGGTCTTGGTCGGGTGGGTCGGGACGTCACCGTGCCGGCCGGCAGCCCCTGGACATGCGAAAGCCCCGGCCAACCCAGCCGGGGCACCACCCACCAACAAACACGCGCCCAGAGGGGAAACACCTCTGGAAATGCGGAAGGGCCACCCCAAACCGGGGTGGCCCTCCACAAAGATTGTCCGGCGGCGTCCTACTCTCCCACACCGTCCCCGGTGCAGTACCATCGGCGCTGGCAGGCTTAACTTCCGGGTTCGGAATGTAACCGGGTGTTTCCCTGCCGCTATAACCGCCGTAACCCCACGAAACACACAACCAAATCAACGGTTGCTGTCTCTGAGATCACATAGTGAACGCGAGCACATCATGGTCAAGTCCTCGGCCTATTAGTACCGGTCAGCTCCACACATTACTGCGCTTCCACTTCCGGCCTATCAACCCCATCATCTC